>JAIRRJ010000020.1 GCA_031256035.1 Treponema sp. | reverse complement strand
TCCACTTTGGCGGGTATACGGTCAGGGAAAAAACTTTTTTCGGTAAAACCATCTTCGTTAGGTGAAAACTCAATATATTTTCTGCCGGTAGCTTTGTCCGTTTTAGCGTAATTTGCTTTGATAAAACTTCGGGTACGGCGAACTAAAAACAGCCGCATTAGCTCCGCCCAATCATCTGAAAAACCGCTTTTTTCAAAAGCTGCAAGACAGGTTTCCTTCACCTGATGTTTCGCTTCAAATTGTACTTTCCCGCCTATCTCTTTTATGTACCGCTCGGGGCTGATACCCAGATTTTGGGTTTCGTTAAGGAACAAGCGCAACTGATTTGAAAGGTCAAGATAACTTTTGTTGTAAGGCGTTGCGGTCAGCATTATCACTTTTGAATCATTTAGCGCCAAATATTCAGCAACTGCACGGTAGCGGCGGCCATCACGATTGCGGAGGTTATGGCTTTCATCAATTATCACCAAACGATAACGGCGTTCATTTTTTAATTTATTTTGAACTTCGCCAAGAGACATTACATTTGCACGAAGCTGGTATTTATGTGCATAACCCTGCCACATATCTTTCAAATTGGGAGGACAAATAATGAGGGATTCAAGAAGGAAATCGTCCTCGAACATCTTCGCCAAAGCGGTGGCGGTGATAGTTTTTCCCAGACCCACCACATCGCCGATAATAACGCCGCCGCGTTTGTGCAGATGATGTGCTGCAACTTGAACGGCATTTTGCTGGAAGGGCAGCAAGACACTTTTGAAAACTTTCGGCACGGAAAATTCGGCAATGCCGGAACGGGCTTCCTGAGACAAGTGATATACCATTTTCATATAGACAAAATATGGTGATAAAGGCGTTTCCGATGCCCAACTTTGATCGATGATGTCTGCCAGCTCCAAAGTAATGTCAATACTCCAACGATCCTGCCAGCGTTCCTGAAACCATTTTTCAAGTTTTTGCGCCGCATCCTGCTCGGTTACGTCAACATTTAATTCGCCCTGCTTGGAAAGACCGGAAAAAGTAAGATTACTGCTGCCGAGGTAACCGATTATGGGCGTATTGTATTCATTGCGATAGGCAAGGTAAAGCTTTGCATGAAGATTAAAAGCCAGATGGAGTTTAACCTTCACTTGACCGCAGCGCAACTGGCGTGAAAGTTTTCTGAGTGTTACCTCGTCCGTGTTTGTTGGCAGCCCGATGGTAAGCTGCTTGCGGAATTCTGCCGCCTTTGCTTTTTTTATTTCGTTGGCCGTTGCATTGTCTATCTCTTGATTATGAAGCGCAAAGTATTCTTCCAGTTCGTCCTGCGGTGTTTTCTGCATACCGATAAGGACACGGGCCTTGTAAACACTATCAGCGCTGGAAACTTCGTTGCGCGATTCATCGAATTTTTCGTCTAAATGGCTGCCGATAAGCTGATCTACGCTGTCTAAAAGGAGGTTCCAGCCCCGCAAATTGAAGTACCCAATGCAGAAATCAGCACGTTTTGCCCCTGTTAGGGTCTGGTTGAGGGCTTTGGCGAGCTTGTCTCCTGTAATATTGTCGAAAATTCGCGGCAAAACGGCCTCCACTGGTAAGGATATACTTTATGGCTAATTTTCTCAAGAGATGGTGGAGCGTAGCTTTGGTCAGGGGCTGGCTAATGAATGGGCATGAAATTTGGGGTAATACCTTATTATTTGCACAAAATACCTATATATTCCAGCAACCAGCAGCCTTATTTTTTAGGCAAGACAGGGCAAAAAATACTGCCGCTGTTAAATATATGTTTGCTTATGCAAACAAAAACCAAGGAGTCCATTATGTCAGAGAGAATTGGCGACGAGAGTATCTTTTTGCGGATACACGAACTGAAAAGCGGGAATATCCAGTTTACCGATTCCACAAACGCTTCAAGGCTTTTGCGGGAGCATGGACGGAATATTCGTTATTGCCCTTCATGGAAAAAATGGCTTGTCTGGAACGGCACACATTGGGAGGTTGACGAGGGCGGCGCGCTTGTGCATGAAAAGGGGCTTGAAACAGTGCGGAACATAAACGACGAACTGTTAAAGACCGATGATTATCGTGAGCGCATGGAAATTGAGAACTTCGCCAAAATTAGCGAAAGTTTCAGAAGGCGGGAAGCGATGATAAAAACGGCTCAACTGATTAAGGAGCTGAATGTCAGCGCTGAAGACCTGGACCCTAACCCCTGGCTTTTGAATGCCCGCAACGGAACGATAAATGTATTAACAGGGGAATTTACCGCGCATAAGCAGGAGGACATGATTACCAAAATGGCCAATGTCGATTATGACCCTGAAGCCGACTGCCCGCTCTGGAAAAAGTTTATCCGGGAAATAATGAACTACAACAAGGAGATTATCAGTTTTGTCCAAACCGCTTCCGGCTGGGCGGTTACCGGGGACACAAGCGAACAAACGATGTTTATTTTATTCGGGAGCGGGGCTAACGGCAAAACTACGTTTCTGAATACGATAATGTCTTTGCTGGGCGATTACGCCACAGCAACGCCGACAGAAACTTTTATGCGGAAAACAGGGGATCAGATTACCAACGACATTGCGCGGCTGAGGGGAACACGGTTTGTAACCACCACGGAAGCTGAACAGGGGCGGCGGCTTTCAGAACCATTGATCAAAAAGATTACCGGCAACGATCAGATGACGGCGCGGTTTCTGTACGGCGAGTTTTTCAACTTTGTGCCTACTTTCAAGATTTTTATGGCAACTAACCATAAGCCGGTCATCAAGGGGACAGACCACGGAATATGGCGGCGGATACGCCTGATACCGTTTACTACCCGCATTGAGGCGGACAAACAGGACAAACATCTTGAAATGAAACTGAAGCAAGAGGCAAGCGGAATATTGAATTGGCTTTTGGAAGGGGTAGAACGCTGGAAGCTGGAAGGGTTAAAAGCCCCTGACGCAATACTTAACGCTACGGATGAGTACCGTGGTGAAATGGACGTTATCGGAAACTTCCTGCAAGAGAGCTGTGTGCAGGAAAAAGAACGCACAATAAGGATTAGGGAGCTATACAAGGCATATTCCGACTGGTGCAATGAGAACAATGAACACGCTGTCAGCGAGCGGTTTCTATCCCTGCGACTTAAAGAGATGGGGTTTGAACAGTGCAGGACTGCCGAAGCGCGGTTCTGGTCGGGGCTGGGTTTGCGGGCAGGATAGTTCCACACCCTGCGGGTGCGTTTTGGGGTGTTCCCCCGTGCGCCCCTGTAGGGCTGTGAAGGAAAACATTTTTCTTGAATAACAAGGCAGCTTCCGCATATCAGAAGTATGCGGGAGTATGCTTTTTTATTGCTCTGTGTATGGAAAAACCAGCAAAAATTTTCTGTTTGTCAAGAAATAAATTTGCCAGTTACAAAAAATGGCAAATTTAGGGAGACGCACGCTCCCTCCTTCAAAAAAATCAATGACAACCGAGTTTGTCATAAATGACGAATAAAAGACAGCATAGCGACTGTTTTTGTCATTATCAGAGTTAGTCTTTACTTACTCTCTATATATTCTTATTATTTCTTCTTTTATTTTTATGACAAAAAAGACAAAAGAAATAAAGTAAAGAATATATATGAAAATGATATATAAAAAGGGATACCGTGATAATTGTCAGTCATCTGGTCATCACGGCGAAAGTTGTTCTCAACAGGAGATGCCCGGCAAAAGTCCAGCCTAATACTGATTGATTTACCGCTTGGAGAAAAATCAATCAAAGCCAAATAATGCTCAACGCTTGCAGGTGCAGCGGTGCGCTGCTCTTTCGGGCTGGTCTTTTGCCGGGGCGAAGCAGAATAACGGCTTTTGTTACCAATGCCCACCTGCCGTAAGGCTGGTGGGTCTTACGGCACATTCCTCTCGGTCTTTGCTTTCACTCACGGCT
>JAIRRJ010000018.1 GCA_031256035.1 Treponema sp. | reverse complement strand
TGACGAAGTTTTTATTAGCTGGTGTATACTGTTGCCTGTTGCCTGTTGCCTGTTGCCTGTTGCCTGTTGCCTGTTGCCTGTTGCCTGTTGCCTGTTGCCTGTTGCCTGTTGCCTGTTGCCTGAGTGCCTGAGTGCCTGAGTGCCTGAGTGCCTGAGTGCCTGAGTGCCTCCGGCAATTCGGCAAAGCCGAATTGCAATTGCCCGGATTCTGCCGCCATTTGATACCCTAAATGTTTTGGGTGATTTTGGGCGCACATGATGCCAAGTTTGTTGGGCGGGGTTTATGCTCATCTAAGATAATGTATACCGCAAAGAATAAAAAAAATCAACCAAAAAAAGGGCGTAAAATGCGATTTTTCCCGAAAAAGGTGATTTTAGCGCACGCCACGATTGCTAAAGCAACCGCGCATTTGTTCAAAATGGGGATTTTTCCTGTGCTACGCCGTGCCAGTTTCTTCACAAAAACGCGGCTTAACGCCGCGCCGTAGTTTGGCGGGGGCTTTTTCTGCCCTTGACAAAGTGGGAAAAACATGTGATATTAGAAACAGGCGGTAGCCGAAAGCCGTGATATTGAGGTTCGTACACCTGAAAGGGTTAGCGGTGATACCCATTATCGCGGTTTTTTATTGCTTAACCGCACCAAAATAGTAAGCAAAGTACCTTTCTGCCTTCTTCTTAACTACAATGCGGATTTTATAAAATTCACCTTCTATCATGCACCGGTTCTCAAATTCACTAACACTTTCTATGTCAGGAGTTTTTTTGTTATCTTTTTCGGTCTTTACCAATACCGCCGTTTGTATCATTACATCCAATAACCGAATAGCAATAATACGGGGTCTGGTACGGGATTTTTGTCTCCACTCTTTTATAACCCGTCCGGTAATTTCAATTTTCCAATTGGTATCCTGATTTACCACAACCAAATGAGGCGAATTAATAAAATGAGAACGGACAAATTCAATATAACGCTCCTTCAACTTGTTGATAGAGAGCAGCTTATCTTCCTCTGTCTCCCAAATTTCGGGTATTCCTACCGGCTTATTTCCCACAAATGCAAGTATAAAGAACAAAGAGCAGAGAGAAAAGATAAGAGAGAAATGCCTCATTTCGGGTCATTTTGAATAGTTAAAATTTACGCCAAACCCCTCTTTTTTTCTGTATTGGGCAACCGTATTTTTTAATTATGACGGTACAAGAAAAACAATTATATTCACTCATTCCCCTTTCTGATTTCAAGTCTCTTTTAGGCATTGACGACCGTGAAGATAAACAAGCCCGATTTTGCCTTGTAACTTCTACTTTCACGATTGAACAATATTGCAAGCGGAGACTTTTGCGGAAAAAGTTTTTTGAGGTTATAGAGTTCAACGATAATTTATTACTCCCACTTAGAGAGTTTCCTGTAGCAAAAATACTAGCTGTGTATGTAATTACAAATGAGAAAAGAAAAATGAGAAATGAGGAATACGAAAGAGAAAAAAGTTACGGAGAAATGCTTGAGCCGGAGTTTTACCGTGCGCTTCCTGATTGCGGTACTGATATAGATATTCCATTTCATCTTTCACTTTCTCCTGCTTTGTTGCGATACAGAGGGCTAAATGCAATCAAGGTAGTTTATTGGGCGGGATATAAAAAGAGAAAAGAGGAAAGAGAAGAGAGAAATGGAGAGAGGGCGAAGGGCGAAGTCCCGGCTGATCTTGCTTCGGCGTGTTTAGAGTTGGCGGCGTGGAACTTTAGCCGTTACAAGGGGCGGCGGGTTGGCATGACGGGTAACATTCGCGGTTCGGGCAAAGAGGGGGAACATTTTGAGATGAGTATGCCAAGTAATGTTTGTAATCTTTTGGAACCCTACAAGCGGAAAGTTATATGAAAAAGAAAAAAGAGGAAAGAGAAATGAGAAAAGGAAAAGAAAGTTACTTGTTATTGCTACTTGCTGATTGTTGTTTGATATTTTTTTTAAGCGTTTTTGTTGTGGCAATTAGTATATGCAAGAGTTCTTTGCAGTCTTTGATGATGCTGTTGTATTCATTGGCGGTTATGAGGTTTGTTTCCTTGAGTAGGTCAAGCCAATATTCGGTTTCGGCACATTCTTTTAGGGATATGGTTGCCTTTACCAAGAATTCTTTTTTGCTGACAGAATATTGGGCTTCGCTGAGATTTGCCCCTATAGAAGTACCGGAGCGCAATAGTTGCTTGGCAAGGGTGAATTCCTTTTTTTCATCGCAGAGATATTTGTATAGGTTGTACACATTTATTGCAAATTTGCGGCTTTTTTCAAGAGCGACATTTTCCATAACTAACTCAATTCTACAAATAAATAAGGGAAAAAATCAATGACTAAAACAGTTTTTATAGAGCAACAAATTATTTCTGCGGTTCGGGGGCTGTTGACGGGGCGGGTTAATGAGATATTAGGAAATAATCAATTTACAATACCTATTTTTGAAATAGGGGAATACGGCGGCGGGTGTAATGTAGTTCCGGTTATTACCTTAACCACCTGTGAAACAACAGAGAAAGAGCGGGTTATCTTGCAAGACTGTTATTCCCTGTCTATTTTCCTTACCGTGCCTGAAACCCCTGAAAGCGATTTTCACTGTTACGCATATTCCGGCGCAATAAGCAGGGCGGTTTATGAAAACCCAACTTTGGGCGGTATCGCGGAAAGAGTAGAAATAAACGGAAAGAAGTATTTAACCCCAAAGAAAGCTAACTGCGGTCAGGAATGGGGGCTGGTGATTAGTTTGCGGGTTACTGTGGAAGGAAACACTTATGACGGTTAATGGTTGTGATTGTACTATTGTTGTAAAAACCGCTCATCGTGAGACGGATATTCCCTTTGCTGATGAAACAATACGGGGCGCGGTTTCCCTGCTTGAGGAAGAAGCGTCTATACAAGGAGGCGGTGTATGTAAAGCTATTAGAAAAAACAGCGGGGCTGTTGGGTGTATTGTTACTCCTCTCGGCATTTCAACCGCTCCGCTGTTGCTCTCGCTTGCGATGGGTGCGGCGGAGAAACCCGTCTTTGTTTCTGAAACAAGGAATATGTATAAACGCCACTTAGACCTTGCGCCGATGGAAGATACGGAACATTTTGATCTTATTCAAAAACGTGGCGGAGATTGTTTTTTATATGAAGGCTGCCGTGTAAATGGTTTTGAATTGAGAATTAGGCGTGAGGAAAAAATAAAACTGAAACTTGATGTTTGTAGTGAACGCCCTCCGATTGCGTATTCAGCACGGAGCGACAGGATTGAAAAAGCAAGCGGTGAACTATTCAGTGGTGATTACAGTACATATACGATTAATGGAAAGGACTATAAAAATATTTACGGTTCTACTCTTGTTTCAAAAAAAGAGGGCGGGACTAAAACAGAAATTCGGATAAAAAGAGCATTGGAACAAGGGCAGGACTTACCACACCTTATAGAAGAATTTACGATAACGGCTCAATTATTGCGTGATAGCTATGAGTTCAGGCAATTTGGCATATTTCGGATAACGCTAACAAGGCTGGTACTGGTTTCTGACGGAACGGAAATAAATACTTCCGGGGCTGTTATCGGACCTTTGAAATATTATGTTACGGGGAATGTTAGTACGGAAGTGTTTACCTCTGGAGAGGAAAAAATATGAAATTTTATGAAATAGATGGAGCTTTGCAAGAGGCGGTTGTTGCCGCTGATAAGCCAGTACGATTGAAAATTGAAATTGATGTGGGCGGGCATTTTGTAAGTGTCAATGAACAAGATATTTTGGAAGCTAATTTTTTTGGATTGAAAGAAGCCGCCGGAGGGACTTCCGCAAGGGGGGAAATATTAATAAGAAAAGATAAAAGAGAAGAGAAAAAAGAGGAAAGCAAGATTAGTGCAGGGCGGGAAGTCAGGGTGTCCTTTTCGATTGGCGAGGGTTTGCCGTATTTCCATAGATTTACATTTTACATAGACGATAAAGGTATTCAAGATGTCAGGGGGCCGGGGCGCAAGAAGTGTATTTTTATTGGTTTACAGGATTTTTCATATAAGCTGCGGAAAACTGACGAGGCGAGAGACTGGACTGCCCCTGCCGTTTTTACCTATTCGGTGGTGTGCGATAAAACACAGCCGGATAAATCACTGGTACATGGTATTGCAAAACGCGCCGGATTAAATGTTTCGGATATTGACTGTTCTACAATCCCTGTAACGCTTCCCTATGTGCGGCTTAAACGTAATGTCTGGGCGGAATTATCAAGCCTTGCAACTGCTTATCGCTGCCATTTGGAGTGCCCTGTAGAAAAGCCGCTGGTGTTTGCACATTCACCGTACCAAAGTGAACTGCTTGCGAAAAATGATTTTTCGTACACATTCAGCGGTGATAATATTTTTTATTTCAGGAAAACTGAAAAAGCTGATTACTACCGGAATTCGGTACGGCTTAAAGTCAATATGCCTGTGTCATTGGAGAAACAGGAAATTTGGCGGTATGATGATCACCCTGCTTTTTATGATGAATTTTTACAGGCTCATTATCCTTTCAAGTATCCGCTTGTCCGTGAGATTGAAACGGGAAGATATGACGCCAAATACAAAATAATTGACACGGACGGAAAAGAAAGAAATGTAGTTTTCGCTGATGAAATTGATACCAAAGAGGAAGCGGAAAACCGACTTGATTATGACGGCGGTGGTTTTGCTTATTCTTTTTATGACGTAACTACAAATAATGACAGGGCAATTTTAACACTCCAAAAAGAAAATGACGGTGATGTATACAAGGCGGCAATATACGGCAGACCGATTGTGCTAGACCTTAACCGTTCATGTTTTATGACAGACAGCGAAGCTGCGGCGAAATACGGAACGGCGGCATTGAATATAACCGGCTCATATTTTTCTGAATATGAGATTAACGGTGTTTTCCAATACGAAGATTGGGTTACTCGTGAACTCGCGGAGCGAATACAACAGCGGCGGGAATTTACTGTGAAAACACATAGGGCATTGTTCCATGCGCGGGTGGGAGCGAAGGTACAGATAGGAATTAGGAATGAGGAATTAGAAGGAACGATAGAGGCTTTTTCATTGCGTTACCGGAAAGACAGGGCTTTTGTGGCGGCGTTCAAAATTATAGAAAAGGGGGTGAATGATGACTAATCAAGACAGGCGTCTCATTGTAGAGGCGTTGGCTGAAATGAAGGAACTCAAGGGGGAAATGCGGGAATTCAAAATTCATGTTATCGGGCGTGTTGAGAAACTTGAGAAAAAAGAAAGTGAGAGGAGCAAGGAGCGGATTTCAGTTATAAGCATACTGATTTCCGGGGCAGCGTTGGTAGTTAGTATCATCGTCAATTTCATTAGAAATGGGCGCTAAAAAATTGCATCCCTGCAATTTTTTAGCAGGGAGTTTGCATAGCAAACTCCAACTAAAGCAATGGTAACACCGCCGTCCATGGCGGAAAGGAGTGAAAATGATTTACAAAACCAATGAATTGGGAAAAGAGGGAGAAATTGATTTTGACCAGACAAACAATGAGCAAAACCCATTTGGCGCTTGCAATGTAACTTCAATGATTATCTGGCTCTGGTACAGAGGGCATACGTTCCCACAAGGAAAGTATGAGCAACCCGAAGACAATCTTTATGATTTTATACAAACCGATCCCCGTGTCAGGCAGTTATATAGTGAATACATCAAAAATCCAAACAACAAATGGGCAATTGGTATGCCGTTTGAACGGAACCATGATTTGCTTTCCGCAGCAACTAATTGGTGGATGGGGAAACAGGTAACCAAATTTTCATGGGGTATGCCAATTCCAAACATCATCAATGAAATAAAGTGTGGTCGTCCCGTTGTATTAAACGGCTATTTTCAGCGTCCGGTGAAAGACCCGCTAGGGCATATCGTTGTAATGGTCGGGTATGACGATGAAACAAGGGACGTTTATTTAGATGACCCTTACGGACAAACCTATGATTGGCGTCCCGGTGTATCAGGCAGAAACAGTAAGATTCCTTGGGAATTGTTTATCAGGGACATAAAAGACCCTGGTAATGCTCAAAAAAAATGGGCGCATTTCTTTTTATAGAGGGGAGGAAAAAAGAGAAAAGAGCAGAGAGAAAAGAGAAATGAGAAAAGGACAGGGAGAAAAGAGCAAGGGCGAATGTTATGAGCAATTAGCAATGAGCAATAAAAAGAGAGCTAAGGGCAAGAAGGAAGATTTGAGTAAAAGTGATGGTATACAAATTTCTGACAGACCTACTTGGGAGCATACTGCTAAAGAATTGTGGGCGATACTTGGCAAGCGGCTTATTTCCTTACCTTCTAAAATGCTTGGGTTTAAGCCGTTCTGTTTGTATCTTGCAAGTTGGCTTTTGGTACAAGGTTATATTCGGGATTGGATTTGGTTTTGTATTGTCGTGATTGTGCTGTTTGGCATTGTGGGATTAAAGGTATTGGCAAACTGGAAGATTGGGGGCAGGGATTTATGAAAAAATACTTAACCGATTTTGCTGTGGGGATTATTGTTGGTTTCATTACCGCAGTAATTATTTTTGGTTGTGTTGCGGCTGTAGTGTATACCCGCAATAAGAACAAGGAGATCGTGGAGTATGCGGAAAGGCAAATTGAGATTGAAATGTTACGGGAAAATATTGTCAATTGTCCTGCTGATGTGTTTCTTAAAAATCCCGATGTACGCAGAGCCGCTGACGGAGCAAGAGGAGAATTTGATCGAAAGCTCACAGAGATACTACAGCGATTTAGAAATCGACCAGTTGATTGAGGAGATTTCGGAAGCGGCGTATGAGGCTATTGAACAAGCGGCAAGCGAAGGGGCAAGGGCGGCAATGTTGGCAAGCCTTGATAGAGAGGTAGCGGTATTGCAAGAAGCGAAAAGATTGCGAATGGAAGCTGATACGGCAAAGAAAGCAGGAATTAAAAATGCGGTTATAACAGGGGTGATTTGTTTTCTTTCCGGTTTTGTTACCGGAGCAATAGTAATGAGGAATTAGGAATGAGAAATGAGGAGAGAGAAAAGAGTAAAAAACTAATCAGGGGGATATATGAAAGATAGGATAAGAATTCGGGGAATGGTAACTGTCCGGGTCATTGACAAGGACGGAAATGTGAAACGCCGTGCGCCGGGGTGGTTCAGGCGGCTGTTGAAATTGCCGGGGCGGCTCATAGAGTTTCGTCATCACAATATTGTTACCAGAGAGGGAGACGCTTTGATTGCCGATGCGCTTCTGGCTGCTCCTGCCAAACCTAAGGTAACAAGTGCAGCGGGGTTTATTCAGGTTGGTACTGGCTGGACTGGCAATAGTACCAAAACAAATACAAGGTGCAATACGCCGACAGGGAACATGAAAGCCCTTGACGGCGGGTATCCTGCAACTAATGCGGTATTCGGGAATACAGGCGATACAACTGTTACTTACCGCGCCACTTTTACCGCTGGTTCATTGACAGCTAACGGCATCAATGAGGCTTGTCTGCTGAATGGTAATGGTTCGGGGGCTAATTGTCTGGCTTATGCGCAGATAACGCCGTCCGTTAATGTTACGGCAAGCGATACTTTGCAGGTTGTTTGGGAAGTAACTATTTTAGGGCAATGAACAAATGACTAATAACAGAAATGTATGCTTAAAAAGTTTTCTTGGGTGCCTGTCAGGTGAAAAAGTACCGAGCGGGGTCGGCACTTTCCCCCCTGACACCCCTCAAGTATTTTATTTAGCATACATTTCTGAAACTCCCAAGTTATTTATTATCAAACAAAAAGCGGGGGTAGAGTGAAATTCAAACAATCGGTAAATGATTTTCCATGTTCGGTGGAATTGGGGAAGTCTACACCTACATTTGGGATTAACCGCTTTAACAAGCCTTTGCGGTTTGTTCCCCTTGATGAAGAGGGTTTTACCTTGCGCGGGGATAAACGGCGGCTTTTATACAAGGGGCGGCGGCGTTCACATAGGTTTACCATTCATAGCGATACGGCTTTTGAATACGATTGTATTCTTGAAAAAGAACCGGAGAGCAATGTTATTTCACTTTTGATTGACGGCGCAGAACATTTTGATTTTTTAAGGCAGCCTGATTTTGTGCCTGACCCATTCCTGAAAGGCAGTTATGCGGTTTACAAAAAAGAAACTTTGATTGGAGAAGGGACTGGTAAACTGTGCCATATACACCGACCGGAAATAATAGACGCAAGAGGTAAAAGATGTTGGGGTGATATAGCGATTGTTAGCAATGAATTGCGGATAACTATACCTGAAGAGTTTTTAAGTGAAGCGGTTTATCCGGTGATTGTTGACCCTACGATTGGGACTTCTACGGTGGGGAGCCAGTATAAATGGATATATGAACCGGGAGAACCTGCTGAACCGTTAATGCTTGAATTGAAAATAGCTGTAAACCGGTTTCTTGTGCCGGAAACAATTAATGGTTTGTGTACCGCTTATGCCTATGTAAATCAAGATGACAGAGAAGCCGGGGGGCGTCCTGTTCTGTATTCTGATAACGGAGATAAGCCTTTAACAAGAAAATCTAAAGATGAAGGCTTTATTGATTTCAGAGTGGTAAGCGGCAAACCAGCGGGCTGGCGGTCTGCAACATTTCAAAGTAACGGCAGTATTGCAAGCGGAACAAATATTTGGTTTGGTATTTTTTGTGAATACTACTGGTTTCCACGTTTTGATTATGGGGCAAAGTGTTATTTTCTGGAATATGATTTATCCGCAAAAGTTATTCCAGAGACATATCCTCAATATTCAAACTATAACGAAAGCATAAAGCTGTCAATGTATTTCACTTACACGGGAGCACAAAATTATGTATGTAAAATTATGCAAGGTGTTACTTTAACAGACAGCCGGAAATTGACCGGAGAATATAAACGGCAAATAACGCAAACAGTAAAAGCAAATTCAGCATTGAAAAGATTGCAAGCTATATACCGGAATATGCAAGAGACGGTAAAAGGTACTGATGTTTTTTACTCACCTGTTTTGTTTCTGCGAACTGTGCAAGAGACAGTAATTAATAACGACACATTACGGCATATTGCAGAGTATTTGAGAGGTTTGTCTGATACTGCGGATATTGAAAGCAAGGCAATAGGCGGATTTTTTCTTACAAGAAAACTTGCTGATAGCGTTCATGCGTTGGGATCTGTGTTTCGCGGATTGGTTTTAATTGTGCGCATTGCTACCGGAGTTTTTGCACGGGATTATCTGTTGGGGCGGTTTTTGAAAGCAAGGCAAGAGCTGGTTTTAAAGTCTGCTGTTACTCGTGAAATTATCCTTGAAAGTAAAATATAGGGGGAATGACGGTGAGAATATTTGTCAACCAGTCGGCGTTGCGGATAACGCTCAAAACTTTTGTTGATTTGGAAGGGATAGAAAATGCGGTTATCAAGTACCGCAAGCCAAATAATAAAGAGGGAGAATTTTCTGCGGCGGTGGGCGATGTTGCGAAGGGGGTCATCTTTCATGAGTGCTTAGAGGGGGAAATTGATATTTCAGGGTGGTGGGTGTTTTGGGCTTTTGTTACTTTTGCCGATGGACGGACGGCGGCTGGTGAAGCGGCTAGGGTCTTTGTCTGGTGCGAGGGAAAGTAGTAACCAACAGAGAACAGAGATGTAAAAAATGAGGAATGAGAAGTGAAAAAAGGCAAGAGTGCTAAGAGCAGGGGCGGAGGCTTTGAATTGTGAGAAGGCGAACTCCAGAGGAGCGGTATATATATAACATTCGTAAGCAACAGAAAACGCTGGAAGAATTTGTGGTAAAGGAAAATGATTATGCGAATGATTTAATGATGTGGTACAGGCATAAAAAACAAGATATGCCTGATGATGAGTACCGCGCCTGTGCGTTTTTTCAGAATAAAGAATATCGCAATAAGCCGGGGTCGTTGACCTTGTGTTATGAGATGTGCCTGCGGTGTTATAGAGAACTGCCGCAAGTAACAAGAGAAAACGCTTTTGATATTTTATGCTTTCGTTTCAAGATGTACGCGAAGGTATTAAGGAGTGGTGGATATGACGGAAAATAAAATTGGTGATGAGTGTATTTATCTGCGGATTGCCGAATTGAAAAAAGGCAATATTCAGCTAACTGACAGCACTAACGCTACAAGGATGGTGCGGGAGCATGGGCGGGACATTCGCTATATGGCGGCATGGAAAAAATGGATTGTCTGGAACGGTAAGTTTTGGGAGACGGACGAAAGCGGTGCGCTGGTTCACGCTAAGGGTCTTGAGATGATACGCAATATCTATGACGATATTTTGAAAACCGATGATCACAGAGAGCGTATCGAAATTGAAAAGTACGTTATGATTTGTGAGAGTGTCAGGCGGCGTAAGTCCTTTGTCGAAGCTGTGCAATGGGTAGATGGAATGAGCATAAAGAGCGAAGAGCTTGATCCTAATCCGTGGCTTTTGAACGTAAAGAACGGAACGATTGATGTGCAAACAGGGGAATTCAGAGAACACAGGCAAGAGGAGATGATTACCAAAATTGCCAATGTTGAGTATGATCCCGCCGCTGATTGCCCGCAATGGAAAAAGTTTGTTTGTGAAATTATGGATTATAAATCAGATTTGATTAACTTTGTGCAGACTGCGGCTGGTTGGGCGTTGACCGGAGATATTTCTGAGCAAACAATGTTTATTTTGTTCGGAACCGGAGCTAACGGAAAGTCAACTTTTTTGAATACGATAATGCACCTGCTCGGAGATTATGCAACCGCAACGCCTACGGAAACCTTTATGAAAAAAACAGGCGATCAAACTACCAACGATATAGCACGTTTGCGGGGTACTCGTTTTGTTACCACTACGGAAGCGGAGCAAGGGCGGCGGTTATCTGAAACGCTTATCAAAAAGATTACCGGAAATGACCAAATGACGGCGCGGTTTTTGTACGGTGAGTTTTTCAATTTCATTCCGACTTTCAAGATTTTTATGGCGACTAACCATAAGCCTGTTATCAAAGGTAATGATCACGGTATTTGGCGGCGGATAAAGTTGATACCTTTCACTACCCGCATTGAGGAAGATAAGCAGGATAAACACCTTGAATTCAAATTGAGAGAAGAGGCAAGCGGAATTCTCAACTGGCTTTTGGAAGGGGCGGCTCGGTGGAAGCGCGAACAGTTGAAAGCGCCGAAAGCGGTTATGACTGCTACTGATGACTATCGCGGCGAAATGGACGGTCTCGGCAATTTCCTGAAAGAACGCTGTGTGCAAACAAATGACGCTACGCTACGGATTAGGGAGCTTTTCAAGGCTTATTCCGACTGGTGTGATGAGAACCACGAACACGCTGTTAGCGAAAGATTTTTTTCCATGCAGATTAAGGAATTGGGGTTCAAGCAGGGCAGGACTGCCGAAGCGCGGTTCTGGTTGGGTTTGGGCTTGCGGGTGTAGGGAGAAAAAGAGAAAAGAGCGAGGAAGTGTGTAAATTTTTTTAATGGCTTGTTTTTTTCCCAGATATATCTCATATTGAATGTGAGGTATATAATTATGACAGTTACAGTTACAAGACTTGATAAAGCAAAATGTCCGGCGGTTACGTTTAAGCATGGTTCGGTTACTTTTAATTCCCAGGCTGTAGAAAAGCTGGACGATTGTCAATTTATCCAGCTTTTAATAAATCCTGAAAAAAAGTCTATGATAGCAACGCCGTGTGATGGAGATGATAAAAATTCTCTACAATGGAGCAAGGCGGGCAAGCGGGTCAAAACAGCGCCGAGGGTGCTTAGAGGCAAACTTTTTACTGAAAAACTTTACAGGGATATGAAGTGGGATATTGGAAGTACCGTTAAGGTTTTTGGTACGCTGTTCAAATGCAAAGATGAAAAACTATTTGTATTTGATTTGGGTGCGGTGTAAGGGCGCGGTTATTTGTAGTAGTGGGTTGCAAGATAGACGGCTGTTTTTAACATTTACGAAAAATTGATAAATACCCCGCTCTGACCGCAGCGCGGACGGCAAGATAAATCTTGCCTGCGTTAGCTCGTCTTGAGTGATTATTCCGGCGCCGGAACGTTTTGATTTTGGTCATCTGCAACCTGCGGTTGCTGTTGGTAGTTCCCCCTGCCCCCTTTGGGTTTTGGCGGTAAAAACAGCGGATAGTTTTATCAGCCTAAATTTACATATCATATTTGCTCATTAGTATTATTTACATATCTCTGTTTTTAGCATAAAACAAGAAAAAATTTTCTCTTGTCAAGAAATATATTTGATAGTTACAAATAATGGCAAATTTGGGAGACGCACGCGCCCCCGTTATAAAAAACATGCCTATGACGTACTGTAATGTCATTATTGACAAACAGCTTGTCATCAAAACGGCTCAATTTTATTAATCAGAATTATGCTCAATTACATCTCTCTTACTATTATTTATATTTATGACTAATATGACTTTCTAAAATAAAATAGATAGTTAAGTTATAATATATAGATAGTTCTCTAAATTCAAATGTTTGTCAGTCATTGCTTATTAATCTGCGGTGAATGTGTTTGAAGCTCAATGCCCCGCCAAAATCCCCGAAGGGGTTTTTGGCGGGGTTTCAGGGAATAAAAGCCTTTTCGGGAAATTGCCAGCCTCTACGAAGTATGGGCTGGTCATACCCCACATTCCTCTTGGTCTTTGCTCACACTCAAAACCAATGCCGCTGGTCTGTGAGTTTTCGTAAGAAAACGAACTGTCCAGCGGCGCACGCCGGGTCAGATAAATCTGCCCCGCCTTTACTGTAACTGATGATTTTATTTGCGCTACGCCGTTTTATTTTTTTTCATCAACACGGCTATGCCGTTCATTTATTTGGCGGGGTGCTGGCGGTTTTATTTTGCGCTGACGGAGCTAGGAATAGTTTTTTCAACTTCGAAGCCGTGGGCAATTCAGATAAAATTGGGTGGGCTTAGTACGACCCGCTGTGTCGGTTTGGCGGCGGGGCGGCAGGACGCCGCCTGTTAATAAAAAATTGCAAACATGGACGTTTGCAATTTTTTATTCCTTACAGCAGCCGACCACGGGGAGGCTGCTGCCCCTTCCCCTTTGAGCCGTTGATGAAGGGTTTGCGACCGGAGCCTGACCACATGGATTTTTAGAAATGATTTTTATTTTAGTTGCCTCATTGCCATTTGGAAAAGTTAATAAAACAGGGGGTAATACCATGTGGTCAGGCGCAGGGAGCAAACCCAACCTATTTTTTCTTGGTAGATGGGGAAGCCCGGCGGCGAGGGGAAGGGACAATATAAGCCGCCGCCAAACCGACACCGAATTGCGCATGGCTGGAAGGTTGAGCGGGTTTGGGTGGGCGGTTTGCGGGTGATTGCCCACGGGGTTTTTGATTGCGGGTTAATGTTGCGGTATGCGAAGTATTAAAATTGCCACTAAGAATGAAATGGCAACTTTGGGGAGAAAGATTGCCCCCGCGCCCCAGCGCCGGGTGGGTGGGTTGAGACGAGCAATGTTTTACTTTACAGCA
>JAIRRJ010000026.1 GCA_031256035.1 Treponema sp. | reverse complement strand
CCTGAAAGGAGCATACGGCGTGGCTTCAATTAAAGCGACGCGAAAGCGTCCGTAAAAAAATGCCACGACCGTCTAGCTCCTGTAAGGTCTGGACGCAGCCGCCACGGAACATATTACGTATTCTGTGGGTCAAGTTTAGCGCAGAGCAGCGGGGTATCAAACCCGCTTGCGAATAAATAATACACGGCGCTTGACAGCCGGTTTAGAGCGTGCAAAACGCCGTTCCTTTCCTCGCCGAAAGCGGCAACGCCTTTTAATTCCGCTTCCCGGACGCGGGTTCTAAGGGAGTTGAGCCGTACCGGCAGGGCGCCCATAGTATATGACGGCAGCGTCATTCCCACGCGGCTTTGCCTTTGCAGTTCGTCAAGCTCCAAACCAAAGAGTTTCATCTGTATCACAGGCCTTTCGTTTACCTCGGCGGACATCAGTTCCCGTACAAATAGAAGGATTTCCCCCAGGGCTTTAAGGCAATGTTCGTCTTTTTTTTCGGCGGCAAGAACCTGCGCTTCCAGAATGTCCGCTTCAAGGGAGTCCAAAGCGCCGCGAAAGGCAATCCGCGGGTCGCTTTTTGAAACATTGAAGCCCGGGCGCAGGCAGGTTTCATTCATGCAATTCTTCAAGGTTATACGGAGTTTCCTGGTAGACATAATTCAGCCAGTTATAAAAAAACAGATGCGCATGGGCGCGCCAGCGTACCAAAGGCTCTTTTGAAGGATCGTTGTCCGGGTAATAGTTTTTGGGGACTTCGATTGGCAGCCCTTTTGCTATGTCGCGGCGGTATTCGCGGTCAAGGGTCAGCGGATCGTATTCCAGATGCCCGGTAACATAGATTTCCCTGCCGCCGCGCGCGGTAACGATAAAAACGCCTTCTTCCGGCGTTTCGGACAGAATCGAAAGACGAGGCTCGGCGGCAATCGCATCGCGGTCGCAGGTTGTATGCCGGGACTGGGGGGCGAGAAATTCATCGTCAAAGCCGCGGAACAGCGAATGATGGTGTTCTTTTACACCGTGGGGGAAAATACCGAAGAGCTTTTTATCAAGCGGCATTTTGGGGATTTTATACCGCCGGTAAAGGCCGGCCTGCGCCCCCCAGCAGATATGCAGGCAGGAAAAAACATTCTTTTCCGAATAGTCGATAATATGTGCAAGCTCGTTCCAGTAATCGACTTCCTCAAAGCCAAGAGTCTCTACCGGCGCGCCTGTGATTATCAGCCCGTCAAACCGTATTTTAAGGCATACGATTTCTTCGGCGCTTATGTAGAATCTTTCAAGATGCCCCGGCGGCGCGTTCTTTGATTTGTGGCTGCCCATGTTCAAAAAGGTAATGTCCACCTGCAGCGGGCTGCTGCCCAAAAGCCGCAGAAGCTGCATTTCCGTATCCAGCGTGGTGGGCATAAGGTTCAGAATGCCAACTTTAAGCGGCCTTATATCCTGGGATTCGGCGCGGTCTTCGGTCATTACAAAAACCCGCTCTCGCGACAACGCTTCATAAGCGGGCAATGCTTTCGGGATTTTAATGGGCATGGGTTATTTCTAGCATAAATGTATGCCTGCGAAAAGGTGCCAGTGCGCTACACTACATATAGCAAGGTTGTCTCCACATATAGCGTATGTGCCTGGCACTATTTTTCGCTCTTTATTTATTTGACATCCCGTAAAACCGCTAATACAATAAATAAGGTGTGTTTTGCGGCAGCTTTTACTGTTCAAAACGATGATTTTTCGCAATTTTTTGCATTTTTACACTGATGTCTTATAATTAAATGATGCGGGAAAATAAAATGAAAATGATTTTTGTGGTCGATGACAGCGATACCAATCTGACAATGGCAGAAACGGCGCTGGAAGACCAATACCGTGTAATGACTATGCCGTCCGCAGCCAAAATGTTTGCGCTTTTGGTAAAGGTCAAGCCTGATTTAATTTTGCTGGACATTGAAATGCCGGAGATGAACGGCTTTGACGCGCTCAAAAAGCTAAAAGCCAACGATTCGTGGGCGGATATTCCCGTAATGTTTTTGACAGGCCGCACCGATGCCGATGTAGAGGCTCAAGGGTTTGAGATTGGCGCGGTTGATTTTGTCGGTAAGCCGTTTTCCGCCCCTGTACTGCTTAACCGCATAAAGACGCACCTGGAAATAGACAAAATAATCCGCGAAAGGACTGAACAGCTGCACAGGCTTCAAAACAGCATAGTATCCGTTCTTGCCGACATGGTGGAAAACCGCGACAAGGGTACGGGCGGGCATATAGAACGTACGTCACGGTATATAAAAATACTGATCGATGAAATGAGAACCCGGGGAGTTTATGTCGATGAAATCCAGGGATGGGATGTGGATAAGGTAATCTCATCGGCGCGTATGCATGACCTTGGCAAAATCTCCATAACGGACATAATCGTAAACAAACCCGAAAGGCTGACAGTAGCAGAATACGAAATAATGAAAACGCACGCCGCTGAAGGAGAGCGGATAATTGATGAAATTATCGCACGGACGGGCGAGGGTGAATTTTTGCGTAACGCGAAACTGTTCGCGGGCAGCCATCATGAACGCTGGGACGGCAAAGGTTATCCGCACGGTAAAAAAGAAACGGAAATTCCCCTGCAGGGGCGTATAATGGCAATAGTGGATGTGTACGACGCGCTGGTTTCCGAGCGTCCCTACAAAAAAGCGTTTACTCACGAAGACGCGGTTAAAATTATCATGGAAAACGCGGGAACGCAGTACGATCCGAAAATCGCCGAAGTATTTCATGAAGTGAACGATCTGTTCACAGCGGTTCAGGCAGGTCATTAATGCGTTTATTAATAAAAAGATTTTGGAGATTCATAGCTCATGCGCAGTTGTTGGCTGTTTTTTTTGCATTTGCAGTGATGGTTTTCCTGAGCTATCGTTTCATGGGCGATCTTGAGCGCAGACATCTGATACGTGATGTAGACAGCTCTATCGCCAATACCCAAGCCTATATTACAGCTGACTTGATGGAACCCGAAACATTTCTGGGCGGCATTGCGGAAACAATCCGTGTAATGATTATGGACGGAGAATCCTTCGAGAAGGTGTGGATGTATTTAACGAGTATCACCAAATACATTACGACTGACGACCGGCTCATGTCTTACGCAACAGGCGCTTACGGTGTTTTTGACGCGTTCGATGGGAAGTTTGCTACCGGAATCGACTGGATCCCGCCCGATGACTATGTGCCGCAGTCCCGTCCGTGGTATACAGCGGCAGTTGAGGCCGGCGGAAATATCGGTGTTACCGAGCCGTATCTTGACGTATCGCTTGGCGTGGTTGCGCTGACATTTGCCCGCCGCATCTTTGATGATAACGGCAATCCTTTGGGAGTGGTATGCCTTGACATAATGCTTGACAGGATCAGAGGGTATGCCATCAATACCAACATCAGCGAGAACGGCTATGGAATACTTTTAGACAAAAACTTTAACGTGATTGCCCATCCCCACCCGGCGTATCTGGGCAGAAATCTGCGTCAGATGAATGACGGCCCTGCCATAGAAGATGAATTGCGGCAGGGAAGAAATATCAACGAGCGCAAGGCTACGGATTACAGAGGCGATCCGTCAATTCTTTTTATCCGCCGGCTTGATAACGGCTGGTACATGGCGATTCTGACGTACGCAAAAGAATACTATCAAAGTGTAACGCTCATAGCGCGTATCCTGACCTTTTTGGGCGCGATGTTGGCGGCTGCCTTGAGTGCTATCCTGCTCAGGATGATTTCAGCGAGAAATAAGGCGGAAGAGCGGACACAACTCATGCTTGATGCCACTCCCATAAGCGCGAACTTTTGGGACAGGAATTTCAACAATATCGACTGCAATCAGGAAGCGGTTAAATTGTTTGGATTGTCGGGCAAAAAAGAATACATTGACAGATTTCATGAACTTTCCCCTGAATACCAGCCGGACGGGAGGCTGTCGCGCGAAAAAGCGGCCGATTTCATAAAAGAAGCCTATGAAGAAGGCTCTTCCTCTTTTGAATGGGTACACCGGAAACTTAACGGTGAATTTATTCCGTGCGAAATTACCCTTGTCCGCGTCAAATACAGGGACGATTTTATTGTCTTGGGATACACGCGCGATTTACGCGAATTAAGGGCAAAAGAGGCAAAAGTCCGCGAAGTAAGTGAACGTGTGCAGATTATGTTTAACGCCAGCCCTCTCGCCTCCTGTTTTATTGACAAGGACATGGAAATCATCGACTGTAACATGAAAATGCTGGAGCTGTTTAAGCTGCCCAACAAGCAGGAATTTTTCAACAGATACCTTGGGCTTTTACCGGAATACCAGCCCAACGGGAAGCCTTCAAAAATGATGTACGAAAGTTATGTCCATGAAGCGTTTGAAGACGGCTACAGCCACGGTGAATGGATGTACCGGAACGCAGACGGTGAAGAATTGCCTGTTGAAATGACAATGGTGCGGGTCAAGTATGAAGGCGAAAATGCCCTTGCGTTATACATAAGGGACTTGAGAGAGTTCAAGGCAATGATACGGGAAATGCGCAAAGCTGAAATTGCCGAGGAGAGCAACAAGGCAAAAACAAACTTCCTCGCAAAGATGAGCCACGAGATTCGCACTCCCATGAACGCCATTCTTGGCATTACAGAGATTCAGCTTCAGAACGCTTCGCTTCCCGCCGGTACCAAGGAAGCGTTTAACCGGATTTATAATTCAGGCGATTTGCTTCTCGGCATTATCAACGACATTCTTGATCTTTCCAAAATTGAAGCCGGTAAATTTGAATTGATGCTTGCCAATTACGACATAGCGTCTCTTATTCACGATACAGTGCAGTTAAATATGATCCGCTATGAAAGTAAACCGATAGGACTAAAGCTTGAGATAAACGAAAATATACCTTCGGCAATGATAGGAGACGAGCTTCGTATCAAACAAATTTTGAATAATCTGCTGTCCAATGCGTTTAAGTATACTCAGGAAGGTTTGGTTACCCTTTCAGTTAATTCAAAAGCCGGCAGCGGCTCCGATATGACTCTTATTTTCTGTGTGAGCGATACCGGCCAGGGCATGACGGCGGAGCAGGTAGGTAAACTTGGCAGTGAGTATTCCCGCTTTAATGCTGACATAAACCGTGCGACAGAGGGAACCGGCCTTGGCATGAACATTACGCAGAATCTTGTGCATCTCATGAACGGCAAATTGGTAGTGGAAAGCGTACCCGGCATGGGTTCTACATTTACCGTATCCCTTCCACAGAAAAATTCTGGCTCCGGCGTTTTGGGCAAAGAATTGGCGGAAAATCTGGGGCGGTTTAATCTTGAAAGCGTATCGCAAATAAATAAAACGCAGATAATGCGCGAGTTCATGCCTTATGGCCGCGTTTTAATCGTAGATGATGTTGAAACAAATCTGTATGTCGCAAAAGGGCTTTTGTCGCCGTACGGATTGTCAATTGATACCGCGCTCAGCGGTTTTGAAGCGATTGAGAAAATCAAAGACAACTGCGAGTATGACATTATTTTTATGGATCACATGATGCCAAGAATGGACGGCATAGAAGCGACAAAGATCATCCGCAATTTGGGATACAACCATCCTGTTGTCGCGCTTACCGCAAACGCATTGGCGGGACAGGCTCAGTTTTTCCTGAACAATGGTTTTGACGGCTATATTTCCAAACCGATAGATATTCGCCAGCTTAACTCATCATTGAACAAGATGATACGCGATAAACAGCCGCAGGAGGTAATAGACAAAGCGCGGGAGCAAAAGAACAATATTTTTTCCGTAGTTGAAGAGCAGCAGGCTGCCGCAAACCCCCATTTATCTGAATTGTTTATCCGCGATGCGGAGAAAGCCGCGGCGGTCATGGAAGCGATACATAGAAACAAGTGCCGCCGGGCGGACGACATACCGATGTTTATTATCAATGTCCATGCGATGAAAAGCGCACTGGCAAATATAGGAGAGCCGGCTCTTTCCGAGGAGGCGCTCAAACTGGAGCAGGCGGGCAGGGACCGTAACATTGACCTTGTCATGTCGGAAATCCCGGTGTTTTTAGCCTCTTTGCGGGAAGTGATCGAAAAAATAAGGCCGGAGGATAAAGACGGCGAAACCATGAACGAGACTTCGGCTGAAGTCCGCAAGTATTTACGCGAAAAACTGCTTATTATACAGGCAGCCTGCGCAAGATATAACAAGAAAGTTGCCAAGGAAACGCTTGCGGAATTAAGAGAAAAAAAGTGGACTGAAAATACCAAAAAGAAATTAGACAGTATTTCCGAACATCTGCTTCACAGCGAATTTGAAGAAGCCGCGAGGACTACTCAGGAGATAATGCCTCCCAGTTAAAGTTGACCTGCAATTACCGTAAAACTCTACAGGCGGCTGCGTCCAGACCTTTCGGGGGCTAGGGTAGACCGCATTCGCGGTCAATTTCAGGAGGTCGTAGATTCTGCTCTTGTATAATTGCATTTAATGAATCCACGCCCGTATGCCCCCTGCAGGCCTGACGCAGCTCGCCAAATAGCATTTTACGGCTTTTGCAGAGCAAGTTTAGTTACATGTGGAGGGATTATTTTCACTACGTACGGTAGAGACACATTTGTCTATTGCAGCGCAAATTTCGCTATTGACAATATTCTCCCTTTCCGATAAATTTTACAACAATGACTGCAACCT
>JAIRRJ010000119.1 GCA_031256035.1 Treponema sp. | reverse complement strand
AAACATGGAACCTTTGTAAAAGGTTTTGAAGGCATTGTTTTTTCATACGGCGCTCCTTCCTACGGAGCGATTGATCCCACTCCGATGGTGGCGTTCTTTTTCACGCTGCTTTTTGGCATTATGTTCGGAGACGTGGGGCAGGGGTTTGTGCTGCTATTAGCCGGTCTTTTAATCGGCAGGCTGAAACTGTTTTCAAAGTTCGTTAAGTATTCGATACCGCTTATCGCTGTGGGCATCGCTTCAATGGTTATGGGCATCCTAAACGGCGCGGTATTCACAAATGAAACTTTTTTAATCGCGCCCACAAGGGCGATAACAGAGGCGCTCACCGGGCATCCGGTTGACAGGATACTGAATATTCTGCCCTTGTCTCATAGAGGCGGAAGCGTCAAAAAACTTTTTTACTTTTTTGGTTTTACCATCGGAATCGGCATAATTTTTAATTCGCTGGGGCTGTTAATAAACATAGCCAACCGTATCATAATGAAAAAATACGAAGCGGCTTTTTTTACAAAGACCGGGCTTGCGGGGCTTTTATTGTTTTGGTATGCAGTATTCATCGCACTGCGAATTATTTTTGGCGGACACTTTGAAAGGATAGATTTTGCGGGGCTGTTGTTTCCGGTTTTCCTGATTTTCTTCGGCTCGTTTTTTTGGCGGATAGTGTCGGGGAAAAGGCCTGTTCTTCAACACGGCTTTATGACATTTTTCATGGAAGGGTTTGTCGAGATACTGGAAACAGCCGCTACCTATGTTTCAAATACCGTAAGTTTCCTGCGGGTGGGGGCATTTGCGCTTTCTCACGCGGTACTTTCTTTTATCGTGTTCCGTTTTTCAGAAGTACTTGCCGCTTCCGGCACTGTGGGGTCTTTGTCGGCGCTCCTTGTTACTATTTTTGGAAATGTTGTTATCATTGTACTTGAGGGCATGATTGTGGCAATTCAGGTGGTGCGTTTGCAGTACTATGAATTTTTCAATAAGTTTTTTACTGAAACAGGAGTGGAGTTTGCGCCGTTCCGTTTCAGCGCAAAAAAGGTATAAGTGTTAAGGAGGAAATATAAATGAAAAGAGTGATGTTATTACTGTTTCTCGTATTGCTGGGCGCTGCTGTCTATGCGCAGGAAGCTGAGGCGGCAACCACAGCCGGCGTAATGAAATATTTTGCCGCAGCCCTTGCGGTCGGGATTTCATGTATTGCGGGCGGTCTGGCGGTCGGAAGAATCGGAACTGCCGCCATGGGCGCGATGAGCGAAAATGCCGATCTTTCCGGTAAGGCGCTGCCTTATGCCGGGCTTGCCGAAGGCATCTGCCTCTGGGGATTTCTGGTAGCCCTTCTTATTTTGATCCTTTAGCTGTGGATTATTATTTTCTGGGAGACCATGAGCTTGCAATCGCCTTCCGCCTTATCGGCATAGAAGGAACGCCTGTAAGCGAATCATCCCAGGCTGTTGCGATTTTCAGAAAAATAACCGAGGGCTGGAATGAAGCGGGAGGGATTACGCTGCCCGATTCTCTCTCTGACTGCCGGGTGTTGATTGTAACAGAAGAAGTGGCAGACTGGCTTGGCGATCTTATGGTGCAATGGCAGCTATCGGGGCATTATCCGCTTCTGGTTGAAGTTCCGGGTATTGGCGGCAGGCTTGAAGGCAGAAAAACCCTGGTAGATTCAATCCGCGAAGCTATCGGGGTTCATGTTTAATGCATATATATCCATTTGAACTTGATTTTTCCCATGAGAGGCAGGGAAAACCTCATGCCGCTTTTTTTCCTTTTATCTATGACGGAGTTGCGCATAAGGATTTTTTCTGCTGCATATCTTCGCGGTTTGCGGGGGATATGAAATATGAAAAACAAAATCCCAACAGGCAATCATTTTCCGCTGAATTAAAATTGAATCATGCCAATGTATTCGGCGTTTGTCAAACTCATTCCCGGCTTGTGCTTGAAGTATCAGCCGATAATCCCCCATCGTATGAAGCGGACGGCATGGTAACACATGACAGAAACATTATGCTTTCAGTTACCGTGGCGGACTGCCTGCCCGTGTACCTTCTTGATACGCAATCAGGCGCTTTCGGCATTGTTCATTCAGGCTGGAAGGGAACTAGGATTGCCCTTGCCGCTATTAAACTTATGAATAAAAAATGGGGGACAAAACCCCGCGATGTTGCTGCCATTTTGGGACCGTGCATTGATTCCTGTTGTTACAAAGTTGATCCACAGCGCGCCTGTGATTTTGAAAATGAATTCGGCGTTGAAGGTGTGAGAAAAGAAAGGGATGAGTATTTCCTTGATTTGAAAGCCGCCAACATAAAAATCTTAAAAGATGCCGATGTTTTGAATATCGCGGTATGCAAAAACTGTACTTTTACAGACGACAGGCTCGGCTCTTTCCGCCGCCAGGGCGAAGGGTATACGCGGATGATGGCATTGGTTGGGAAAACTTGACCTGCAATTACCGTATTATGTTCTCAGGCGACTGCGTCCAGACCTTTCATAAATGTATGCCTAAAATATTTATTGGGGTCTCGTCAGGGAAACATTCCTGCCATTACTACACTCAAAACGCCACCGGAATATCCCTAATATTGGTAGTATACATCGGCGACAAATATTCCCGCCTCACTTCCCACGCCTCACTGTGATATTCCTCATTTTTCTTTACTCTTTTCATTGAACCACAGCCTAGTTTTATTGCCCCTCTGCCATACCGTTCATTAATACTGTCAAAAGCCTTCATTAACGGTTCCAGTTCCTTACCCCTGTTATACACCGTATTAAATAAATCTAATTGAGCATTGTTGTCAAAAGCCAAACCCGTAAGCCCAATCATCACCTTGCGATACTTATAATTCGGTCTAAAAATCTTTTTCAAAAGTTCATTAGCCGCCGCCTGTATCTCCGGCAAATAAGCCGACAAATGCGGAAGTTCAGCCGTCATCTGATTGGCGTATTGCTCCCCTTGGGCATCGGCTCGTGGAACCGCAGTCATCAGATACACACTTACAAAGCGGCATGACAGCCCATCCTCCCTCATACGCTTAACCGCTTCTTGAGTATATTCAGATAACGCCGTAATAATATCGTCTACTTCATAAACAGGCGATTGAAAACTGCGTGAAACCGATACCACCTGCCTCGGCGCTTCTTCAATCTTGTCAATGACAGCCACACCGTTCAACTCCCGCACCGTATTAAATCCGGTAATCGTCAGGTTTTTTTTCGCCTTGTCCAATGGGTACTGTTTTAACCCCATCGCCGAAGTAATCCCATGCCGCTTCAAAAAATCAGCCCTGGAATGACCCACCCCCCAAATATCCTCAACAGGATAATTTCTAAGTTCCTCATCTTGGTCAATCACATTCCAGTCGCAAACGCCTCCACCGGAGGCGCCGCCCCCCCGCTTCTTGGCAAGTTTATTGCACATTTTAGCAAGCGTCTTGTTAGGCGCAATCCCAATCGACACAGGAATTCCGGTCTCCTGCGTAACCGTTTCCTTCAGTTCAAGACCAATTTCGGTATAGTCGGTTTTTTTCCAGTCAGGAAAAAAAAGAAAACTCTCATCAATTGAGTACACCTCAACGTCCGGGGCAAATCTGTTGTAAATCAAATTCATACGCGCCGACATGTCCGCATACAAAGTATAGTTGCTGGAAAAAACCGCTACCCCGCATTTTTCAAGGCTATGTTTCACTTGATAGAAAACATCACCCCTCTTGAAACCCAGCGCCTTACATTCGGCATTAAGCGCGATAATTATTCCGTCATTGTTGGTCAAAACCGCAATCGGGCTTTTATACAAATCAGGACGGAACACCCGCTCACACGAAGCGTAAAAAGAATTTCCGTCAATATGAAAAACCACAATCAAACCTCCGGTTTGCTGACCCTCTTAAAACACTGAACAGCCGCCGTAACAACCCCGATAATCATGGTATCCGCCGTCGGAACAATATTACTCTTGCCGTCCGTGAACACACGAACCCCATTTTGCCGGATCATCAAACGGCACATAAACCGCCCCTCATGCACAATCAAAACAAAATCATGCGGCGCAGGCTTTAACGACCTGTCCACCACAAGAAGCGCCCCGTCATGCAGACCCAAATCCCCCATATCGTCATTATCAAGCCGGAAGAAAAAAGTCGCCGCCGGACGCTTCACCAAGAGCGCATTGAGATCAATATTTGTATCTTCATACCCCTGCGCAGGACTTGCAAACCCCGCTGCCTTTCCCACCCCCGCAAACCCGTTAACCATACCTTTAATTATACTATACACCCGTATAGCGTCAAGATAAATGAAGAACCCCGCGGCAAGCCGGCGGGGTATCTTCGTTGGAGAGGAAATTTATTATACTGGCGGGGGTCATACCCCAGCACCATAATATCCACCTTCATGCTCAACGTAGTAACCTGAACCGCCGCAAGCAGCGGGGTATGAACCCCCGCCTTCCAATCAAGATTTGAACAGCTTGAATGGCTGCCCCAAAACTCCAAACATAATGGCCTGCTCACTGTTAACTGCCCACTGTCCCAAACACCGCCCTAATCCTTTCCCTGAAAGCTGCCGGAAGCGGCGCTTCAATGTAATATTCCAAGAATTCCAGTTTCCACGCGTGCAGGAAAAATCCGCCGGGGCTGCCTGAGCCGTATTTTCGATCCCCGCAAAGAGGATGGCCGTGAGCGCCTGCCTGCGCGCGTATTTGATGAGTTCTCCCGGTACCGATTTCAATTTCCGCAAGCGTGTAATTTTTGTTTTCCATGACAGGCTTTATTTTTGTGTAGGCGCTTTTTGAATCTTCACGGGGGGATTGCACGACGGTAGTTATCTTTCTTTCTATATCGCGGACTAGTTCATCCTGCCAGATTTCTTCTTTTTCCAAACAGCCCTCAAGGAGCGCAAGATATGTTTTTCTTACTTTTCGTTCCCTCAGCAATGAGGTAAAAAGGCGCGCGCCTTCGATGCTTGTAGAAAAAACGACAATGCCGCTGGTCGCTTTATCTAACCGGTGCAGGGGGCCGCTCTTAAACGACAGCGAAGGGGGAAGTTTTCCGGCAAGAAAAGAGCCAACCATAACATCAAGGCTGTTTTCGCCGTGGATTTCCAGTCCGCATGGTTTATTGACCGCAAGCAAACCCGTTCCATCCCAAATAATATCCAACGAGGGCATGGTACAGGGACGCTTTGGTTTTTCGCTTCTTGCTTCGTCCGGCAGCGGGATATTGATCACCGCGCCGCTTTCGAGACGGTCTTGAGCTTTTGCCTTTTTGCCGTTTACAAGTATTTTGCCCTGCCTGAAAAGCCGGTGTAAAAGGGACAGGGGATGATTTGGCAGCGCTTTCCGGAGTATTCTGTCCAGCCTGCGGCCTTTGTCATTTTCTCCGGTTATCAATTCCATTGGAATAGATATTCTACCACGAACCTTACGAAAAACTCGACCTTTTCTTCTTGTTTGCGTGGTTCGCATTGTTCGTGGTAAATTCTTTTACAAAATTAACCTTGAAACATGATAATCAGCCAGATATAATCATGGAAATAATGACCATTCAGTCCGAAAAAAACGGCAGCTCTCTTATACTTTATGTCTCAGGGCGGCTTGATACAAATTCCGCTCCGCTTCTTGATAAAAAACTTAAACAGAGGGATGAAACAAATGAACTGATTCTTGATTTAACAGAGCTTTCCTATATTTCCAGTCAGGGCTTGAGGGTTTTGTTCCAGACTCAAAAAGAAATGAACGGTCAGGGCGGGAAATTGCTTTTCAGGAACATTAAGAACGATATTCGTGAGATTTTTGAAATATCGGGCTTTTTTAACCTGATGGATCAGGACAAAAATACGCTTGCGTAACGGTATTGACAAAGTTTGCTTATTGCGGGACTATTAACCAATGATAGTAGTGGCGTTCTTTCGGCCTTTATTTGAAAATATTATTTTTATTTCAACAATAACCAGTTGGGTTATCGCGCAGCTTATGAAAATGCTCATCTACATATTAACTCACAAGCATAAAAAGATACGTGAAGCTATTGAAACGGTCATTTGGCGTACCGGAGGGATGCCGTCCAGTCATTCGGCAGTTGTCTGTTCCCTGACCACATCGGTTGGTTTTAACGCGGGCGTATCTTCCAATTTGTTTGTTTTTAGCGTTATTTTTACTTTGGTTGTTCTCAGGGATGCCCTTGGAGTTAGGAGGGCTGCCGGGTTACTGGCGAAGGCACTCAATAATCTGGGGAAGCAGGCTGCAGAAAAAACCGGTTTGGAATTTCACGCGGTAAAGGAAATCCAGGGTCATTCTCCGCTGGAAGTATTGGTTGGCGCCTTTTTAGGCATATTCATTGCAGCAGGATTCAAATTTTTATAGGCCGGTGTTATGTTTTTTTTTCGCTCTTTCTTGTTTTTATCGCTTCTTTCAGTTTTTTCCGCTCTTGTTCTGGGGTGGGCGGCATACATCAAGGAGCCGGGAGAATACCGGAGCGGTTATGCGGTTTTAGAGACTGATGAAGCAATAAATGATGAAGAGGTTCTTTCTCTGCTGGCATCCGGCAATGGAAAATATTGGCACTCATCAATAAGCGAATCTTCACAGTGGGTAATGCTCGATGAATTTGATTCACTAAAGGCAGTACCATTGAACAGTTATTCAGAGAGGCTCTATTCATTTGATCCGCGTAATGACGGATATGCCGGGAAACTTCTCAATTTTTTTGTGAGGGACGGTAAACGTTACATTTATCTGCGCCTTGGCGAAGGTAATCACATTCCTCAAGTCCTTGAAAAAAAAATCGCGGGTCTTTTGGAAGATAAAACTTTTTCAGTTTGGTTTTACGGCATCGGTAAGCCCCTTCGATTTTTCTTTGCGTTGTTTGCGTTATCTGCGCTGTCTCTGCTGATTATTTGCATTATAAAAAAAAACAAGCTTTGGAAAATAAAAAAAATAATCCTTTTGCTGCCTGTCTTTTCTTCCCTTGCCTTTTTCGGTGCGCCGGGAATAGCCGCTGCCGCTTTGCTTTTGGGATTATTTACCGTATTTCTTGAATTGGTACATGAGTTAAAAATTGCTAACAAGACCCAGTCAAAGGAAAATAAGGCAGTTCTGTTTTTAAGAGAATTATTTAAGTCGTTTCGGTTATATTTGCTTGTTCTGCCGCTGTTTGCCGCGGCGCTCGTAACAGTTGTAATGGTAACAGAAATTAATTTAATTTATGCTCTTGCTGTTCTGTCATTTCTATTTGTTATCACGCTGCTTTCAAACAGGTTTCTACCGGAAGAAAGTCACAGGCGTTTCACTCCCGTATTAATCATCAGGCGCAGGTTTCCTGATTTTGCCTTTTCGGTATACATGATCCCCTTTACCGCCGCAGCATTTCTGGCAATGTTGTTTACGCCGTCAATGTCAGGTGCGCTGATCACAAACGCTCCCGTGGCGCAGACAATCAGCGAACAGGAATATTATGATCATTTGGAATTTCAAATGTCTTTTTCAACACGTCAGTTGAGTAATTTAGAATTCCATTATCACGATTATATCTTGGATGAAGACGGCCTCCCTAGCCCCAATGCAGGATACATAAAAAACAACAGCGCCGGTTACGAATTTCCTGAATTTCCCCTGAAACATTTAATGGATTTTATGGAAAGCGTAAATACAGGAAACAGAATGATTCCCGGCACAGAAAACAGGGGGATCGTAAGCAATCTATCGTTATTACTTTTACTGTTATTCATAATTCCTGTTTTTTTGCCAAAAGAAAAAAATCAATTTGCTCCAAAAAGGAAAGATAAAATTTTCTCGGTAAACTTCCGGTGGAAAAATATAAAGCGGAAAAATACGCATTCAGCCCCCCAGCGGATGAGAAAGGATGCGTAACAAATGAAAGTATACTCTTTCCCGCGTGGAGGTTTTTCATATAAGGATACGACAGCGCCTGAATTAAATTCACCTGACATTATAGATGCCTTTCTGCCGGCACTTACCATTATTCCTCTGGGAAATTCCGGCTCCCGCGTTCAGCCGCTTGTTTCTATTGGAGACACTGTAAAAGAGGGAATGTTAATCGGCAAGGCCAACGGGCCGGGGACTGTAAATTTATACTCTCCTGTTCCGGGCAGGATTATCCGCAAGGCGGTGTGGAAGGATTCAAACTCTCTTGAAACCGAAGCTCTTGTCATAAAGCTTGAAGGCTCTTTTGAAAGACTTGGAAAAAAAGAAGAAGCCTTTTCATGGAGAGGAATGAGCCGGTATGACTTACAGCGTATCATATCAGATTTTGGCATTGTAGAAATGGAAAATTTTGGAAGGCCCCTCGCAGATATAATATCCGGCTTCAGAAAGGATAATGAAAAAATTACGCTCGTAGTCCGCTGTGTATTTGATGATCCTTGGCTTGCGGCAGATTATGCTCTTTGCAGGGAAAGGCTAAAAGCGGTGGTTGAAGGCGCAATTATTGTTTATCACGCATGTTCAAAAGCATCGAACATAATTTTTGCCGTGTCTCATCTTGAAAAAAAAATGGGAGAAGACCTTCTTGCCGAGGCCAGGCATTATGATATCCCCGCTGCTTTGGTGCTTACAAGTTCGCGATATCCTCAAAGACAAAACAGGGAACTTGAACTTGCCCTTCGTATCTATGAAAAGAAGGAATCTCTTGCTCTTGGAGCTTTTTTGATCCTTGGACCGGCAGTTCTTGCTGCTGCCCATGATGCGGTCAAATATAAAAGACCAATTCTTGATCGATATGTGGCTGTCGGCGGCTCCGCCGTTAAACGCGCCAAAATAATGAAAGTCCGGATTGGGACAAGGATCGGAGAATTGATTGAGCAATGCGAAGGCTTTAACGGAAAACCTGAACGCATTGCGGCAGGTTCGCCTCTTTCAGGTAAACAGATAAAATATCTAGATGAACCTATTATGAAAACCAGTTTTGCGATTGTTGCAATGTTAAAAACACAGGCATCGTTACATAAAATGCAAAATTGCATTAACTGCGGAGAATGCAGAACTGTCTGCCCGGTGGGGCTTGATCCGCAGAATATATATAAAAAAATTGTAATTTTTGGAATGGAAGCTGCAACAACAGGCTGCCATGGGTGCGGGTGCTGTAAAGTTGTTTGTCCCTCGGCTCTGCCGTTGTCGGAGACGATACAGGGAGGAGTATGACAGCCAAAAAGATAATAACGCAAAAACCGCAGATTAATCTGTCGTATTCCACTGCCGGAAGGATGTGGCTTGTTTTCGGCTGCGCCTTTCTTTGTGTATTTCAATCATCTTTGACTGACGGCGGTTTGTCCCTAATTATTGTGCTTACCTCTTTTTTCACCGCGCTTTTGGTTGAATTGCTGCTTACATGGAAAAAAAGCGGTTTTTCCAAAATTAAGGATGGCAGTGCAGCGGCAATCGCAATGACTCTTTCTCTTCTGCTGCCAAACATGATTCATCCTGTGTATGCGGCATTCGGAGCCGCGTTTGCTGTTGCGGTTGTAAAGTACAGTTTTGGCGGTTTGGGATCAAATTGGCTCAATCCTGCGCTGGGCGGCTGGCTGTTTATCCGTTTTTCCTGGCCGCCTTTATTTTCTGACGCTCTTGCCAGTTCTCCTTCAGTAACAGAGATGGCAATTGTTTCGAATACAAGCGCCCTTGACAATTCAGTTTCTTCCTTTTTGAATGGTACGTTTTTTTCTTTTACAGACGCTTATCTGCCTTCCGGCTATATTGATCTTCTTTTTAATAATAATCCAGGCCTTATAACCGATAGAGGGCTTTTCGCCCTTCTTGTTGGCACTGTTATTATTACCGCCTTTGGAATTAACCGGAGCTGGGTATCTCTTGTCTTCCTTGCAATTTACGGATTGTTAATCCGTTTTGCGGGCGGTCTTGCGCAGGGTTTCTGGAGCGGAGATATGCTGTATGGTTTTTTTTCCGGCGGAACTATGGTAGCGGCATTCATCCTTGCCGCCGAGTCTGCAAGCGGCGCAAAGTATAAACAAGGAATTATACTTATGGCAACATTGGGCGCTGTTTTGTCATGGATTTTCCGCTACCTGTGTTTTGAGTATACGGGATGCTTTATTGCCCTTGCCATTGTAAACTGTCTTACGCCAATGATACGTTTTCTGGAAGAAAAGTTTTTCTTTTTACGTAAAAAATCAGCTCTTTCGGAGGGACGCCCATGAGCGAATCTTCCGGTTTAAGAGACAAGGCGGTCATACTCGGCTGGGTTGTAGGGCTGCTGTTAATTATTTCACTGCTCTGGGTTTCTACGCAGCCGCTGCAGGCGCAATATTTATTGCGGACTGTAAATAGAATGTTTATAACCGAGGGAGAGACTGTAAGGCTTGCGGCGCCTTTGCCGCAAAACACAGGAAACATAAATCTTTTTGGATACTGGTATTCGATAGTGAATTCTTCCGACCGCATGTTTGTGTTCGCCGTCTTTCAGGACGGAATTTTAATCCCTCTTGGAGCCATGGTTACTTCTGCCAATGAAGTTGAAAGAATAATTCCGTTAAGTGCACACGCGGTTCAAACAATACAAAAAATTCCGCATGGTATTATGCAAATATATGTTAAACGAATAAAAACGGCAGCTTCTGCCAATTTCAGAGATTCAGGAGGAGAAAGAAACAGATGAGCAGGGCGCAGTATTCATTCTGGGGTTCACTTTCACCTCTTGGCGGATTAACCGGAGGCGGTTTGTTGATAATGGCTTCTGGGCGGCTGTCCTGGGCAATTACAGTTGCGGGTAACATTTTCTGGGTTTATACGCTTTCAGTATTGGTATTTTCTTTACTATCAACTATATCATCAAAAAAAATATTTCCCGCAGGAGGAAAAAAAGCGATATTTACTTGTATTGCCTCTTTTTTTTCCAGCGTCTATTTGTTGTTTGTCTGGTTTTTATGCCCCTTTGCCGCATTTGAAGCTCTTGTGCCTCTCTTGCTGGTTCCGGTTTTTTGTTCCGGCTCAGGAATTTATGAACGAATGGTCTCTGCTCCTGTTACTTCTCATCCTGACATTGCGGGGTATGTGTCTGAAGCCTTTTCACAGGCAGCCGTTATGGCGGGACTCCTCATTGCGTTTTCTGTTGTAAGAGAGCCTTTTTCTTATTGTTCCCTGTCATTTCCGGGCAGCCATCAGGGAATGATAACAATCATGTATTTTAAGGCAGGCTCTTTCTTTCCCATAAGTATATTTGCTTCTTCAGCCGGAGCATTGCTGTTGTTGGGTTATATTGCCGGTGTATATCAATACGGAAGAAATGTTTTTTCTCACGGAGATGATCAGTGACCATACCCATAGTATTGTTGATTATTACATCGGCTCTTTCAATGAATCTGCTGCTTCAGTGCGGACTCGGCATCCAGGGGATTACAGCGATAGGAAGCTTGAACAAAAAGACAGTCTTCATAAAACTGGGAATTGTTTTTTTTGCGATTATTATTTTATGGGTCATTTTCGCGAAGATAATTTCTTTGATGATAACAGGTGTTTTTCTTTATGTAATGTTATTTCCAATCAGTATCATTGTGCATGACGGACTGGAATTCCTTGTATCTCTTTATCTGCAAAAGAAACTCACAAAAGAGTGTCCCGTAAGTTTTTCATACGGGATAACCCCTGCGGCATTGTTTATCTGCCTTAATATCGCGAATAACTTTATCGAAGTTGTTTTTCTTTCTTTTGGTTTTACTGTCGGAACGCTTTTGGTATTTTTTATCCTTGAAGAAATCAGCCGTAGAGCCGCTCTTGAAGCAGTGCCGCGTTTTTTACGCGGAAAACCGCTGACAATAATTTCTATGGGGCTGCTATCCCTCATTTTTTCAACGGCATCTATACTGCTTTTTAGAATGATTACGGAGGCAGGGTGAAAGAAGATAAGCTGAATCTCGTCCTTGGCTCTCACGCTCATGTTCCATCCGGTGCCGGTGAAAATGAATATAGGTACGTATATGAAAATAAAATGCGCCCCTTTGTTTCAAATTTATCCCGTTATTCGAAAATCAACGCTGTGCTGCATTATTCAGGGGTATTACTTTACTGGGTAGAGCGCAATCATCCTGAATTTTTTATGCTCATTGAAGATATGATAGCAAGGAAACAGGTTGAAATCCTTTCAGGCGGTTTTTATGAACCGATGCTGCCCCTGCTCCCGCCGCAGGACAGAATCGGTCAGATAGAACTTTTAACAACATATCTTCGCAAGCATTTCGGAAAGCGCCCACAGGGCTGCTGGATACCGGTTATGGCATGGGAACAGCATCTTGTTTCAGCCCTTTCGGCAAGCGACATGAATTATACTTTTCTTTCTGAGGATCAATTTATAAATTCCGGTATGAAAGGAGATGCCCTTTATTATCCTTGTTACACTGAGGATCAGGGAAAATTAATTACTGTTTTTCCTGTTTCAACCGTCGGCGCTGAATTGTCGGAAAAGAGTTTTTCTGAAGTTTTTGCCGGGTTTAAAAAGCAGATAGGAGAGGAGGGTGGTTTTTTTTATGACCGGATCATTACAATTTTTCCTGATAAAGCGTCCGGCGCTTCAGAAGAATCTCAGGACAGCGCATGGAATCGTTTTTTTGAAGAACTTACTCTCTCTGAAAATTTTATTGAGACTACATTGCCATCAAAAATCCTAAAGAGCCACAAGCCTCATAAAAGATGCGCTTTTCTAAACTCAACAAATCTTAATGATGGTTTTTTGCCGAGGAATTTCATGATCGAACATGGAGAATCCGGCGGTATATATTCCAAGATGATATTCACAAATGTTCTTATCAGTCAGCTTAAAGGCGATAAATCCCGAAAACTAAATGCCAGGGAAGAACTCTGGAAGGCTCAAGACTCGAGCTTGTTCACTCCCGGCGGGTTTCACCGTCATGAGCTGCGCAAGGCGGCATACAGCTCGCTGTTACGCGCAGAGAGGCTGTCCAGGGAAAAGGGTAAATTTACTTCGTCCCTTATTCAGTATGATTTTGATTTTGACGGTGTAGAAGAGTATTTGTTTCAGGATACGAGGATAAACTGTTATATCAGGCTAAAGGGTGCAGGCATATTTGAGCTTGATTATCTTCCCAAAGACTGGAATTATCTTGACTGCGGCTGTGCAGGCAATGTGCGGCGCGCCGCTTTTTCGGATGCCATCCTGCCGCCGGAGACAAAGGCACAAGACATTGCAAAAGGTTTTCCCAAAGGCTCGCGGTTGTGTTTTAACGAACAATTTGAGGCAGTATCACAGGATCGCAAGGGTAAGTCATGTTTCAAGCTTCCCGCTCTTGAGAAAAATACTGCATTCGCCAATATTGAAATTGAAAAATGTTATTCGCTAAAAAGGGATATTTTGACTGTAAATTATACGTTGAAAAACCAAGGCAAAAAACACGAAATTTTCTGTTTTGTACCGGAGATAGTATTTTCATTTGCCGGGGAAGGGGAGGAGTTTGCCCGTTTCTTTACAAGCGAATCAGGCGGAAAGGATACTCATGTGTCTGGTACAATGAACGCTGCAGAAAGCATTAAAATCCTCGATGTAAAAAACGAAGTACAGATATTGCTCTGTTCGCTAAAGGCTTTTTCCGGCTGCCTTGGGCTGGCATACCAGACCACTCCTGCCCAAACCGGCGGTCTTTATCAGGCAAATCGTATTCTGCCGCTATTTTCAGTTTCCCTTGAAAGCGGACAAACATGGATAAATGAGTTCTCTCTCAAATTCTCCCATTGAATCACAAGCTTGTTTTGGTTATCATGACTTATTATGAAAAGACGATTAGTAACTTCCGCTCTTCCGTATGTAAATAATGTTCCGCATCTGGGCAACCTTATCCAGGTACTTTCCGCAGACGCATTCGCCCGCTTTTGCAGGCTCCGCGGGATTGAAACCCTCTACATCTGCGGGACAGATGAATACGGAACAGCGACGGAAAACCGCGCCGCCGAAGAGGGCTTGAGTCCCAGAGAGCTGTGCGACCGCTACCATGCGATACATGCGGATATTTACCGCTGGTTTAACATTGCTTTTGATAAATTCGGCCGCACCTCCACGCCTATACAAACCGAAGTAACACAGGATATTTTTACAAAACTGGATAAGGCAGGCTTTGTCTCTGAAAAGACAATAGAACAGTTTCACTGCGCAAAGTGTGAGAGATTTCTTGCCGATCGGTATATTCGCGGCAACTGCCCCCACTGCGGTTCCATGGATGCACGCGGCGATCAATGTGAGGCTTGCGGAAAACTGCTTGACCCCACCGACTTGAAAGAGCCTCAATGTTCGGCCTGCGGCAATACTCCGGCTTTGAAAGAAACAAAACACCTCTACATCGACCTTCCGCAAATAAAAGACAAACTGGAAGCCTGGATAAAGGTTGCCTCGGAAAAAGGTTTCTGGGCGAATAACGCGATACAGATGACAAAAAGCTGGATACGGGACGGCCTAAAAGAGCGCGCCATTACGCGCGATCTAAAATGGGGAATCCCGGTTCCGCGCCCCGGCTATGAGAACAAAGTTTTTTATGTTTGGTTTGACGCGCCCATCGGTTATATTTCCATTACGGGATGTTTAGGCGAGGAAATCGAAAAAGCCGGCAAGATTTCTGACTGGCGTGATTTTCTTAACTACTGGTGGAAAAGCCCCAATGAAACAGAACTCTTTCAGTTCATTGGCAAAGACAATATTCCGTTTCACACGGTGATTTTCCCCTCAAGCCTTTTGGGGAGCGCCGGTGCAAGCACCGTGAATGCAGGCATTGCAGATGACTGGACAATGTTACACCATATGTCCAGCACGGAATACCTTAATTATGAAAGCGGGAAGTTCTCCAAATCCAGGGGGATTGGCGTTTTTGGAACAGATGCGAAGGAGACGGGAATCCCCGCCGATGTGTGGCGTTTTTATATGTTCTACAACCGTCCCGAAAAATCAGACGCCCTGTTTACATGGAAAGACTTCCAGGAAAAGGTAAATTCTGAGCTGATCGGCAACCTTGGGAACTTGGTTAACCGCACAGTTTCATTTGTTAACCGCTATTATAACGGAAAATTGCCGGAAGGCGGGCAAAGCCTCACTGACCCCGCTTTTTGGGCGGAAGTAACAAGGCGGGAAGAGGCAATAGCCGAAAAACTTGATCGTGCCGAACTGCGGGACGCTTTCAGGGATATTTTTGAACTTTCATCATTTGCGAATAAATACTTCCAGGATTCAGAACCATGGCGTTTGCGCAATGACGATCCTGAAAAAGCGGAAGCTGTTATCCGCGACCTATCTTATATTGTGCGTGATCTTTCGGTACTGATTGAGCCTTATATGCCGCAGGCGGCGGCGAAAACCGCCTCGTTCTTTGGCTTAAAACTTGGCGAGGGTCTTTGCTGGAAAGACATCGGCACGCCGGAAGGCATTCCTGCCGATGCGCGGATTACAAGCGAAGTGCTTTTTGCCAAACTTGAAAGTGAGCAGATTGACGCCCTGCGTGAGCGTTATTCGGGAAGCCAGCAGGAAAGGGCGGAAAAAGCGACTTTTGCGTCCGTTATTGATTTGCGTGTTGCGAAGATCGAAAAGGTCGAGCGGCATCCAAAGGCGGATAAACTCTACATAATCGGCCTTGAAGCGGGGGAGGGCGTTACGGGAAACCGCGATGAACGGACAATTGTTTCAGGCCTTGTGTCGTTCTATACCGAAGAAGAACTGCTGGGTAAAAAGATTATCGTCGCCTATAACCTGAAGCCCGCTAAATTGCGCGGGATTGAATCGCGGGGGATGCTTCTTGCTGCAGGCGACAACGAGGACGGAGCAGAACGCTGCGAAGTGCTTGATGCTGGAGACGCTCCCACAGGGACAAGACTTCTGCCAGAAGGCGAAGAAGCTTCACCTGAACCGGCGGAAATAGACATTGATACTTTCTTCTCGTATCCAATACTGGCGAAAGATTTTGCCGTGCAATCCTGCGGAAAAAACCTGTGCCTTAACGGGAAGCCCGTCCGTACCAGCATAATTCCCGAAGGTGAAATACATTGAGAATAATTCGAATAATACCTCACACAAAGGCGCAGAGATACGTCGAACCTTCGGTTCGCGGACACAAAGAGAAGAGAAAAAAGGAAAGAAGCAGGACTTCATAAAATGAGCTTTGTGTTTTCGTGCCTCCGTGTGAGGTCTTCTGATTTGAGTGTCTGCGATAATGCCAACTCTTTTTTGCAATCGGTAATGTGGGGGCAGTTTAAGTCCCGCTTTGGGTGGCAGCCGTTCTCTTTCCTGATTGAATGGGAAGGTTATGGCTCATCTTCCCTGTTGGCGCTTTGCCGACGTCTTGCGCCGGCTGTTTCTTTCGCATATATCCCCTGGGGGCCGGAATTACCCGCGAATTTCCCCTCCGAAAACAGAAACATTGCGTTAGCTGAACTTGCCGATAAAATTAAAGCCCTGCTCCCGCGTAATATTGCGTTTGTCCGTTTTGATCCGCCGTGGTTTGAGGTAGAAGGGAAGGAAGATAACCACAACGAACCTTCGGTTCGCGTTTCACGGAATAAGAATCAAAAATTTATACGCGCTGCCGCAGACATACAGCCGCCTGATACCGTGATTATCGATCTGGAATTATCCTGCGAAGAAATTCTTGGCCGGATGAAACCAAAATGGCGCTACAATATCTCTCTTTCCGAAAAGCGCGGCGTGTTGGTGCGTATGTGCAATGAACGAGACGCTGCCGAAGGCTTGGAAACATTTTACGCGCTTTTGAAAGAAACAGCCGCAAGGGACGGCATCGCGATACACAGCATTGACTACTACAAAACCCTTTTTGAAATAAGCGCGGGAAAGAATGACTTGCGCCTGTACACCGCTGTCCATGAAATAGATACCCTTGCCGCCATCGTGGTTCTTTTCCGCGGCGAATGTGCAACCTACCTTTACGGAGCGTCTTCCGGTGTTAAGCGCAATTTAATGGCGCCTTATGCCCTTCAATGGAAAGCCATGCAGGACGCAAAAGAGGCAGGCTGCAAATACTACGATCTTTTCGGCATACCTCCCGATGACGATCCTGACCATCCAATGGCAGGTCTTTATCGTTTCAAGACGGGTTTTGGCGGAGAAATAGTCCACCGTCCCGGCAGTTGGGATTATCCGTATAAGCGGATTGTATACAGCCTTTTTAGAAAAGCGGAAGCCCTACGCAAGAAGATAAGAGATGGGAAAAAAAGAAAATGAATTTATTCTTAAGTTCATCACACAAAGATCATGGAGGACACAGAGAAAAGATTAATGATTAGAATTTTAAATCTTTCTTTTTTACGTGAACTTTGTGCCTTTGATTGATGCTCTTCTATAGCATTAATTGCTTTTTATATACCTCTGCACACAGGGCTTAAATCCTTCAAGATGAAGCGCGCGCGAAAAACCTTCCGCGCTTGAAGGCAGGTCAATTGATACCTGTCCATCGGTTTTTTCAAGGAGTTTTGCAAGCAGCGCCTTGCCCAGACCCAAGCCACGGTATTCGGGCGTTATTTCAAGGCGGACATGAAGGATAGAGTCTTTTTTAACGGTGCAAATGCAGCCTGCAAAATCGCCTTTTGCGGTTTCGGCAATAAAGCACAAATCCCCCGGAAAGGCAAACGGGTTCATTGATTCAAGAATTGCAGAGTTGGCGTCATTTTCAACACAGAGTTTGTGCAGGGAGGCGGCTTTTTCAAAATCGGCGTCGTTTCCTTCCCGCATGGCAAAATCTTCAAGTATCAAGGATGAAGTATCCTCAGGCTCAGGGCCGATAAGCTCAAGCCCACGGCTTTCACGGATGGAGTTGTACCAGGCGATAACTTCGTTTTTCATTTCACGATCTTTGAACTTGAACCATTGCTTTTCTGTTTCGGGGTACTGCTCAAGGACATTCTTGAAAGAGCGGAATACACCCCTGCCCCGGTTCAGGGCGGCGGACAGCTCTTCGCGTACTACAGGGTTGCGCAGGCCGGCGGCAAAATGTTCCATAAGGCGGTAGCCGTCCTGAGGACTCCAGCCGGGCAATGAAATAAAACGCTCATCATCGTCAAAATCAAGGGCGTCATCGTTATCATAATTATCGATGTCAAGAACCACCGCTTCCTGAGTATCCATGACAAAATTGCCGTCCTGGTTTTCCATGAAGAAGAGAATCTCTTCCATCAGGGCATCGTCTAATTCAAACATGATAAATTGATTATAGAATAAAAACAGAAAAAAGCATACCATAATTAAATCAGGAGCTGAATATGGAAGCGATGAAGAGAACTGCCGATTGCGGTTCGTTGAGAAAAAGCGATGCGGGGCGTGAGGTGATCCTTAACGGATGGGTTCACCGAAAGCGCAATCACGGCAGGATTTTTTTTATTAACCTGAGGGATCGTTACGGCATAACGCAGGTAACGGTTGATACTGAGTCGGGGGCTGATGATCTTGCCGCGCTCTGTCAGGAACTGCGCAATGAATACTGTATTGCCGCTGCCGGGATTGTCTGTCCGCGCCCGGACGATATGGTAAACCCTTCAATGGAAACCGGAGAAATCGAAGTTGCCGCCACGAAAATTGTGATACTGAATAAATCGGAAGTGTTGCCTTTCCAAATCGATGAAGAAAGCAAAGCAAACGAAGATTTGCGGCTGAAATATCGCTATCTTGACCTTCGCTCCGCCGCGATGCAGAACAGGATCAGGCTGCGAAGCGAGGTTACTTTCGCAATCCGCGAATGGATGACGGCTAACGGTTTCTATGAAATTGAAACTCCCACTTTCATTAAATCCACGCCGGAAGGGGCGCGGGATTACCTTGTTCCATCACGGCTGTATCCGGGCAAGTTTTACGCCCTGCCTCAGTCGCCCCAGCTTTACAAGCAGCTATTGATGGCTTCCGGCTTTGATAAATATTTTCAGATTGCACGCTGTTACCGCGATGAGGACGCAAGGGGCGACAGGCAGCCAGAGTTTACGCAAATCGACATTGAGATGTCCTTTGTAGGCAGGGACGACGTGCTGTCCATGACAGAGGGGATGATGCATCATGTGTTCAAAAAAACTCTTAATACAGAATTGCCCGAACATTTTCGCCGCCTGACATGGGAAGAGGCGATGGAAAATTACGGGAGCGACAAACCCGATCTGCGCTTTGAGATGCCGCTTAAGGATTTTAGCCCGTTTGCAGAAGCTGGGGGCTTTCAGGCTTTCAAGGATGCGCTGTTACAAGACGGAGCAGTAAAGGCGCTGGTTGTGAAGGGCAGGGCGGACTATTCGCGCAAACAGATAGAAGAACTGGAAGCGCACGCAAAGATTTACAAGGCAAAGGGCATGGCGTGGATGAAGGTTGTTGCGAATTCCGCTCTGGAAGGCGGAGTCGCGAAGTTCTTTGCAGATAACGCCGCGCAGATAATAAGCGACCTTGGCGCGGCTGAGGGAGACCTTATCCTTGTTGTAGCGGACGCAAAACGCAGGATTGCCAATACCGCTCTTGGCGCAGTGCGTTCAAAACTCGGCAAGGACTTAAACCTTTGCGATCCGGCGCGTTTTGAGTTTGTGTGGATCATCGACTTCCCCATGTTTGAATACAACGAAGACGAACAAAAGTGGGAGGCGGCTCATCATTTATTTACATGGCCGCAGGAAAAGTATCACGCGACAATGGAAAGAGACCCAGGCTCCGTAAAGGGCGATTTGTATGATTTAGTTCTTAACGGTTATGAATTGGCATCAGGTTCTATCCGTATCCACGACCCGGAAATGCAGAAAAAAGTATTTCAAATAGCGGGGATTGATCCGGCAGATGCCGAGAAAAAGTTCGGTTTTCTAACTGAAGCTTTCAAATACGGAGCGCCGCCGCACGGAGGCATCGCCCCCGGACTTGATCGCCTGGTGATGATTATGTCAGGGCTATCCTCAATAAAGGATGTTATCGCCTTCCCGAAAAATTCATTTGCCGTAAGCCCGATGGATGACTGCCCCTCGGAAGTCGATCAAAAGCAGCTTGATGAACTGCGCATAACAATGGCGCGGGAAACTTCGTTGCAAAATCGGCAAGAGCAGGAAAAGTGAAAGAGTTACTTGAACTGTTTTGGGCTTTTTTCGTTATAGGCGCATCTGTCTTCGGCGGCGGCTATGCCATGCTCCCTGTTCTTGAGCGGGAACTGATAAAAAAACGAAACTGGGTCTCTATGGAAGAAGTGATGGATTACTTTACCATTTCGCAGATTACGCCGGGGGTGATCGCGGTAAATGTCGCGACCTTTGTCGGCTACAAACGCAAAGGCATTGCAGGCGGAATGATCGCCACGGTTGCGCTTATCCTGCCGGGTGTGAGCCTTATGGTAATCATCTCAACGTTTATCAGGAGATTTGCCGAATACGAAATTGTGCGCCATGCCTTTACCGGCATAAGGCTCGCGGTATGCGCTCTTATTATCGATACGCTGCTTAAACTCAACAAGGGCGTTATGCGTAACCATAAGGCTGTAATCGTCTTTGTCATGGCGCTTATCCTTTCGGCAGTGTTCAGCATCTCACCTGTGTTTATCATTTTGGGCTCAGGGCTTGCCGGGTTTTTGTTTTTCCGGGGTTACGTGAAAACAGGGGAGGGCAGCGCTTGAGTCTGTTTTTCCTGTACATCGAATTTTTCAAGATAGGACTGTTTGCTGTAGGCGGCGGGCTGGCGACTCTGCCTTTTCTTTTCCGGATGGCGGATAAATACGAATGGCTTGATTATGAGAAAATAGGGAATTTTCTGGCGATAGCCCAGTCCGCACCAGGCGCAATCGGCGTAAATATGGCAGCTCAAACAGGTTTTGCCTCAAACGGAGCCATCGGCGGTTTTATAGCCGCACTTGGACTTACAAGCCCCGCGATACTGATAATTACGTTTACAGCTAAGGTGTTAAGCACAATTAAAGAAAACAAAATAGCAGCCTCTGTTTTCTCAGGACTGCGCCCCGCCGCCGCCGGCCTGCTGGCAGCGGCAAGCCTTGGCGCGTTGAAAGTCGCGCTCGTAAACATTGATGCAGGCGTTTGGCATGAAATAATACGCATTAAGGAATTTATCGTCTTTGCGGTATTGTTTATTCTAATCCGTAAATTCAAGGGACACCCGGTGATTTACGTTGCAGTCAGCGCCGCTGTTGGGATTTTGCTGGGGTTATGAATCTTTTCGAGAAATTATGGAAATTTATATTGACAAACTTCCGCGATTTTAATAAACTCCCAGTAATGACTGCATCATGTGGTTCAAACTCTATTTTCAATAACAACCACCCCCAAGTGGGCGCGGGGCGCTTTTTCACGCACATTCGCGAAAACTCACCTGAATCTCTCTCTCTCTCTCTCTCTTTATATGGAAGAGAGTTAACTAAACCTTACAATTATTTACCATCTCACTCACTTAGCCGCAAAATCCGCTTACATAGGGAATTGTGCAATTCTGTCTCAAAAGGGTGCAATTTTACCCCGAAAGGGTACCTTTTTGCATCAAAAGGGTACAATTCCTGCGCGGACGGGCGCAATTTTGCCTCAAAAGGGTGCAATTTTGTCCAGAAAGGGTACCCTTTTGCATCAAAAGTGCGTAATTTTGACACGGACGGGTGCAATTTTGCCTCAAACGGGCATCAACATACAACGGAGGATATTTATGTTTCACGGTAAAGACTGGCTGCCAACTTCACGAACCGGGCAGCTTGCTATGGCGAAAAACTGGCACAGCGTCCTTGGAACCAAAGGAACTCAATGGCAAATCACTGCTGCGGATGTGTCGGAACTGAAAGACATCATCGAGGATTCAGACAAGGCTCTTACAAAAGCGATGGCGGGCGACCGGAGCGCGGTTGTTACCGCCAGATGCAAAGAAGCTTTCGATCCCATGATTTCTTTCATGCGGAACATGAAGAAACGCAAGTTTTTTATCCCGCCGCTTTTAAACTCTGACTTTGTAAGCCTGGGGCTCAATCCCCCCGGCACGACAACCACGCCAATTCCGCCGCCTACTGCGCAAGTGATCGCGGACATTACCTTTCCCGGCATTCACCTTGTTGAACTGCGCAATATCCGCGCGGTTGAGGGAGGGCTGATGCCCGATCCGCGCAGCGACTACGGTGTAAAGATGTGCTGGGGTATTATGGGTCATCCTACGCCCACTGACAAGTTTCACCTGACAGAAGTTCCAACATCGGGACATGATCTGCCGCACTCAAAGTTCAGGCGGCGTAAAAAAGAGTTGTTTGACTTTGACGGAGAAAGCGGGAACACGATTTACTTTTGTTTGAGGTATGAAAACCCAAGAGGGGAAGCGGGGCCGTTTGGACCGATGTTGTCGGCGGTTATACCGTAACAGTGAAAAGTGTCCAGTGAGGAGTGAGCAGTGAAGAATGAAGAGAAAAGAGTTCGCGCAAAGGCGCCAAGGCACGAAGGACACAAAGGGAAGATCAGGGAAGAAGGTTGTTCTGTGAATAAAATCTCATATGAGATTTTAAAATATGTCTGCGGAGACATTAAAGCCGCGAAGGAGTTTTTCAATGAAAAAGAGAGTAATTTTTCTTGTTCTTGTAATATTTATTGCAGGATGGGTTTTCGCGCAGGATGATGATGCGGAAAAGAGAGCCAATTCAGTGGACAACTGGATTTCCGGCGAGGTGAGCTTACTTGGTATCGGAGCAAGGTACGAGCGTATGCTTGACCAGAATTGGTCGGTAGGGGCAAACATCTATTGGAATAATCTATTTCTTTTCTGGAATGAATTGGAAATAGGGCTTTCTGGACGTTACTATATCTGGAGCAAGACATTCTTTGTTGGTATAGGTCTAGGGTTTCATGCACATAGCGGTACATTCGATTATGAGTACACCAGTTATGGATACAGTGCTAAAGGAACATGGTTTGGGACTATTAATGGACTAGGGATTTCTCCAGAAATAGGTTGGAAAATAGATGTGGGCAACCCCGGAGGATTTTTTGTTCAGCCCGGTGTTAAAATACCAATTACACTTGGCGCATTGGAGATGTATGGCACAAAAAATAATGAGTTTCGTGCGGGCATAGGTTTTGTTGCCTACTGCGGTTTAGGATATGCGTTTTAGGTAAACATTCCATTTTGTACCAGGTCAGGCAACATGGGTGACTGATACTTTTTTTGAGCGGGGATCGCTGACAGCAGTTCCCTGCTCTTTTTTTGTACCCGCATACCGAAGGTACGATGTGTCTACGAACCTTTGGTTTGTACGAGAGTCTCTTTTCGAGTGAATGCCTGTTACAGCTTATTGGATGTCTCCAAGCGTGAACTCTTTTTGAAGTATTGACACCCCATAGGTTACATAGTAGATTAAACCATGATACGGTCTTTCAGGCATAAAGGCTTGGAACGATTACGCGGGAATTTACGCTGCAAAATGCGAAAGCCGGTTCATCCGGGTGAAGTTTTTTATGAGGACGTTCTTGTCCCGTTGGGATTAACGGTTACCGATGCGGCCTGTATGATGGGGATAACGCGAAAGGCGCTTTCGGAATTGGTAAATGGGAAGAAATCATGCAGCCCGCTGATGGCGTTAAGAATAGCAAAGGTTACCCATACCAGTGCGGAAAGCTGGCTTACTATGCAATCAAAACTCGATCTCTGGAAAGCCCGCCATAATAAAATTGGACACCTGCGGGAATTCACCATAGCGGCGCATTTGTAAGGAATGGAGAGCACCCTTTATCATTCGCCCCCTACAGCTTAAGCCCATTCAAGTAATCTTCCCATGTTTTCAGAGCCGCCTTTTCGCTGTTACGCGCTTTTTCAATATCAGCAGATAAATTGTCAATGTCGGTGTCAAGGGCGGCAAGCCGTTTAAGGTATTCCTGCCCCTGCGCTGTCTGGTTTCCGGCGGCCTCAATGTTGCGCCGTATGCGTTCCTGATCCGCGGCAAGGCGGCTCATGCGGGCTTCCAAATCCTTAACAGCGGCAGATGCGTTATCTGCTTCACGTCTCAGCGTAACTGCCCGCTGCAGGGCTGTGCGGACATTGGAAGGGATTTCCTGGTTAGTGGTGTAACTGAGGAAGGCGTCAGGGCGCAGTGAAAGCAGGGTTATGTTTTCTGAAAGCGGCCTCTGTTCGTTTACTGTGAAAACCAACTCGCGGTTCGCGCCAAGTGTCATGTTGAACCTGTATAATGATGCGGTTTGTTCATCAGCCGTGGGTGAAACAAGTTCTGTCTGCGCAGTTTTGGTATGTTCCACTACAAGTTGTTTTGAAACAGAGCCTTGGTTCTTAAACGTGTATGTTTTGGTATAAGTCTGATTCCTGCTGATGGTCATGACGCCGCCTGAAACAACAACGGAACGTACAGCGCGGGTGTTTGTGTCGCTTACAGCCGCTATAACCGAAAGGTCTTCTCCGAACGAGATGAGCCGCTTTTCATTTTCATTCCAAAACTCAATAAGCGCATCTCCAGCATATACGCCGTCATAAACGGTGATTGGCCCTGCGGGAAGTTTCATTCCGCTTGTGTTTGTCAATTCCGCTCCAAGCCGCGGGTGAACGCCTCCTCCTGAGAATATGAGAAGTTTCCGCCCTTCAATTCGCGACTCTACAAGGGGAAGCATGGCGCTCATGCGGCGGTCAAGGCTGACAGGTTTTTTTATCGTGAACTCAAATTGATCCCCTGCGGCGGCTCCCCGTGCGGTTTCCATAGCCCCGCCGCTTACGTTTCGTCTTGCGCGCAAATAATCCCCTTCATATTCCATAAGCTCTTCTACTTGAGCCTTCGCGGCGGAAGGCACCGCCTGTCTTTCAAGCCGGACAGCATCATTAAAACTAAATTCCTGCAAAGCGGAGTCATGTGTTGCCGCACTGGTAGTTCCGGCAATGGCAAGGGGCAGGGTAGGGCGCGAAACATAATAAGGCGGGTAGAGGTTCTGAATGAACGATGCCGGGCGGCCTGCGACCAGTGAAAGTTCAACATTGTTCCAGTCATTGTCGCTGTCGTTGTCAATTATTGCCCAGCCCTGAAAAAGCGGCTTTGCCTGATTTAAGTCAAGGCGGTAGGAAGCTTTCCACACAGGGAACGGTATCACATAACTCATCGAAACATTTCTGCCGCCGCTGCCAGGCTGCACGCTTCCCGGCAACGTTACCATGAGCATACGGGAATCGTTATTTTGTGATGCCGCCAATAAATCAAGCGCACGGTTCAGGTCGTCATTGAGAAGAGCATCCTTAAAAACTATTGAATTGATCTCTTTGAAATTAAAGATTTTAAGCCCGCTAGTGGTTTGCAGCAAAAGCCAGGGTTCGTTTGTTTCAGAAACGTTAGTAACAACAGAACGGTATTCGACTCCTACGATCCTGCCTGAATAAGCGGTTGGCGAAGTAATTTCAACTTCTGCGCCTTTAAGTCTTGAAAGAATGAGAGGCAGATCGGGTTCATCGGAAAGATCGATCTTGAGGCTTCGCAGGGTTTGGTATAACGTTGACTCCGACTGGTAAACAACCGAAGGGGTTGCCGAAGCCGGATCGTTTATGACAAGGGATTTAAGCGCGTCATTTACCGCGGCGGTTTTGAAGGGCAGGGCAAACTGCACATTGCCGTTTACCGTGCCTGAATGTTCAAAATAGGCAAGCCCTGATGCCAAAACCACAACACGCTTTAAGGGCAGGGGGTTCTGCGCCCAAAGACCGGCGGCGCAGAAAACCAAAAGCGCGAAGGCGCAGGTTTTATTTTTCATGTTCAAGCAGAAGAGTTTTTGTTACTGAGTCGCAGACTTCAGGCGGCCCGAAATATTGAATTGCGCCGGGGTAAAGGAAACTGGTTTTTTCCGCCCAGACGCCGCGCTTTTCTTCAAACGCCTTAAAAGGTTTTCCGTTAAGCTCAACCATCGCTTTTTTGATTACAGGTTTTTTTGAACCGTGGCGCTGTTCCATATTCATAAGCATTGTCAGGGGAACGCCTCCCGCAATCCATTGATCGGCGGGAGCGGTAAGATTTTTTACGCTGGACAGATAGCCGGTCAGCCCCGAAGCGATCAGCACAAAGGCGCTGTAGCCAAGGCTGTAACAATAGTCGGAATCAAAATTGGACGGGAATGCACAGCGGCCTTCATAGCCGAAGAAGTGGGTAAGTGCGCTGAATTTCCCCTTGTAAAGGTTGTTTCCCTTCATGACACCCAGTTTTTCTTCTACCATATCAACTAACAGCTTTTCGGTTTCAATCCTGGAAACCTGAACGTTTCCGTGAGGGTCGCGATCCATAAGGAATTCACGCGCTATTTCAGGCGGGAGCGTCTGTAAAATCGCGTGCGAAACATTCGATATTCTTGAGGACAGCCAGTTGACCTGTTCGGTAAATGAACCGATAGAAGCAAACTCTTCTTCTTTTGCGGCAATGGTATCGTTAAGTTCGTGAATCAGTTGCTTTATTTCGGGGATAAATTCAACCAGCCCTTCGGGAATAAGGACAATGCCGAAATGGTCTCCGTTTTCGGCGCGCTTAACTATTGACGCACAGATTTGCTCGACAATTTTGTCCAGCGAAAGTTTTTTTGCTTCGACTTCTTCGGAAATCAGGCAGATGTTAGGCTGGGTTTGCAGGGCGCATTCAAGGGCAATGTGGCTTGCGGCGCGCCCCATCAACTTTATAAAGTGCCAGTATTTTTTTGCGCTGTATGAATCGCGGCAAAGGTTGCCGATAAGTTCTGAATATGTTTTACAGGCAGTGTCAAAACCAAAAGATGTTTCGATATGTTCGCTTTTTAAGTCTCCGTCAATGGTTTTGGGGCAGCCGATTACCTGTATCTTTGATCCATTGGCAAGAAAGTACTCCGCCAAAAGAGCGGCATTGGTGTTTGAATCGTCCCCGCCGATTACAACCACCGCGTCAAGGCCAAGAGCCTTGGCAGTTTCAAGCGATGAGGCGAATTGTTCGGGCGTTTCGATCTTTGTCCGTCCCGAGCCGATCATGTCAAAACCGCCGGTGTTGCGGTACGTGTCAATTTCAGCCTGAGAAATAACACGCGCTTTATTCCCCACAAGCCCGCTCGGGCCTCCTAAAAATCCGTAAAGAGTCGAATTGGGATTGCCTTTTTTAAGGCCGTCAAACAAACCCGCGATAACATTGTGGCCGCCGGGAGCCTGCCCGCCCGACAATATCACCCCGACTTTTAGTTCATGGCCGATTTTGTCGTTCTTTCCCTTTGCGAAAGTAACAATCGGCTTTCCGTAGGATAATTTGAAAATCCCGCGAAGCTCATCCCTGTCCGTAACCGCTTCGGTCGGCCCGCCTGATTCCAGTACAATGTCGTTTATTGAGTTTTTTAGGCTTGAGGGAAGTTTCGGATTGTAAGCGTATCTTGCCTGTTGTAATGCGGAAATATTCATGTTTACTCCTTGGTTTTGTAACTGTTCGCCCGAACAAGTCACTATTTATTCTTATGTCTGTTTTTCCGCAGTTTTTTCTTGCGTTTGTGGGTCGCGATTTTACGCAGTTTACGTTTTCTTCCGCAGGGCATGGACTCTCCTTGTTTTAGGCTGAAAAGGCAGCTTGCAGCCGCCATTGCTGGAATTATGCAATAATGGGGGAATAAGGTCAAGACAGTTGCCAAGCCGCCCAAGAGGAAAATTATTTATTTGTGGGACAAGTTCAGTTTTTAGAGTAAAACACTACCGAAAATATGCCACAGCGCCGCAGAAAATATCCATCTTCCTCACCTCCGGCACATTCCTGAAAAGACCATCGTCATAGCGTTCGTTATGTCCCATTCTGCCAAAGACGCGGCCGTCAGGCGAGGTAATGCCTTCAACCGCGAAATCCGAATTGTTGGGGTTAAAGCGTATGTTCTGCGTTGGTTTGCCGTCTATATCAACATACTGAGTGGCTATCTGCCCGTTTGCGGCAAGCTCCCGGATGAGCGATTCCTGAGCAACGAACCGCCCCTCCCCATGTGAAATGGGAACAATGTAACTGCCTCCCAGTTCAAGATGCGAGAGCCACGGTGATTTGTTCGAGACTACGCGCGTTCTGACAAGCGTGGATTGATGCCTTCCGATTTTGTTGAAGGTGAGGGTAGGGGAGTCTTCTTTCATGCCGCGTATTTCGCCGTAAGGCACAAGACCGAGCTTTATGAGAGCCTGAAACCCGTTGCATATCCCGCAGATAAGACCGTCTCGTTTTTGCAATAGTTCGTTTACGGCTTCTGTTATAGCGGAATTGCGGAAAAAAGCGGTTATGAATTTGCCGGAACCGTCAGGCTCATCCCCGCCTGAAAACCCTCCGGGTATTACTATGCCCTGCGCGGAATGAAACGCTTCTTTTAATTCCTGTACGCTTGCGGCTATGTCAGAGGGTGATAGATTGCGCACAACAATTATCCGCGCCTCCCCTCCCGCTTTTTCAATTGCCCTTGCGGTGTCATATTCGCTGTTGGTACCGGGGAATGTTGGTATCACAAACACTGGTTTTGTATAATGCAACGTAGTTTCCCGCGCATGATGGCTCTTTGGCTTTATCGTTACGCCCTTGTCATAGTTGAACAATTCGATTTTGCCGCTTTGATCAATAATGTTTGGAAAGACCGGCTCCAATGTCTGTTCCCATGTATGCTGCAATTTTTCTAACGGCATTTCCCATAGTTTTGTTTTAAGTGTGTGTTCGTCTATGGTGCGGCCAAGCAGTTCCGCTTCGAGCAAGGGTTCATTTGTTTCAACGACAAAACCGCCGAAACCTTCTCCCGCCGAAAGAGGTTTTTCAGCGGAAAAGCCGATGCGGTTACCCATGCACATTTTTGTTACTGCTTCCGCGGTTCCGCCGGGACCTACAGCCCAGCAGGAGAGGATTTTTCCTTCAGCGATTATTTTTTCTGCGCTGTCAAAAAAATTACGAAGGGCGGCGAAATCGCATTTTTCGTAAATAGTGAATGGCGGTTTCATAAGATAGACCATACTGTCTGAGCGTTTGAATTCTGGCGTTACTATGTTTTCAAGTTTCGCGGCAGAGACGGCGAATGAAACAAGCGTGGGCGGCACGTCTATATTTACGCCGTTATGGGTGAAGCTGCCGGACATTGAATCCTTGCCGCCGATTGCCGCTGTTTCAAGGCCAAGCTGTGCGTCAAGAGCGCCAAAAAGCGCCGCCACAGGCTTGCCCCATCGCGAAGGATCATCGCGTAACCGTTCGAAATATTCCTGAAAGGACAGCCAGCATTTGCTTCTGCTCCCGCCCGCCGCAATTATTTTTGCAACCGAGTGAACAACAGCGAAGACAGCTCCATGATAAGGGCTTACCGAGGAAATTTCAGGATCAAAACCCCATGACATAAGAGAGCAGGTTTTTGTCTCTCCGTTCAAAACAGGTATCTTAGCCGCCATTGACTGGGCGGGCGTAAGCTGGTATTTGCCGCCAAATGGCATAACGGCGGTTGCGGCTCCTACAATAGAATCAAAACGGTCAACAAGCCCTTTCTGCGAGCAGATTGCAAGGCTGGCGAGCAATTTTTCCATCCCATGCGCCTCAAGGGCAGCATTGTCAGTTTTTGGAAATAGCGGCGCTGTTACGCGAACTTCGGCGTGTTTTGCCGCTCCGTTGGAATTAAGAAATTCACGCGAAAGGTTTACGATTGTCTTTCCGTTCCACTTCATGACAAGGCGCGGCTGTTGAGTAACCTCCGCGATGATCGCAGCCTCAAGATTTTCACGCGCCGCAAGAGCGATAAAATGTTCTGCGTCTTTTTGCTCTACAACTACGGACATCCGCTCCTGGCTTTCGCTGATAGCAAGTTCAGTACCGTCAAGGCCTTCGTACTTTTTCGGTATTTTATCAAGGTCAATCTCAAGTCCGTCTGCTAGCTCGCCGACTGAGACAGACACCCCGCCTGCGCCAAAATCATTGCAGCGTTTGATAAGCCGCGCCGCTTCTGAGTTGCGAAAGAGCCTTTGCAGTTTTCTCTCTTCGGGCGCGTTTCCCTTCTGCACCTCCGCGCCGCATGTTTCAAGAGAACTTGCAGTATGCGATTTTGAAGAGCCTGTCGCCCCTCCGCAGCCGTCCCGTCCTGTCCTGCCGCCAAGGAGGATCACAACATCACCGGGCGCGGGTCTTTCGCGTATGACATTTTCAACTGGAGCCGCTCCAATAACCGCGCCGATTTCCATGCGTTTGGCGGCATAGCCGGGATGGTATATCTCATGAACATGGCCTGTTGCCAGTCCTATCTGATTGCCATAAGAACTGAAACCGGAAGCCGCTGTCCTGCAAATCTTGCGCTGTGGCAGTTTTCCTGGCAGTGTATTAGTTTGAAGCGGATCAGCCGCGCCAGTTATGCGCATTGCCTGATAGACAAATGCCCGTCCTGAAAGCGGGTCGCGTATCGCCCCGCCAAGACAGGTTGCCGCTCCCCCGAACGGCTCAATCTCGGTGGGGTGGTTGTGCGTCTCATTCTTGAACATCAAAAGCCAGTCGTGCTCTGTGCCGTTAATATCGACTTTGATTTTCACCGAACAGGCGTTTATCTCTTCTGACTCGTCAAGATCGGGCAATTTCCCCCGTGCCGCTAACGCTTTCGCTCCGATGGTTGCCATATCCATCAATGAAACGGGCTTCCCGGAGCGTCCAAGAGCAGAGCGCAGTTCTAAATAGTTTTCATAACTTTCGCGTATTTGATCATGCTCAATTTTTATTGATTCCAATTCGGTTAAAAATGTCGTGTGACGGCAGTGATCCGACCAGTATGTATCCAGCACACGCAGCTCGGTAACTGAAGGATCGCGTTTTTCTTCATTGCGGAAATACCGTTGGCTGAATTGAAGATCGGATAAATCCATCGCGAGGCTCATGTTTTCGCGTAACAGTTCAAGACCGGAAACAGAAAGGGAGATAAAGCCGTCAAGGACAGCAACATTGTCCGGTACGGGGTATTTTTCCGACAGGGTAACAGGGGTATCCATGCCGGCTTCGCGGCTTTCTACGGGGTTTATAAGCCACGCTTTTATTCTGTCAATTTCAGCATTGGTGATATTTCCCGAAACGGCGTATATCTTCGCGGAACGAATAACAGGCCGTTCCTTCCCCGTTGCCAGTGAGATACACTGGGCGCAGGAATCGGCGCGCTGGTCAAACTGACCGGGAAGGTACTCGGCGGCGAAAATATGCGTCCCATCAAGATGCGGCAGCTTGTCATAGATGATGTCCACAGGCGGCTCTGAAAAAACTGTGTTTTTCGCCGCGTTAAAATCTTCCGCTGAAATCCCCTCAGCATAATACCTGTTGATGATCCTCACCGATTCAATATTCTCAATTTGAAGCCCAAGGCGCAAATCGGCGGCAACCGCGGCCGCCTCCTCGGCAAAGGGAAGTTTTTTCTCAACATAAATCTCGTATACGGACATTGCGCAGTCTCTTTTCAAACTATATAGACAATGTGGCTTTTTTTCTATAGCATGCTATCCAGAGGTTTCATGAAAAAAGCAGCGGTTATAATGGGCAGCGACAGCGATTTGCCGGTACTGGAACCGGCTTTCAAAAAGTTCAAGGAATTCGGCATTCCGTTTGAGGCTCATGTGATGAGTGCGCACCGCACCCCTGCGAGGGCGTGTGAATTCGCAACAAATGCGCGAAACAACGGCTTCGGCGTAATCATTGCGGCGGCAGGCAAGGCTGCGCATCTTGCGGGAGTGCTGGCAGCCTACACTACCCTGCCCGTCATCGGCATACCGGTAAAATCATCCACGCTTGACGGACTTGATGCGCTTCTGTCAACCGTTCAGATGCCGGCTGGTATTCCCGTAGCGACAGTAGCCATTGACGGCGCGGAAAACGCCGCTATTCTTGCTGTGCAGATTATCGCGCTCGGCGATGATGCGCTTGCGGAAAAACTCACCAAAATGAAAGCGGACATGGCGGCAAAAGTCGCCGAGAAGGATAAACAGTTACAGGAGAAATTTTCTTGAAATCTTCGTGAATAATTTTTGGGAGGATAACATTGAAAAAGGTTGAGCAGCTCTATGAGGGCAAGGCGAAAAAAGTATTCGCAACGGATGATTCGGGTTTTTGCATTGTGGATTATAAGGATGACGCGACAGCATTTGACGGCAAAAAAAAAGGTACAATTTTAGGCAAGGGAGTTATTAACAACCGCGTTACAAATCACCTAATGAAACTTCTTGAGTCAAAGGGGATACCAACCCACTTTGTTGAAGAACTTTCAGAGCGTGAAACGCTGGTAAAAAAAGTAAAGATAATCCTGATTGAAGTTATTGTGCGTAACATAGCGGCAGGTTCGCTTTCAAAGCGGCTTGGGCTGCCTGAAGGCACAAAACTTAAAAGCACCGTGCTTGAATATTGTTACAAGGATGATGCGCTTGGCGATCCCATGATCAATGATTACCACATTGCCGCCATGGAACTCGCAACACCTGATGAACTTAAAAAAATCTCTGAATATTCTTTCTCCGTTAATAAAATACTGTCCGAATATTTGAAAGATTTAGGGATTGAGCTTATTGACTTCAAGCTGGAATTCGGGCGCACTAATGACGGAAAACTTGTGCTTGCGGATGAGATTTCACCTGACACCTGCCGCTTCTGGGACAGCCGCACGGGCGAAAAGCTGGATAAAGACCGCTTCCGCCGCGATATGGGCGGTGTGGAAGACGCTTACAGGGAAATTCTAAAGCGGCTGTTGGGGGAATGAAAAATGTCTGACAGCCTGTATGAAGAATGCGGGATTTTTGGCATTTATTCCAAAAATTCCTCTTGTGATGTCGCTTCTCAGGCGCATCTTGCGCTTTACGCCCTGCAGCACCGCGGGCAGGAAAGTGCAGGGCTTGCGGTTTGCAATGAAGGGCTGATGCAATACCACAGGGATATTGGTCTTGTTCCCGATGTTTTTTCAAAGGATACTCTTGAGAAATTAGGTTCCGGAAATATGGCGGTGGGTCATGTGCGCTATTCTTCCAGGGATCACAAGAGCCGCTCAAACGCGCAGCCGCTTGTGGTGAGGCACGTCAAAGGTTCAATGGCGGTTGCGCATAACGGAAGACTCACAAATGCCGCCGCCCTGCGCGAAAAGCTGGAGCTTGAGGGAGCCATATTCCATTCAACAAGCAATACAGAAATCATCCTGCATGTCATTACAAAAAAAAGAATCCACACGCATAAAATAGAGGAAGCTGTCGAACAGGCAATGGGCGAAATAGAAGGCGCATACTCGCTTGTTATAATGTCACCCAAAAAGCTGATTGCTGTGCGCGATCCTCACGGTTTCCGCCCGTTGTGTATGGGGACGCTCGGCGGAGATACGGTATTCGCATCTGAAAGCTGCGCTCTTGACAGCATTGGCGCCGACTTTGTGCGCGATCTTGAACCGGGTGAAATTGTGATGGTAGACAAGGACGGTCCGCACAGCATAAAAACGCATTGCAAAGGTTTAAGCCACCTTTGTGTGTTTGAGTTCATCTATTTTGCGCGTCCCGATTCTGTAATAGCAGGAGCAAGCGTACACACCGCCCGCCTTCGTGCGGGAGTCTTCCTCGCCCTTGAACATCCGGTGCAGGCGGATGTGGTTATCGGCGTTCCTGATTCCGGCCTTGACGCCGCTCTGGGTTTTTCGCGCCAGTCAGGCATCCCCTACGGAGTCGGCTTTATCAAAAACAAGTACATAGCCCGCACGTTCATCCAGCCTTCGCAGGAAGAGCGCGACCGTTCCGTGCGGATAAAACTCAACACAATTGAAGCGACAATCAAGGACAAGCGTGTTGTGCTGATTGACGATTCGATTGTCCGCGGAACTACAATGAGCAGAATTGTAAGGCTGATACGCGAGACAGGAGCGAAGGAAGTCCATGTGCGCGTATCGTCTCCGCCGTTTGTGAATCCCTGCTATTTCGGCACGGACATAAGTAGCCGCGACAATCTTATTGCCTGCAAGATGAGTAAGGACGAAATAAGGGATTTTATCGGCGCCGATTCACTCGGTTTTCTTTCAACGGACAATGTTAAAAAAATTGCCGAAGGCGCAAAGTGCGGCTTCTGCGCCGGATGTTTCACCGGGGAATATCCCATACCTGAACCTTCGATTGTTCAAAAAAGCAAGTTCGAGTACAAGATTAGCGAAGAGATGTAGCCATGCAAAACAGTTACAGTGAAAGTTACAAAGCCTCAGGAGTTGATGTTACTGCCGGTTACCGCGCGATTGAACTTATTAAAAAACATGTTGAACGCACAAAGATACCCGGAGTAATTGAGGGGATCGGCGGTTTTGGCGGCTTGTTCGCTTTGGGCAGCAGTGGCAGTGAGCCGGTGCTGGTTTCAGGCACTGACGGCGTAGGCACGAAATTGAAAATAGCGTTTCTGATGGATAAACACGATACTGTCGGCATTGACTGTGTCGCCATGTGCGTAAACGACATTATCTGCGCTGGCGCGAGGCCGTTGTTTTTCCTTGATTATCTTGCAATGGAAAAAAATATCCCTGAAAAAGTTGAGAAAATTGTCGCGGGCGTTGCCGAAGGCTGTGTGCAGGCAGGCTGCGCTCTTGTCGGAGGAGAGACAGCCGAGCATCCTGGCCTTATGCCTGAAAACGAATACGACATCGCTGGTTTCTCTGTCGGCATTGTTGAAAGGTCAAAAATCCCCGACAAAAAAAACGTTAAGCCGGGAGATGTAATTATTGCCCTCGCGTCATCGGGGGTACACTCCAACGGATTTTCACTTACGCGCAAAGTTTTCGGTATAGACAGCAACAACGATATACTAAACCGCCATTTCCACGATCTTGGCAGGACGTTAGGTGAAGAACTCCTGATCCCCACAAAAATCTATGTAAAGCCGGTACTTGAACTTTTTGAAAAACTCCCCGTCCGTTCATTATGCCACATAACAGGCGGCGGCTTTCATGAAAACATTCCCCGCGCTTTCGGTGAAAATGTCGGGGCTGTGATACAAAAAAGCGCGATTGAGACTCCGCAGATTTTTAATATTATCGCGGCGGAAGGCAAAATCCCGGAGAAGGATATGTTCAATACATATAACATGGGCGTCGGTATGTGTGTAATTGTCGCAAGTGAAAATGCCGATGAAGCCATGCGTATCCTTAGATCGAATGGTGAAAAAGCCGCCGCCATAGGCGAAATACAATCGGGCATATTTGGGCTAAAACTTGTATGACACGCATTTCGCAACCCTTCGAAGAAGGCAGTTTCCAGCGCATTTTGCAACGAAGTTCCCCGCGCATTGCAGTTTTTGTTAGCGGCGGCGGCACTAACTTGCAGGCGCTAATAGATGCGCAAAAAGAGGGCAAGCTCGCAGGGGGAGAAATATCTCTGGTGGTATCGACCAAATCAGGCGTTCTTGCCCTAGAACGCGCGGAAAAAGCGGGAATAAAAACGATAACCATAGAAAAAAAACAGTATGCGGACATAGGCCAATGGGACAGCGCGCTTAAGAATGCGTTATCTGAAAACAAAATTGATTTTGTCGTTTTGGCGGGCTTCTTGAGTATCCTGGGGCCGCTGGTACTCCAGAGCTATGAAAACAGAATTATCAATGTGCATCCGGCTCTGATACCGTCTTTCTGCGGCAAAGGTTTTTACGGCCTTCGCGTGCATGAAGCGGTTCTTGAATACGGGGTAAAGGTTACCGGAGCTACAGTTCACTTTGTAAATAATGTAGTGGACGGCGGTAAAATAATTCTGCAAAAGGCGATTGATGTTTTACCCGGTGACACTCCCGAAACTTTGCAGCAGCGCGTTATGCGCGAAGGCGAATGGGAACTTTTGCCAAAGGCGGTCGCCATGTTTTGCAGGGGAGAATTGTGTGGAAACAGGAGTTGAAATGAAAGTACTCGTTATAGGCGGAGGCGGAAGAGAACACGCTCTTGTCAAGGCGCTTAAAAAAAGCGAACGCGTAAAAAAAATATACGCGGCTCCGGGCAACGGCGGCATAAGCCACGACGCTGAGTGCGTATCAATAAAAGCAGACGACATTCCCACAATGACAGATTTCGTCGTGCGGAACACAATTGATTATGTTGTCGTAGCGCCTGACAATCCGCTTGCCATCGGAATGGTAGACGCTCTTGGAAGCATAGGCATCCGCTGTTTCGGACCTAACAAGGCGGCAGCCCGCATCGAAAGCAGCAAGGTCTTCGCCAAGGCTTTGATGAAAAAATACGGCATCCCGACCGCAGCTTATGAAACATTTTCCGATGCGGATAAGGCCGCCGATTTCGTAAAATCAGCATCCTTCCCGCTGGTGATAAAAGCGGACGGTCTCGCTCTCGGCAAGGGGGTCATCATTGCCGCCGACAGAAACGAAGCCACTAGCGCATTAGATTCAATCATGCGCGAAAAAGTGTTCGGCGAAAGCGGCAGCAGTGTTGTTATTGAGGAATTCCTTACAGGGCCAGAGGTTTCGGTACTCGCATTTACAGACGGAAAAACAATCGTGCCGATGGTGTCCTTGATGGATCATAAACGCGCCTTTGACAACAACGAAGGCCCCAACACGGGCGGCATGGGCGCAATTGCCCCCAACCCGCACTACACAGCCGAAATCGCTTCCATCTGCGAAAAAAACATTTTTCTGCCAACCATTCGCGCCATGCGGGACGAGAGCTGCCCGTTCAAAGGCTGTCTGTACTTCGGGCTTATGTTAACCCCCCAGGGACCGAAGGTTATCGAATACAACTGCCGTTTCGGCGACCCGGAAACGCAGGCAGTGCTCCCGCTTTTGGAAACTGACCTTTTGGACATAATGGAAGCAGTTACTGACGGCAGACTGGACAGTGTGAAGGCACGCTTTTCCGCCTATCATGCCGCCTGCGTGGTACTCGCAAGCGGGGGATACCCGGCAGCGTACAAGACTGGTTTCGCTATTTCAGGTCTGGATGAACAAGGCGGCATTGCAGGGAGCGCTGTGTATCACGCCGGGACTGAATACAGGGACGGCGCTTTTTATACAGCAGGCGGCAGGGTGCTTGGTATTACAGCAACCGCTCCTGACCTCAAAAGTGCAATAAACGCGGCGTATAAAGCTGCTGCTGCAATCAACTTTGAAGGAATGTTCTGCCGTAAAGACATCGGAAAGTACTGACAGCCCGTTAAAAAATATGTTAATCTGTAATATATGGACGCATCATGCAACGAAGTTTCCCGCGCATCTTACAACGAAGTTTCCCGCGCATCTTGCAACGAAGTCTCCCGCGCAAACATCATCACCCGCGATTATATTCAAAATTTTTTCCAGTTAGGCAGTTCCGAGGAGGATGTGAGCCTAGTGGATTTTATAATGCTCCATTTGACACCGAAAGAATATACACATAACAGTTTCATTTGCCGTGCCGGAGGCGATGCGCATGATATGTATTTCATCGAATCAGGGATGGTCATTGTACTGGGCAAGAATAACGAGGTACTTAATGAACTACAGCCGGGCAGGTATTTTGGAGAATATGCCGCCATTACCGGGGAAAAACGCCTGGCGGATATACAGGCGCGGGGAGCTGTCCGGGTTTATAAACTGAATAAGGAAATTCTTTTATATCTGACACAGAAGCACCCGGTTATTTACAGTTTATTTTTGAAAAATGTTTATGATCAGGCATCGGAAAAATACCGTAAGCTGGTCAAGATTCTCAATACAAAAAGGGGCTTCGGTTATGGAAGCTCCAGAAAAAAGCAGACATTTCATTCGCTGTTTATTAATTACTGTGTGGTATTTTTAGTTTTCTGCGCCGCTCTCTTTTTTGCGCCCCGGCATGGCACGGAACATATGCACCCCCTGTGGCTTTGTTCACCCATTGTGTTCATGGTAGCCTACATGGTCATCACCCAGCGCGCCCTTGAAGCATTAGTGCTTTCGACAATGTATATCATGATACTGCTGTCCAAGTTCAACTTTATCGGGGATTTTACCGTACACTTGAGCGGCACAATCGGCGGTACTGTTGATATTATTCTGATAGTTTTGCTCATGGGGTCATTGGCGCGGTTATTTTCCGCATCCGGCAGCATTAATGACTTAAAATATTTTGTTCAGCAGAAAATAAAAAGTACGAAAGGTACTCTGAGTACCAAGGGTACTCTTGGTACTTTCCTCGCCGCGTTTTTGTCGATGGTACTAATAGCAATTGATGAATATTTGTCAGTGCTTATTAACGGCGCCTGCTTTAGATCCCTCATGGATGCAAAAAAAATCCCAAGGGAAAAAAGCGCTGTTTTTCTGGGAATGATGCCCGGCGCGTTGTGCATATTAAACCCAATTTCCATAACCGGCATTTACCTTACAGGCGTTATCGCAATGTCCTCAGGGGAGAAAGGATTTTTCCTGGAATCAATCCGTTACAACTACGGTGCAATTATTGCAATTGTATTTATACTGCTTCTGGCTGTTGATAAACTGCCACTTGCCGGCGGTCTCAAGCAAGCGCAGGTGCGAGTTAAAAAAGGAGGCGACTTGTGGCCGGAAGGTACTGACAACATCGAAACCGAAGAAGATCAATTCAGCCGCGGACGTCTGTTAAACATTCTGCTCCCGGTTTTAGTCCTTATTATCTCATCAATCATCGCCGGAACTCTTGAACAGGGAGCATTTCAGGTAAACGTACTGTATGGGATGTGCATTACGCTGATATTTACTTTTTTGCTCTATTGTTTCCAGCAGTATATGACTCCCGAACAGTTCTTTAAAAATATTCTTTATGGTATGGAGAGTATGATAGCGCCCATTACCATATTTCTTGTCGGAAAATGTTTTGCCAACGGCATGGAGGACATAGGGCTTTCCGCGTGGCTTGACGAGCTTGTACATAGCCTCATCCGGGGGCAGGTGTGGCTTCTGCCCGCGATCATTTTCAGCGTATGTACATTGGTCGGCGCGTTATTCGACAATCCCTGGGCAATGTATGCCATCGGAATACCGACAGCCGTCAGCTTTGCCGCCACTGCCGGCGGAAATACCGCTCTTTACATAGGCGCTGTCTGTGCCGCGGGCTTGATTGGAAATGAAATCGCCCTTGGGGATATATTTTTTATCGGAGACATACTGGGAATTAATCCGATGAAATATTACCGCGCCAAACTGCCGTACATAATTGCTATCACGCTTCTTGCCTTGTGCTGTTTTGCGGCGGCAGGGTATTTCGGGTATTAGGGAATGTATATGACGCGCTTAGAAAGGTCAGGAGCATGATAACAGACCGCTTTCCAGCTATTCTGACACCCCGCTCCTTACACCTGTCGCATCTTGGAAATGCTTGTTATAATGAAGCAAAGGACTTTAAATTGAAGAAAATATTCACTATTTTTATTTTTTTTGTTTCTGTAACAAATATTTTTTCACAAGAATTCCCGAGGATTATGTATGTTACTGCAAAAAACGGCTTAAATCAGCGCTCTTCTCCTCAGGTTTCATCAGAAATAATTGGAACTTTATTATATGGAGAGAGGGTTGTTGTTTATGAACGAAGTAATAGTGTAACTATTAATGGTATCACAGATTATTGGTATAGAACTGATAGACGTATAGACGGTTTCAATATAGGCGGTCGTTCATGGGTTTTTGGCTGCTATTTATCAGCAAAAATGCCAATGGATGTTGAGCCTGTTTTAGGATATTGGGATACAGATAAGGATAGCAAAAATTTTTGGGCTTTTACACCGCATAATCGATTTATTTCTGCAAGGAAAGGTCCTACCGACATAGGTATTCATGGGAATTGGATATTATCTGGAAATATTTTAACATTGAATTTAATACCAGTTGAAACAATGTCATATTCTGCGGAGACATTAATTATTGAAATTATTGTCGTTGATAAAGACAATATTATGTTCATCTATAAAGATAATACTGTTGAAAAACTCTCAAGGAGTGATAATTTAGATTAGGAAACGTATTATGTCGCGTAACGCCACCATGTGTTTTCTGTGTCAGGCACCATTGCGCCGCCGGTTCTTTCGTCATTCAGTCTTGTTCCTCAAACGGTCTCCCAAAAACAAATTTACCCCAGTCTCTCTCGAAAGAGATAGACTCGTATCTTTGGTATTCGCTTTCACCTTCCAGCTTCACCAAAAAAAAGTTTGGGTAATATGCATCCAAAATCCACTCACGACTTTGCATTAAGAAAGATAAATCATGTTCAGAAATTATGTGCGTAGAATCAATCAGGGTAATATCCTTTAGACTTGTTCTTAAATACCCTAAAGAAATCCGACCATCCTTATCGATATTGAAACCTGCGTTCTTAGGAATTTCCATCTCTTCCATCGTAAAATTGTGTTCAGCTTTTCCTTGCTCAAATGAAGACTGGGGAATAACAGTCGGGGAATACCCTTTCACAAGTATTTTGCAAAAGTTGTTTAAGACAACTTCTCCGTAACCTGTCTCCAGTCGATAATTGCCTATTATTGTTGCTTCTATTTCTTTTTTATAGATATGTATTTCTCGTATCTGATCAGGCGAAAACGCAAGCATTCTTGTCCCATTGTAATCAACTATCATAAAATGCAGACCAAAAAAAATCGCAAGCGCTATAATCGCACGTATGATTGTTCTCTTGAAAAAGCCCGGCTTCAGCTTCTTCTTGCCGTCGATTACCACAACTTCGCTGTTAAATACTTTGCTAAATATTTTTGATAAAAATCGATCTATGTGCTCATTTCCTTTGGAGTCGTACTGGCGTCGGTGTCCAAGGTAATCATTTTCCTTTTCTTTTCTTTCTTTGTCCATTTCTATAATCTCCTGTGTTTTTAACGGAGTCGTGTTCCAGCCTGAGCGGAAGCAGGTTTATTCTTTCGTCATAATGTATTGTTATAGTAACCTGCTTCAGCTGTTATAAGAAAAAAAGGACATACCTTTTATCTGCCGCCCTCATAATAATCATACTCCCGGTATGAAGGCGGATTTTTAAAATCAGCGTCATAACTGAACAATAATTTTATTTTTTCCCCTGATTTCATGGTATATTTCCACAGCAAGTTTTCGCCGGGGCGTTCGTCCGGCGGTCTTGTGGTAAAGGTATACTCGGTACGGTGTTCGTAACCGATTGCAGTAGGAATTAAAATTTCCAGTTCAATTGTTCTTGCCGACTTGTTTTCAACATGGTATTCAAACGTGTGGGTAAAGGGAAGATTTGCTCTTGCCGGATATTGCGCCTTTGGAAATTCAGCGGTAACCAGTGATTTAAAGGTAACAATGTTGGACTGTTCACCAAGGAGAATATCAAATGGCTTGTCGGGACTAATCTCTATAGATGCTCTACTATAATTACTAACCAAAAAATTATACATACCGCCGGAACGAATAGTAAGCCATGCCGTTTTTGCCATTGTTTTGATGGGCGTCTGTGCCCGCAGATAGGCATGAGGCCGATCCCGGCGGTTGGCTTCCCATTGATATACAATATTATACTTGGAACTGCCTTCTTCAATCTTGATAATTTGCTGAGTGTTCGCAGCTAAATTCATTTTTCCAAGTTTGAATAAAACAGCGGCGTCTTCCAACAGGGCATTTTCAGCAGAGGTTAGAATTATTTCCGGCTCTTTTGCAAGAATAGCTCTTTCGATTTCCGGCAGCGCGGCAGTATGTATCCTGGCAAGCAACGCGCAGTTAAGGTTGTTGTTATTCATTATTTCCAGATCAAGCACAAAGTCCCATTGCAATCCCCTTGAATCTGACCCGTAAGTAACTCCATAGCTTATTTCCAGCGGCATTGCAGGCTTAATATCCGGTACATCAATTTGAATCACTTTCATCTGCCGCGGCTTTTCTCCCCGCTGCAATACAACTACTGTTTCTGTGGGAAAAGAAGTAAAATTGTGAACACGCTTTCCGTCCTGATAAATAGTCAGACTTTCCAAAAAAACATTTTCCGGCAACACAAATGATTTATTTACAATGTAAGCGGCTGGTACAGACGCTTCAAATATTGCACGGTTGTTTTCACGGTAGATATACACCCGCCGCGGTTCCGGCAGACGGTAGACAATAATTTCATCACTTTGACTGGCTTGCCCAATCTGTCCCTGAGCATTGGTTGCCGTAAAAGCGATCGATAAAAGAAAGAAACACAGCAGCCTGTTTTTCATTGCATTACCTCTTGATCGTAGTGTAATTGTGTGTTTTTAGATTGTCAATGAGGATATTTATATGTCCTTTCTACAATTGGCTTCACAAAAAATTTTGACAGACGCGGGACTCGAACCCACCACCTTCAGCTCCGGAGGCTGACGCTCTATCCAGATGAGCTAGTCTGTCATTCAACGATTACATTATACAATTTCATTCCCCGCTGTCAAATACCGTTTCTCCAAGAGCAGTCCGTCCGGGGTTAAGGCTGTTCCGGTATTTTTCAAGGGCGCGTTTTTCCGCTTCTAGTTCCCTGAACGAATACTTTGTCTCAAACTTTTCACCTATCTCAATATCGGGGCTGGAAACCGCTCCCATATCCTTGACCACCTGTTCTCCAGCGGCTGCCATGTTCCGGGGGCAGCATTCCCTCGCCGTTACGGAAAGGTCTTTTATTTCTACATTGAGTGGCGTTGACCAGATTTTGCCAAAGCCAAAACGCTTGAAATTAGAAAGTTTTATCTCATCGTTTTCCTTTGATTCGGAAAAAAATCTCATTGCCGGTATTAACCAGAAAAATAATGAAAAAATGAGCGGTACAAACCCAAGCGCGACTTTGAGTAGCGTTACGGGATCACTCGCTCCTGTCTGAAACAGCATATGGGTAAAAGCATAAAGATACGATGCCGCCTGATACTGCTCAGGCGTAATCAATAAACCTGTAGCAACGGAATGATATAAAAAATACGAACCAAAAAAAAGATTTACCGCATTGAGAACGGTAAACCAGACGTTTGTTGATTTTGTATTGGATGAAAATGTTTTTAGCTGTTTTACAGGCGGCGACAGCTCCGAAAACGCCGCAGAATCGGCGCGTAACAAAAGTTCGTCAAAACGGTAGACAATTGTCCCCTCTTCGGTTGCTTCAGGGCTGCCTGAAAACTGAACGCAGAATGCCAAAATAGAATCTTCGGCTTCAAGACTGTTCTGCCCTGAAAACGCCATATACTCAGGCAGGGAGATAACGCCGTTGTTTGCCTGGATGTAGGCGATTATTGCCTTGCGCTCTTTTTCTTCCCAGTCCTTATTGGGTTCGTCTTCGCCGAAAACAAAGGAAAAAACCGCCTTGTGTATGGGGCGCGTCTGTTTTTCCCGTTTTACGGTTTTCCTGTAACGCGGGCGGGCAACCTCATTGTAAAACCAGACCCGCCATAAAAAGTTAAAAAGACTTGTTCCCGACCTGCTTGACGATCTGTTTTTTGAAGAGCCGGCTGCGGCAATGCTCAAAATGACAAGGGCTATGAAAAACACAAAATAGCCTACCAGCATCACCATGATCCACGCCTTAAAGAGAAAAGTCAAAACGGAGCGCATTACTCGGGAAAAGCCGCCGGCCGCTTTTTTCAATGCCGCGTAAAATCCACGATAACGGCTGGTGAAGCCGTTCGGAAAAGTGTAGAGTATTTCTCCCGATTCTGTTACCTGCAAACGCCCCGAATATTCATCCGCCGCCTTTGGCAAAAACTCGCTAACCGTGGACAGGGGCAGGGCTGTAGCCGCGCACACATCGGCGACAGTTGCTCCATTTTTCCGGCGTTTCAGGGAAAGGACTATTTTTTGATATGCGCCGCTTGTTTTCATTCAGGTTGGGTTTCCGTTTTATGCGACATCTCCACGGGGAATCGCCTTCCGGTCGGCAACGTCCTGTTGCCTCCCTCCATGCCGGGGTTTCCGTTCAGCCCGCTTCCTGCGTGCTGCCCCCTTCGGGTTTACGTATTCACTTAACCCTCATGGGGACACGGAAACCCTTCGATTCCCCTGGAGCATTGTTTGTACTACACCGCATAAAAAAAGACCCAAGGGGTCTTTTTTATGCGACATCTCCACGGGGAATCGAACCCCGGTTGCCGGGATGAAAACCCGGTGTCCTAACCGCTAGACGATGGAGACATTTGACTTGTTCGGGAACTCGCGAACCAAAGGTTCGATAGTTCCCTCACAAGTCTTACAGTTTTTCGGGCTTACGCCCTGCAAAACTGTTTTTAGTGGAAGTTGTTCAGAAACTGACATTTCTGAACAATACCAATACTTGTCCAATTTATAAAATTCATGAAATAATGTCAAGCACCCCTGCAAGGTAATTATCTGGCAAGGCTGCGCCAGCATCAACTCCAGTGTAATATCGCCACTGGAGATTTCAGGGTGCTTCTACAGAACTGCCTCTTAATGCTTAAAATGCCTTATCCCGGTAAAGACCATAGTAATACCGTATTTATCGCAGGCTTCAATCGACAATTTATCGTTAACCGAGCCGCCGGGCTGGATAACAGCCCTAATTCCAGCGGCTGCCGCCGCTTCTACAACGTCTGAAAACGGGAAAAACGCGTCAGAAGCGAGAACTCTCGCTGGATTGTTTCCCGATTCGGATGCGGCCTTAATGGCAGCCGCGCTCCTTTCCAGCGACTGCACTGTAGGCCATATCCGGTTAACTTGCCCGCCGCCGATGCCTGTGGCGGCCTCGTCCTTGACAATTAAAATGGCGTTCGATTTTACAAATGTTACAGCCCTCATGCCGAAAATCATGTCCCTTATGTCGCGGAGTTCGGGAGCGGTTTTTGTTACCACTTCCCACTTTTCAATAAGACGGCGGTCAGATTGCTGAACCAAAAGGCCGCCGTCAACGGCGGTATATTCATGTGTTTCAGCCGGCGCTTTTGCAAGTTTTACAATACGCAGGTTTTTTTTCTTTTTCAGAATTTCAAGAGCGTCATTATCAAAGTCAGGGGCAGCGACAATCTCCAGAAACAATTCCCCAAGTTTTGCGGCAGTCGCGGCGTCTACCTTTGTTGTGCAGGCTAGTATACCGCCGAATATCGAAACAGGATCGCAGGCGTATACTTTTTCGTAGGCTTTAAGGAGAGTATTCCCAAGGGCTATTCCGCAGGGGGTGTTGTGCTTTACCGCTACGCAGCAAATTTTGTTACCCCCGGCAGCGTCAGGTACAAGGCGGCGAACATCGTCTTCCCCGAAGGGCAGGGTATTGTCGCAGGGAAGCCCAAAGGCGCAGGCTGCCTTCCATGCCAAATCCAAATCGCGGATATTATTGTAACTCAGCTCTTTGCCGTGAAGCTGCTTCATACCGCCAAGCACGCCAACGCGGTCAGTGTGCAGATAAAGCGCCGCCGATTGGTGACCGTTTTCACCGTAACGCAGGCTTTGTTCTTTTTTGAGGGAAAGCGGTAAGTATTCGGGATATTCGTCATCCAGCAGGTAACGCGCAATGGCGGCATCGTACGCCGAGGTAAGATCGAAAACCTTGCCTGCCATGCGCTTTTTGAATTCAAGAGGAACATTACCGGCTTTAAGACCGTTTACCGCTTCGGCATAATCCTCAGGGCTGGTAAGGACAATCACATCGCGGAAATTTTTTGCCGCAGAGCGGAGCATGGACGGTCCGCCGATGTCGATAAACTCGATGGTTTCCGCAAGAGTAAGGTTCTCTTGTACCTTTTCAAAAAAGGGATAGAGGTTTACGCAGACAAGATCAATTGTCGAAAGGTTTAACTCCCGCAGAGTGTCAACATGGCTTTGCAGCTCACGTCTGGCGAGGATACCTGCGTGAATTGCCGGGTGCAGGGTCTTCACCCGACCGTCAAGACATTCGGGGAAACCTGTTACAGAGGATACATCTGTAACAGGGATATTGTTATCCTGCAAATATTTGGACGTGCCTCCTGTTGAAAGAATCTCCCAGCCAGCGCTGTCTAAAAATGAAGCAAGTTCAAGAATACCGTCCTTGTTAAATACACTGACTAACGCCCGTTTTTTCATGTTGCCTCCAGCGGGATAAAGTTAAAAACAGCCGCGTCAAACAGACCCATGTCGGTAATTTTTAGTTCAGGGATCACGGGCAGGGACATGAAGCAGAGAGTCATCAGGGGTTCAATGTCTTTGTTTACGCCAAGTTCCTCGACAGCTTTTTTCTGGAGGGATTTCAGCTTACTGTCTACCCATTCACCGTTTTGATCGCTCATGATGCCGCCAAGGGGAAGGGGCATTTCGTCAATTACATTTCCATCCGCGACAAGAGCCGCGCCTCCGTCCATGGTGATCACTCGCTTTACAGCGGCGGCAATGTCGCTGTCGCTGCACCCTGCCGCGATAATATTGTGGGAATCGTGGGCGACTGAAATTGCGACCGCGCCCCGCCTGATCCCGTAACCGCGAATTAATCCTAACCCGACATTCCCGGTATTGTGATGCCGTTCCACAACGGCTATTTTTACAATTTCTAAAACCGGATCAAAGTCAAAGTTACGCGAAGAATCGATTTTGACTTTAACCTTGCTTTTTCCGGTAACCACGGTCGAAGGCTTAATATCAATAACCCATACATTTTCGTTTTTAAGTGACATGGCAAGTTTCTTTTCACTGAAATCTTTAACATGAAAACTGCCGCGTAGCGACAGATCAGCCCCGGTTGTTACGGGTAGAGCAGGCAGATAGCGGCCGTTTTCTGCAACACGCTTTCCCTTGATAAAAACTGAATTGACGCGGAAATCCTGAATATTGTCTAAGAGTACAATGTCCGCCCTAAGACCCGGCGCGAAACCTCCCCGGTCTTTCAAACCGAAACACTCTGCCGCGTTCAATGTTGCCATGCGCAGGGCTGTCATCGGATCGATGCCGTGTTTAACGCACAGGCGGAGGTCATTATCAATATGGCCCTTGTCAAAAATAGTCTTGGGCTGAAGGTCATCGGAGCAGAGCAGGCAGCGTCGGCTGTTTTCGTTCGTAATGCCTGCGATAAGATTTTCAAGATCATGGCAGGCAGAACCCTGTCGCAGCATGATGTACATACCCCGCTCAAGCCGTCTCTGCATTTCTTCGACAGTTGAACATTCATGATCGGTGTGTATCATCCCCGCCGCATACGCCGAGAGCGTTCTTCCTTCAAGGCCGGGACTGTGGCCGTCAATAAATTTTCCGTGTCTCAGCGCAGAGAGGATTTTATCTATGACCCTGTCTTCCGCGTTGACCACTCCCTCATAGTCCATCATCTCGCCCAATCCCAATACCCGCTCATTTCGCAATGGTTCGTTCATGGCGGCAGCATCAATCGTTGCTCCCGAATGTTCAAAGGGCGTAGAGGGAACGCAGGAAGGAATCATAAACTTGATGTCAAGCGGCAGGTTTTCGGAAGTTTTGAGCATATAGTCAAGACCGGCAAGCCCGCAGACATTCACGATTTCATGGGGGTCTGCGATTATGGCGCAGGCGCCGTGCGGAACAAGCAGCCTGCACAATTCAGGCGGGCTTAAAAAGGACGATTCAATGTGAATGTGGCTGTCGATAAAACCGGGAACAACATACTGCCCGTTTGCGTCAATAATTTCGTGTCCCGAATAAGAACCGGGCTCTCCAATCGCGGCGATCAGCCCATCGCAAATCGCCAAATCCGCATCAATAAAAAGACCTGAATAAACATCGGCGATTTTGCCGCCGCGTATTACAATGTCAGCCTGAACTCTTCCCGCCGCGACATCGATCAGTTTTTTCAACGCATTTTTGACCATATATCAATATACCGGTATTGGCTCTTTTTGTCATGGGCAGATAAGTCAGAGTTCAAATATATTCATCACAAAAAAACTTTTTATTGACAATTGTGAATTCATGTTTTATTATGATTTATCAACAGGTGTTGACAACTCGTGTTGATTTTCAAGCGGCAGGCTCCGGTGTTATTTATCCGCCCTGTCATAATCAGTGATTTCTTATAGGAGGAATGAGAAATGAAAAAGATCGTAAAAGTTCTGTGTGTATGTTTGGTGGTTCTGGTTTCCGTCTTTGCGGTTTCTTGCCCCAAAAAAGGAACCGGTGCGGCAAAATCCGCAGAAAAGCTGACGCTCTGGATATACGATGCCGGTCGTCTTGATGTTCTCACTGCGTTAGGCAAAGAGTTCGAGTCTGAATTTGGCGTGCAGGTTGAGGTTTCCATGGTAGACCTTGGGCAGATTCGTAACCAGTTTCTGCTGGCTTCCGGCGGGCCTGAGTGCGCCGACATAGCCATCATCCCGCACGACAATTTGGGAGCGTTAGTTGAAAACGGAATGGTAACGGAAATAAATCTGGGTAACAAGAGCAGTTCTTTCCTTCAGCCGGCAATTGACGGGTTTAACTATAACGGCAAGCTTTACGGCGTACCCCTTGCGGTTGAAAACATCGGGTTCTTCTACAATACCACCATGGTGCCCGTTCCGCCGGAAACATGGGATGAGATGGTTACCATGTCCGAAAACCTCATAAGGGCGGGAAGGGCAGAGTATATTTGCGGGCTTCCCGATGCCACTTACAATGCGTATCCGGTGTATGACAGTTTTGGCGGCTCGATTTTCGCCAAGAAGGGAGACGGCAGCCTTGATGGGAAAACCGTAACTATGGCGGATCAGGGGTTTGTTGCGGGACTTGAATTCCTTACCGCACAGGTAAAGAAAAAACTGATTCCGGAAAACATCGACTGGGACGCCGCCCATGTGCTTTTTGAAAGCGGCAAAGCTCCCTTTGTATTTACCGGACCCTGGGCGTTGAACCGTTTCAAAGAAGCCGGAGTACCGTATGCAATCGGTAAATTCCCGGCGGCGAGAAAGGGCGGACCTGCCGGCAATCCTTTCCTTGGGGTTCAGGGCATGATTGTCAGCTCCGCCAGCCCCCGCAGGCTGCTTGCCCAAACCTTTGTAACAGATTTTATCGCCAGGGAGAAAAGTTTGATGGCTATATTCCAGGCTGAAGGGCGGCCTTCGGCATGGAAGACAGTATTTGATTCAGCGGCAGACAGCGACACAAAAGGATTCAATGCCGCCGGTGTCAGTGCCATACCAATGCCCTCGATTCCTGAAATGGGTTATGTCTGGGACGCGTGGGTCGCGGCAGCGGCGCTTGCTTTCTCAGGTGACAGATCATCGGCGGACGCCCTGCGGAATGCCAAGCTCCAGATTGAAACCCAGTCAAAATAATGGGTAATTACGTACGAATTGCCGGAACAGCAGCATTCTGCCTTCTGGGTTCATGGCTGGCTTTCAGGTTAGTCAACGATGGCCTTTACCCGTTGGCGGCTTTTGTAAGCGCCGCAGTTATTTTTGTTGCATTGACATCATTGCAGCAATCTCTCTCATCATGGCGGTGGCTTGCCACCGCACTGGTGATGGCGCTGCTGTTTACTGTTTTTCCCATTTTCTACACGATCTATCTTTCCTTTACCAACATGAGCGGCGGACACTTACTGACCAAAGCTCAGGTGGTAAAGCGAATTTCCGCAGAGATGTACCGTCCCGATGAGGGCGCTTCATGGGGCTGGACAGCCTACCAGAAAGGTAAAGATTATTTACTTTTGCTTGAACAGGAAGATGGCTACTCTACGGTAAAACCCGGCGAGCTTCCCGAAGAACGGAATTTCAGGGAAGCCCCCGGGGAAATTGACGGTTATGCAAAAATGAGTCCAGCAGTAACTTTGCAAAATTTGCAGGCGCTTGGTGAAATGGAATTTGGCCGGCCGCCGCAGGTTATCAGGATTATTTCGATGCAGGAAGTGGCTGTGCAGCTTCCCGCCTACAGTTATAACGATATTGAAAATACCTTTACCGACAATCAAAGCGGGGAAGAGTACAGCTCTTTATTTGGTACCTATACATCCCAATCAGGAAAAACCCTGACCCCGGGTTACTTTGTAAACATCAACTGGAATAATTACATTCGTTTTTTAGGCAATCAGGGTTTTCTTAAACCTGTGTTTGGTATGCTTATCTGGAATATTTCATTTTCTCTCTTTTCGGTGCTGATAAGTTTTGCCATCGGTATGATGATTGCCCTGATCTTTGATGATCTGAAATTCCGCCGTCTCATCCGAACCCTGCTAATCATCCCTTATCCCATTCCGGTGCTGGTTTCAATCGTGGTATGGCGGGCATTACTTAATGAAAACCTTGGCCTTATTACGACACTCATTGCCGGCATTTCCGGGTTTACTCCCAAGTTTTTCACCAACGCCGCCCTGACCCGTTTTGCTGTGATTATGATCAACGTGTATCTGTCATACCCTTATTTTTATGTGCTGTCTTCAGGCGCCTTAAGGTCAATATCAAAGGATTTCTTTGAGGCTGCCGCAATTGACGGGGCAGGCGCATTTACAATAATACGGAAAATAACCTTGCCCATGGTTATGCGCATACTGGCGCCTCTTGTGATTGCCTCTTTTTGTTTTAACTTTAATAATTTTACCCTGATCTGGGGCTTTAACGCCGGGCTGCCCGCAATGGCGGATACGGCGGCGCCTATGGGCCAGACAGACCTTTTAATCTCGTTTATTTACCGTCTGGGCTTTAGTTCATCCAACGCCGCCGATTACGGCTTTTCCGCGGCCATTACGGTGCTGCTTTTTATCCTGGTGGCGCTGATGGTGTTCTTCCAGACCCTGAATACCAAAACCATGAAGGAAACCCGTTAGGGAAGGAGCAAAGGATGAAAAAACAGCAGCGCAAATTGATCATAGCCATTGTGAAGTATGCAGTTGCTTTGATGTTTATTGCTTTTGCGGTACTTCCGTTTTTCTGGATTGTCGCTACTTCATTAAATCCCGCCAGGTCCCTCATGGGAGCGAAGATTATTCCTTCTACACTTACATTGAACAATTATCTGGACCTCCTGGGTAATTCCAATTTGTCATTCGGCAAATGGATGTTCAATTCATTCAAAGTGTCGTCGATTTCGGTTTCCATTATTGTGCTGCTCACCTGCGTTTCGGCCTACGCCCTGTCCCGATTCCGGTTCAGGGGCAGGCGGGAAGTGATGATGGGGATCATGATCTTAAATGTTTTTCCGGGAATCCTCGCAATGGTTGCCATTTTCGTTATGATGCAGCAGATCGGCAATTACCTTCCCTTTCTGGGTATTAATACCCACGGCGGCCTCATCTGCGTGTATGTTGCCGGAGCTATGAGTATTAACGTACTGATGGTCAAATCGTATATTGATTCCATAGCTGTCGAACTGGACGAATCGGCGCTTATCGAAGGCGCCTCTTACTGGCAGGTCTTCTGGATGATTATTTTTCCTGTAATAAGGCCGATGGTTATAACTGTCGCAATCCTTGCCTTTATGACTACCTACGGTGATTTTATCATAGCTAACCTTCTCCTTAAGGGAAACGATCAATCAACCATAATGGTTGGTATATTTATGTTTACCCAGCAGCGGTTCGATACCAACTGGGGGATTGTAACCGCCGGAACAATTCTGGCAGCGCTTCCCGTATTGGTAATATTTTTTATATCCCAAAAATACATCATAGACGGATTGACAATGGGGGCAGTTAAGGAATGAGCCGCGGCTTGTACAACATGGGTTTGCTGCATGGCGCCGATTACAATTATGAACAATGGCTTGATTCTCCTGAATTACTGGACAGAGATTTACTCTATATGCGTGAAGCGGGAATAAATGTCCTCGCTGTTGGTATTTTTTCATGGTCAATTCTTGAAAGTACAGAAGGGGTATATAACTTTGAATGGCTGGACGGGTGTTTCGAACGGCTGCATCAAAACGGACAGAAAATAATCCTTGCAACTCCCTCAGGCTCCAAGCCCGCATGGCTTTCCGAAAAATACGGCGAAACCTGCCGGATGGCAGCTAACGGCGTCCGGCAGCCCCACGGCGGGAGGCATAACCACTGCCGGACATCTGTAAAGTACCGGGAAGCCTGTGTGCGGATCAACACAAAACTCGCGGAACGTTACGGGACTCACCCGGCGTTGATCCTGTGGCATGTTTCCAACGAATACAACGGTATGCCCTGTTACTGCCCTCAATGCCTTGCCGTTTTCCGGGACTGGCTTAAAGACCGGTACGTAACCCTAGATGCCCTTAATGCCGCCTGGTACACCACATTCTGGAGCCACCGCTTTACTTCATGGGAACAGATATTTCCTGCTGATCATTCCATTCACGGTCTTATGCTGGACTGGCAGCGTTTTACAAGCGACCAAACAATAGATTTTTTTCTGGCGGAATGTGAACCCCTGCGGCGCATAACGCCCGGTGTCCCTATTACAACAAATTTCCAGATGCCTGATGTCGGCCTTGATTTCCACAAGTTTGCACGTCACGTGGATATTATAAGCTGGGACAATTATCCCGAATGGCACCGCAGCCCCGATGACGAACCGGCGGCGGTAAAGGCAGGTTTTTTTCATGATTTGTGCAGGTCATATCTGCACAAACCTTTTTTAATGATGGAATCAAGCCCCGGCGCCACCAACTGGCAGGGGGTGAGCAGTAAAAAAAAGAAAGGTATGCACATCCTTTCTTCAGTGCAGGCAGTTGCCCACGGTTCTGATTCGGTACAGTACTTCCAGTGGCGGCAGAGCAGGGGAGGTGAAGAAAAATTCCATGATGCTGTAATTACTCACTTAGGTTCCAATGACACCGGTATTTTCCGAGAGGTTGCTGAAACAGGACGTTTGCTGAAAAAAATCAGCACCATTGCCGGAACCAATACCGAATCAAGGGCGGCGGTGGTCTATGATTTCCAAAGCGGCTGGGCTTTGGACAATGCCCAGCTTCCGAGGAATATCGAAAAAAATTATCAGAAGGAATGTATCGCACATTACGGGGCTTTCTGGAAGGCTGGTATTTCATGCGATGTGATCAGTCCCGAATATACCGATTTTGATCGTTATAAACTTATCGTATTTCCTATGCTCTACATGCTCCGTGAAGAAACAGCGAAAAAAATCCGTATGTTCGTGCAGAAGGGCGGAGCTGCGGTTGCCACATTTTTGACGGGGCTTGTGAATGAAAGCGATCTGTGCTATCTGGGGGGAACACCCGGTAACTTGACCTGTGTCTTCGGCATTTCGGTGGAAGAAACCGGAACAATAGCGGACTGGGAAACTGTAACATTCCAAATGTACGGACAACAGTGGAAGGCAGCCCATTATGCCGATCATGTCCGACTACAGGGCGCGCAGGCGCTCAGTGGTTTTGCCGCCGAAAAAAATCCGGCTGTTACTGCCTGCAAGTTCGGGGAAGGGACAGCCTACTACCTCTGCGCAAGAACAGAACAGGCTTTTACAGACAGATTTTACAGGGAACTCTGCGAAAAACACGGCATACCACCCTGCGTCTCCTGGGAAATACCTGCCGGAGTTTCGATCCAAAAACGGGGAGACGCGATCTTTGTGATGAATTTTAATTCAGTGGAAACTGTAATTTCACCGGGTGAAATATACGAAGATATGTTGAGAGGCGAACCCGTTTGTGGTACAATATTATTACCGCCTTACGGCGTATGTATATTAGTTAAGAGCAGCTCCGGTGAAAAAAAATCCGAACATCAAAGTAACTCAAAATGACGTAGCCCGCCGCGCGGGTGTAACCCGCAGCATGGTATCCTATGTACTTAACGGCAGCAGCCGTTCCGTTGCGCCGGAAACCCGGGAAAAAATTCTGGATGCCATAAAGGAACTGGGATACCGCCCAAACAAATTCGCCCAGGCGCTGAGGAGCAACAAAGGCGATTTAGCTGACGAGCATATCGGCATTGTACTGTGCAGCGCCGAAATGTTCCTGCGCCCGTATTATACGGAGATGCTTGCAGGAATTCATTCTGCAGCTCATGAAAACGGTTTTCACATAAGGTTTATACGTTTTTTTGATGAACTAAAAGACCCAATCCTGTTTAACCAGTTGATTCATTCCGAGGAGATATGCGGGCTGTTGCTTGTGGCAATTGATCAATGCCTTGAAACCCCTGAGGATTGGCAGCTCATTGAACGCATTCAGGTACAGATCGAGCAGATTGTCTGCGTTGACTGGCAGATGCCAGGACTATCCTCGGTATCATTTGACAGGCAGGCAGCCGCTCTTCAGGCTGCAAATTACCTTTTTGATCAGGGCTACCGGGACATTGTTTACATCGGCGAATCTGATCAACGGGTTGCCGGATTCAAACAGGCTTTTTTGGAACAGGGTGAAAAAGATATATCCGGGCTTTACATTGACGCAGCGGCAGACATGGCATCAGGATATCTGGCAGTACAACGGCTTCACAAAAACCTTGGAGCCATGCCCAAAGCCATTTGCGCAGGGTGCGACGAAGTTGCCGTTGGAATTCTCCATTACCTGCACGAACAAGGTATCGCTGTCCCTTCTAAAACTGCGGTAATAAGTATAGATAACATTGAAATAGCCGGCTATACCAACCCGCAGCTTACCACAATGAATGTCCAGAAACTGGCTATAGGTTACCGTGCGGTGGAAATGATCGTTAACCGTAGCGCCGACTGCGGAGAAAACGCGCTGACCCTGCTTCTGCCAGTAAACCTTGTGATACGCAAATCGGCGTAACTTAATACTTCTGTAACATGGAAGACTTGAAACTTCCGACAAATCATACTTCTGCGGCCTAGAAGACTTGAACTTCCATGCCTCTCGGCACTAGCACCTCAAACGTGCCAGCCTTCATTTCACCGCATATAACACCATTCAATAACATATCACGGGTTTTTTATAAAACCGCCTAATTCCTTACAGGATAAGGAATTAAGTGTTCATAAGAACCTATAACATATCTTAACATATCATGGCATATCAGAGAAAAAATGTCAAGAAAAATGAAATTTTCAAAAAAAGTATCAGTTTTGTATCAGTCAAGGTTTGCGGATTATAGCTCCGTATCGTCATCTTTTGGCTCGTAATAATAATTTAGCTGTTTTTTGGTTTTATTGCCGGGAAGTAATTTGCGGCGTTCTAAACGTTCCTGGGCTTCGGTGAGAATTTCTTTGATTTTACGTTCAAACTCCGCTTTAGGCGGTAATTTTGTCCAATACTCGGCAACCGCAATGCCAGATTTGTCTAACTCCATCAGTTCTATCTGATTACGGCTTGCCTTTGTGCAAAGAATTAAGCCGATAGGCTCATTTTCATCTTCTCTGCGTTCATATTTGTTTAGCCACTTCAAATAGAATTTCATTTGACCTTCATACTGCGGGATGAATTTGCCTATTTTTAGTTCAATCGCCACAAGGCGTTTCAAATCTCTGTGATAAAAAAGCAGGTCAAGGGTAAAGTCATCTCCGTCCATTGTCATGCGTTTTTGACGCTCAACAAAGGTGAACCCATGACCGAATTCCAGTATGAATTTTTCAAGTTCTAGCAATACCGCCTTCTCCAAATCAGCTTCCATAAAGTTTTCTTTCAAGTCCAAAACATCAAGCAGATACGGGTCTTTAAACACATTGAAAGGTACTGCCGATTTTTCTGTTAAAGCTGCATTGGCTATTTCCTGCCGTTCATAGGCTTTGCGGGAAATTTGATTGCGTAATTCACGGACACCCAAATTCCTTGATGAGGCTTCGTTGGCATAATATAGTCTTGCTTTATCAGTCTCCAGTGACAATAATTCTATGAAATGCGACCAGCTTAATTGTGTAGCCAGTGGCGACACAATTTCAATATTCGGAAACAACTCCGCAAATTGTACCATACGCCGCAAGTTTCGCAGTTCAAAAACTTTTCCGTACCGTCCTACTAATTGTGTCGACAGTGTCGACACAATCTGTTTTCCGTATTCCGCACGTTCTCCGCTCAGTAGGACAGAGCCGATGTACCGCCCTACTTCCCAATACATCAGTGTTATTTCACGATTAGCATAAGCCCCTGCCTTGATTTTGCGTTTTTCAATTATCTTTGTGATATGCTCAAATAATAACGTTATGTCAATTTGGGTGTTTTTTTGTAGAACAGTTTCTGGCTTCTTTTTACTCATTGTAACCACCGTATGTTACCATATTTTAGTGCATAGTTTTATCTACTATTGCAAATTCGCCTGTTTTAGAAGAAATTAACAAAACTTCAATATTTTTTCCCAATGGGGTTTTGTTACTTGGCAAATTAGTCCATCCTTCTATTTCGTCTGAATATAAATATCCCTTAAAATTGCTTTCCTTAACATATGTTGTATTGATAGTAACTCCATATTGCGGATATTCAGATTGATTTAAGTATTCACGTCTTGATAATGAAATGGTTCTCCAGCTTTCATTGATTTCTTTGATGTAAAAGCCAAAAGAGTGTCCAATTGGCAAGTAAAATTGTAAATCCTTTGTTTCTATGTATGCAAAATTTGATATATCTTGCTTTAATATAAATGCTTGGACAGTAAAATTATTTTTTGTTATTTCTATTTGGGCACTATTCTCAAAATGTCTAATAACTTTCCCCTGCATTACCTCTTTCTTATCTATATTATTTAACCATTCCGTAAATTGGTGATTAAATTGTCTTTTTATACTGAACTTTAAACTATTTTTTTCTGTATCAAATTCATATAATACTGCTTTTAAAATGTCACCTTTATTATACAAAGTTTCAAATCTTCCAACAGGTCCCCAACCTATTTCAAACCAATGAATAAATCCAGTGTTTGTTCCATTTGGATATTTGATAGCAAGCCCTTTCCCTGATATTAATTCTGTCACTTCAACATCAACCAACTTATTAAAATATGATTCAAAATATTCTAATTCTATAGTTTTAGCAAGTCGTTTTATCGAAACATTTATTTTATTTTTATCAAGATCAATTGACATAATTCTTACTTCAATTTCATCATCAACTTTGAATAGAGAAGTGACAGATTCGTTTTTATCCCATGATATTTCTTGTTTTGACAAGAAGCATTCTAATCCTTCTTCTATTTCGCAAATAATCACAAATTCATTTATTTGTTTTACTAATACTTTTATAGAATTACCAATCTTTAAATTGCTAAATGTTTTACTTTCCCATGGATTGATAATATTATTCAATTTGCCAATAAATCTCGAAGAAGAAGAATCATATTTTTCTATGATTATATTTATATTCTGTTTCAATGTATATTTTTTATTAAGGTCAAGAAAGCGACTATATGTTACTTTTGATTTTGGAATAAAAGCATAATTTTTTAACTCATCGTTAGAAACTAATAATCCTTTTTGTAAGCCTTGCTGGTCTGTTTGAATTTTTTCTACTATACATGAGTAAACTTTATTTTCATCTAATATCGCATTGATGTAATGTTTTGGATCTGAATTTGTGCCCTTATTAGAAAGAACAATATGTTGTCTATCTGCATCAAATTCAATAATATTTAAAAATAATTCATCCTCAATCTTGAATACTTTTTGTGCATCATTGATTGTTATTTCAGAAAGCTCAGCGTTTGGCAGTTCATATTTTAGCCCAAATATATTAATAAATATGCTGCTTTTTTGGACATAATCAATAATTGCGGAAACCGCTATCCGTTCATCATAACATTTTTTTAGCTCCTCCCAGGCTAAATAAATAATATTTGTTTTATTTGGACGTAAAGAATAGCATGTTACAATATATTCCTTTCCTTCTGCTGTAACACCTCTAATTTTCGGATTTTTATTTATTATGTCAAATCCTTTTACTTGATTCAATATTTTTACCAACTCATCGGCTCTATCTTCTCCACGTTTTTTTCTCGCTAAAACATAAACAGAAGTAAAATCATTTGTTGCATAATAATCTGCCCACTTTGTGTATGCTGTTATTCCTTGTGTTCCCCATGTTTCATCTCTTCCTACTAAAATGACTCCTATCTTAATGTTTTTTGAAATATATTTCAAATTTGTCCTTTCGTCTGTTTCTCTCGTCGCTAACTCTTTAAACCAATTAAACAAGCCATCGGCTTCTGCATTAAACTCTGAATTAGGGGGTAAAGTATCTATAAGTTCTCCATAAAAATGAAATTCAGGCAAGAGCATATTAAAAAACAATCCACCATTATCGGTTGGAATTAAATTTTCAAATTCATGTCTTATGTTTTCATCAAAATCGTTTAATTTCTTTCTAAAGATTGTAAGCACTTCCCTTCTATTCTTTCTTAAAATAATATGAGTTGTTAGCAGATCAATTGCTTTTGAGTATGACTTATTCAAATAATCTTTTGCTTTTGCAATCAAGGCTGTTTGAACAAAATTCAATGTTGCATTATAAAAGTTTAGGTTATCGTCTTTTTTATTAAAACTCAAACAAATTATGGCTTCATTTTCTTTTAAAATATTTTGTTGGTTTTCAGGTGTAACCCATTCTATTTTACAATGAGGTAATATCGGATTTTCAAAGTTTTTGTTATATTCTTGAATAATACCATTAATTGAGCCTTGATATCTTTGTTCAATGCTGAACTTTCTAACTTTTTTTCCTGTCCAGCCAAAAAATCTTACGATATCAGAAATGATAATTCTTAAAGTTGGATATATTTTTCCAAGAATATATATAAAAACAATAAAAATCACCATTCCTAAACTTATTCCAAAAAATAGTAATATTTTTAGTAATTCATTCATATATCTACACTCCTTTCTTATGATTATATTCTTCTACACATACTATATTATCACATACAAAATCAAAAGTTTGATTTTGCCGTGGAATAATGAGTTGAATATTTTCAATTGAGATAGTTTTTAAACAGACCATACAAATCCGGTCTCTTTTTTTGATACACTCTAATTCATTTATAGATTGAAGAAATATTTGTAAATCTTCTTTGTAAACAGCCGGTATTTTTGTTTTGTTACCCATATTCATTTTCCACCACCTCCACATCTTCCTCTGTTGGTCCATAAAATAGTTTCATGTTCAAAACTGTTAAAACTAAATAATTCAAGTTTTGTGACATACATATTTGCTTCACATAATGTTGATATATTTTTCATATCTTCCTCCCCTTGCCCCGCTTCTTTTCTTCCACAAACAGTTCTCCAGTCAATTTTTGGTATAGCTCAAATAAATACGCCACACGCTGGCTGTCATCGTCAAAGCTGCGCCCGTATGCGCTTTCTACAGCTTTATCAAGTTTTTGGTGGGCTTTTAAGAGTTCTTTCGGCATTGTTAAGGGGTCGTATAAAGCGGCGAGGGTGCTTTGGGGGAATTTTTCCCGAATGTTTAGTATTTCCTGGGCAAGTTCTTCAATTATTTTTTGTTGTTTTTCAGTTGGGTTGGGCCAAGGAAAATTATTGTAAATTATAGAAGCGGAATAACGATAATCGCTTTTTATTCTTCCGCAAACACAGCGTACCCATGCCATGTGCATTGTCGATGTTAAAATACCAAAATGATAAATTGCTCCATTGGGTATTATAGAGCAACTATTATTGGCAATGGAATATTTATCCAAAAATCCCATAGGGATATATTTTCTGTTTTCAGATGAATGACAGGGTATCATTATATATCCTGTGTCAGGGTGTGCGATGTATTCAAACAAGCTCGGAGTATCCGCCAAAAATCTTGTTGCTTCTTTTTTGCTTGCAAGCCGCATTTCTTTCACCGCTTCCAGTCGTTTGCATACATGAGGTAGTTTTTTTAATTCTATCGGTTCAATTTTAGTCAGCCATAAACAAAAACGTTCTTTTCCATGCAGATATTCATGTGCGGAAATCAGGGGCCTGATATATTTTGCGGCATTTGGCTCAATCTCCAAAAAAGCGTCTTTTTCCTCTTTCGTAAATAACAGATTGCCGCCGTCTGTAGGTTTACTGCCGTAGACCATTTCAGGAATTCTGCAAATAGGCGTTGATCTGCTTTTGATGAAAATATTGTCAGAATCAATCAGATATGAATTTATTCGTTTAGCCGATGTTTGACTTGGCTCGCTTGTAACCAAGGGGTATTGAAATATCGCTTTAGTTTCTCGTTCAATCTGGCTAAACCCGATTATAATGCAGTAAACAGCAGCTTTGCCTCTTGCCTCATTGCTCCATTTGAAGGTTTGATGGGCAAAATTTATTGCTATTCCATGTTTGCTTATCAATTCCGGCCAGAGGAGCGGAACCTGTTCACCCTGACAAATACTGTTAGTCGATACAAATGCTGCTTCTATCTTAGTACCATGAATGTACTGTGCCGTTTTTTTATACCAGCAACACACATAATCAAGACTGTTACATCCTTTTAAATTGTCAAAAACATTCTCCAATTCTTTTTTCTGTTCTTTATTCATTATGCTTGCACCTAGAAACGGCGGATTGCCAAGAATAAAGGACAGTTCATCTTTTGGTATTATCGTTTCCCAATCAGTAGTCAAAGCATTGGTATTTACTATTGTCGGCGTGGCAGTCAAAGGGAGGCGGACTATATACTGCCCCAATCTTTCTGATGCTTTTACGTTCATAAGATGATCCATTAGCCATAGAGCGGTTTGAGCTATACGGGCAGGAAATTCTTCAATTTCAATTCCGTAAAGCTGGTCAACATTTACCCTGACATATATGTCAATATCAATTACTTTTTCCAACTGCAAGAATTCCGATAAAACTTCTATCTCTAAAAGACGAAGTTCACGATAACTGACAACCAAAAAATTGCCACAACCGCAGGCAGGGTCGAGAAACTTTAATCTGCGCAACTTGGTATGAAATTCCAAAATGCGTTGTTTTCTAAGAGCGAAGGACAGTTTTTGTATTTGTTCAAATTCTTCCCAAAGGGCATCGAGAAAAAGAGAGCGTATTATCTTTAGTATATTGGTTTCGCTGGTATAATGTTCTCCAAGTTCACGGCGTTTTTCCTTATCTTTTACACTCTGAAACATTGCACCGAAAATTTCCGGCTTAATCTGGCTCCAATCCAGCGTACAGCAATTCAACAGAGTTTTCCGCATGATGGAGGTAAAAGCGGCTGTTTCCAGCCGTTCTTCAAAAAGGCCGCCGTTAATGTATCGAAATTTATTTAATGTTTCGTCAATGTTTTTTAGGCGGTTTTCTTTTGGATTATTCAGAGTGTCAAATATCTGCCCCAGGTGCAGGGCCAAATCACTTCCGTCTACATTTGTTCTGTCTTTGATATATTTGAAAAACAATTTCTTTTCATCGAATATGCCGGAGTCATCGGCGAAAAGGCAAAAAAGAAGCCGCACAAGATACATTTGCAGTTGATGGTCTTTATAGCCAGAGTCTTTTAGGGCATCGTACAATTCCCCCATGTGTTCGGCTGCTTTTATGTCTACGGGGCTGACGGCTTGAAAAACAACATCTTTGTAACCTGCAAGATCGGCAAAGAGCTCTACTTTTTTCGGAATATCTGCAAGCGTAAAATAATCAGGCTCGCAGTTCTTTTCCAAATCGTAATAATCAAAAGAGACAAAATCGGAAATTAAAATGCCGTTGGGGAGGTCGGTAGGCGGTAAATGTTCGGCGTATTCCTTTGCCTGTTGAAAGGCTTTTACCTTGTCTTTGCCGGGGGTTTTCATCTCAATAATAATGTGACCCTTCCAAAACAGGTCTATGTAACCCCTGCGGCCTTGAGTCTTTTCACCGAATAGGTCTGTCTGG
>JAIRRJ010000094.1 GCA_031256035.1 Treponema sp. | reverse complement strand
TTCCTGTGTTTGTTCATAAATCAAACTTGAAGCCGTTGCGCTTCGGTTCCTTTGGTTAGATTTTCTATCTTGAGGCATCTATTCCTACGGTTCGATTTTTACTTGAGGCACCACGGAGCAAAAATAAACGTATGCAGAGTAATTATTTTTTTATGGGCGTGGCAGCAGGAGGCTTGAGCTAATCCTGTCCCGCAATTAAGAATTTATATCTACCGGGTGCGCGGGCAGTAGGGACTTGGAAAGTGCTTGATGAGTCCGCCTCGAAGCCCACGAACTGCGTACCTTCGGTACGAAGGTTCGAGGTCTTCTCGGCGGGGAACTCAAGAAAACTTTCCAAGCCCTACAGCCCCGCCACCCATGAGAAATAATACCCACTTGCAGAGCAAGTTTCTCTGTAAGAGGTCAGCCCCCTCTGCCACGCCCCCAGAGACATATTTACTCACCATATGTCAACTTTACCGGAAGAGTGAAAATAATCCATCATGATGGTAAATTGTCCTGCAAAAATGCAGGACTAATCTATGTGCGGGCTGCGCGCACCCCTGAAGGGAGCATACGGCACGAATTAAATGAACACGACACATAAAAAATAACCACAAATGAAACCTATTTTTCAACCAAGAATAAATTCTATGGCCGTCCTAGCTCCCGTAAGGGTTGTGCGCAGCCCGCCAAGGAGTTTGTTACGGATTTTGCGTGACAAGTGGTGTATTTCGCGACAAACATTTTCTCCATAAAGATATTTTTTACGAATGACTTCGTGGTTATCTTCAGTATATCAAAAACATTTTTTTGGAGGTAAAGATGAAAAAAGTAACTCTATTGGCAATTCTCATTGTTGTTGCGGCAGCGGTATTCGCGCGCGGCGGCATGGACTCCTCAGACAAGGTTGTCCTGACAATGGGTTCATGGCGGGCGGACGATGTTGCCCAGATGAACAAACTTTTGGCGGAATACAAAAAGGTTAAACCAAATGTGGAAATCCAGTTCCGGCCTATCAATCCGCCTGAGTACAACGCCACACTCCGGCTCCAGCTTGAGGGCGGCACCGGCCCGGATTTGATATACGCCCGTTCCTACGCCACCGGGCAGGAACTTTTCAGGGCAGGCTATTTCGGGGATTGCAGTGATATTCCCGGGGTGAAACAGAATTTCACCGCGTCCAACAGCGCGCCGTGGCAGATGCCGGACGGTAAATATTTCGCTGTCCCCTTCGCTGCGGTTTCCCACGCAGTGTATTACAACAAAAGCATCTTCAAGAGATTAGGGCTTTCCGTGCCGCAGTCATGGGAGGATTTCATTTCGCTCTGCGGAACCCTTGCTTCAAACGGGCTTACGCCGCTTGCAAACGGGGTTGCGGATGAATGGGACATTCTGGAAACATTCTTTTTGGGGATGCTGCCCAATTTTACAGGCGGCGCCGCTGACCGCGTGCAGTATGAAAGCGGAGCCAAAAAGCTGAATGACGCCGCTTTTATCGCCGCATTTCAGGCAATGGCGGATGTTGCCAAGTATCTTCCCAGAGGATACGAGTCGGTAACATATAATGATTCCCAGGCGCTCTTCAATACTCAGCAGGCGGTAATGTTCATGGACGGTTCATGGACAACAGGCGTGTATTCAGACGTAACATTTGACTGGGGCGTTTTTGCCATGCCCGCGCCAAAAGGTAAAAAAACCGCAATAACCTTCCATCCCGATATGGCGATCACCTACAATGCCAAATCAAAGTATCCCGAAGAGTGTAAAGAATTCCTCGCATGGATTGCCAGCCGCGATGGGGCAACTATTGCGGCAGCGGCGCTGCCCTTGGGTTTTTTCCCGATGATCAACTTCCCCATCCGGCTTACGAATGTCCATGCCAACGAATTCCTTGGCCTCAACAGCGGCAAGGAAACCGATGCCCGCTTCCTGTGGCCTAAATTTATGGACCTTTACGCGCCCATGAATCAGGCGGTGATACAAGTGATCAGGGGTCAGATTACACCGCGTCAGGCTGCCGATGCAATGGAAACTGCTGCCGCAAGGCTTCGTTAGCTGAAACAGGAAAGCAAGTTGAACAGACAATTAAAAATGATTAAAAATAGAGGCGCAGGCTGGATTATCTGGCTTGCGCCCGCTTTGTTGTTTTATGTCGTCTTCATGGCGTGGCCTCTCCTTGATTCTATGCGCCTATCTCTTTATACAGGTTCGGCGGGTTTGGGACGGACTTTCGTTGGGATGGAGAATTTCAAACAACTCTTTACAATTGAGCGTTTTGTTGAACGTTACCGCGGCGCTTTTACAAACACGGTACTCTTTTTTATCATTCACATGATCGTGCAAAATTGCCTGGGGATTTTTTTCGCTGTGCTGCTTACCAAAAAGACAATGCAGGCAAGGCAGTTTTACCAAACGGTGATCTTTCTGCCGACAACTCTGGCGGTGCTGGTTACAGGCTACCTCTGGAAGCTCCTCCTCAATCCCGTGTGGAGCGGCCCCTTCCTCCGGTCTTTGGACATGGAATTTCTCGTGAAGCCCTGGCTGGGAGATAAAAGCACAGCCCTGCTCAGCGTGTCGCTGGTGTCATGCTGGCAGTGGATTGGCATTCCGGTGATGATGTTCGTTGCTGCTTTTCGAAACATCAGCGAGGATTATATCGAAGCCGCAAATATCGAAGGGGCAAATGACATTCAGATATTCTGGCGTATCAAACTGCCCCTGATAAAACCTGTTGCGGGAATGATAGCTATCCTTACTTTTGTAAACAACTTCAACGCCTTTGACGTGGTCTTTTCAATGACGAATGTGAACGGCGCACCCAACTATGCAACGGACATCATCGGCACCCTGTTCTACCGTGTCGGCATCGCAGGCCAGCATCCGGTGGGTATTCCCGATCCGGGCATGGGCGCCGCCATCGCCGTCATCACCTTTTTGGTTCTCTGCGCGGGAGTCATTCCTACGTTACGGGCAACTCAAGGGGGGAATTGATGTTCTTTCAAAAAAAGACTTCTTTGAAAAAACAGAACCGTAATTATAGCGCGCACATTACTCTGGCTGTCTGGTCGCTGATAGTTCTTTTTCCCCTTTGGGTGATGTTGATCAATTCCTTCAAGGACAGGCTTTCAATTTACCAGAATCCCTTCGGGCTGCCGGAAAAATGGAACTTCATGAACTATGCCGCAGTACTGACGGACGGTGATTTTCTTGTGTATTTCAGGAACAGCCTTTTCGTTGTGATTCTATCACTTGCGATGGTGCTGATAACGGGAAGCCTCGCGGCGTATGCTCTCGCCAACTGGCGGGGAAAGATTTCACTGGGGCTTTATTTTTTCTTCATTGCCGGTATGATGCTTCCTATCAAAATCGCTTCTATCAGGATTCTGGAACTTATCCGCGCTCTGGGGCTGATCAACACAATCTGGTCAGTCATCCCGGTGTACACCGCAATGGGCATACCTATAGCAGTGTTTATTCTGACCGCATTTATCCGCCAAATCCCATACGAGCTTACCGAAGCCGGTATCATAGACGGAGCGAGCCGTTTTGTAGTCTTCACAAGGATCATCGCCCCGCTCTTGCGACCCGCCCTTGCAACTACTGCCATTTATAACCTTGTCCCTTTCTGGAACGACCTGTGGTTTCCATTGATCTTTATCACCGACGACAGGGCAAAAACCCTGCTCCTGGGCGTTACCCGCCTTTTCGGACAATACCAGACCGACTGGTCAAAAGTATTGGCGGTGCTGACCCTTTCGGCGATTCCGGTCATTTCACTTTATCTTGTTATGAGCAAACAATTTATCAAGGGGCTGACAGCAGGCGCGGTTAAGGGATGAACCTGGAGCGCAATCACTCGAAAAAGACCACACAAAAAGAAACTCACAAAGTGTATACCATCATTGACATATTATTGAAATATTCCTAAAATTAACAAACAGGAGACTTAGGAGTATACCATGCAAAGATTGTTTTTAATCATTTCTGCTGCTTTGATGCTTGTGGCTTGTGATGAAGTGTCTTACACAACCGTAATAACCAACAATTCCAAAAAAGACGTGTCCTACATCTATAACAATAAATCAGACACTCTTCCTGCCGGAAAAACTAAAAACTATGAAGTAAAGGCATATACCGGATCGCCTATAAATATAGTTGACCAAAATGGTATAGCAAGTGTAAAAATTGAAACTAATAACTTAACTGGCAATTATACATTTGTTGATGCAAAATCCTACAAACTTATCGTTAATAATGAATACCCATTTGATGTTACTATTAGAGCCGATAATTTCATAGATAATGACGGCTCAATGGAATTGACGATCAATGCAAATGATCCTGAAGATGATGATACTGATACAGATGATACTGAAATTGATGCAATAATTTACACGGAAAGACCTAATTTCAAATCAACGTTAAACTTTCCTTTGATTTTTGAATGGGAAATTGTGAAAGACAAGATGAATGTTACTGTTAAGTGATTCGCGTCCTACTGGGTATTGCATTTTTTCCACAGAATATGTATCATTAAAAGAAACAGGGGCGCTGGCTCGGGGGTGTCCGAAAAGTTGGAAACTTGTTCGGACACCTTCCTTAATTTAGTTTTTTCGTACCGTTTCAGCATGAAATGGGAGGAAAAACAAGGCTGTTCAAGAAGTAACCGACTTCTTGGACAGCAACATGCCGGCTGAGATCAGGCGGATTGACGCTTGAGTACCCTTGGCGTCCAAAGGGGCGCCGTAACCTGATACGGATAATGCCGGCGGAGGGAAACATGAAACAGCCAAAAACGCGTAATAATCCAATAAAATTTACCGGTATCGCACCCATTGCTGCTATAATTCTGCTTTGGCAGTTGTTGAGTATGGGCGGCATTATTCCCGGCTATATGCTGCCAAGCCCGATGCGGGTAACATCGGCGTTTATCGCGGATTTTCCACTGCTCATGCGCCACCTTTTGCAAACACTTGCTGAAGCGATGGCAGGGCTGGCGTTTGCAGTTGCCGCTTCTTTCGCGCTGGCAATTGTCATGGATGCAAACCGTTTTCTGAAACAGTCAATAACTCCCCTGCTCCTTTTGACCCAGACCATGCCGACTATTGCACTTGCTCCTTTGTTAATTTTATGGATGGGCTACGGTTCCGCGCCGAAGGTTACTCTTGTATTCCTCACCTGTTTTTTTCCCATGACAATCGCCCTGTTAGGCGCTTTTACCCAGGTGGATACTGACGCTGTCCGCCTCTTGCAGTCAATGGGAGCGGCACGGCGGCAGATATACTTCTTCCTTAAACTTCCACAGGCGCTGCCGGCTTTTTTTTCAGGGCTTAAGATCGCAAGCACTTACTCGATCATAGGCGCGGTGATTGCCGAATGGCTCGGAGGAGAAGCAGGCCTCGGCGTGTACATGATCCGCGTGCGGCGTTCGTATTCATTCGATAAAATGTTCGCGGTGATAATTTTAATATCAGCGCTGAGCCTCTTGTTAATAAAAATAATTTCAATAATTGAAAAGGGATCAATGCCATGGAAAAAAAGTGCGTGATATTTATTTTAACAATGCTAATTCTTGCAGGGTGTAAAAAATCCGATGCAAACCTTATCCGTGTGGTGCTGGACTGGACGCCGAATACCAATCACACCGGGCTGTATGTCGCCCTTGATAAAGGCTGGTTTGCCGAAGAAGGCTTGAACGTAAAAATAATACAGCCGCCGGAAGACGGGGCTTTGGTGCTGGTGGGATCGGGCAGCGCTGAGCTCGGCATAGATTTTCAGGAGACAATGGGACCGGCAATCGCGAAAGACCACGGCGCGCTTCCGTTAACGGCGGTGGCGGCAATCATCAGCCATAACACTTCGGGGATAATGTCCCTTGCGAAAAGCGGCATCAACAGCCCGCGCAACTTGGCGGGTAAACGTTTTGAATCGTGGGAGACCCCGCTCATTACGGCGCTCATAAAGGAACTTGTTGAAAAAGACGGCGGTAATTTTGCCGAAGTAAATATGATACCAAACTATGCCACCGATCCGTTATCAGCACTGTTGACCGATGTTGACGCAATCTGGGTGTACTATGCATGGGAAGGGATTGCCGCGCTGGTTAACGGTTTACAGATAAATTTCATTGACCTTGGCAGCCTTGATCCTCAGTTGGATTTTTATACGCCTGTAATTGCGGCTAACACGAACTGGCTTGAAAAAAAACCTGAAACAGCGAAAAGATTCATGAAAGCCGTGAGCAGGGGGTATTGTTTTGCCATTGATTACCCGGAAGAAGCGGCAGAAATTCTTTTGAAACACGCGCCTGAACTGGATCGCGAACTTGTCATGAAGAGCCAGCATTATCTGCAATCGCGCTATCAGGATGACGCTCCGCGCTGGGGGGAGATAGACGCTGAACGCTGGGGAGGGTTTTACCGCTGGATGTTCGAGCGCGGCTTACTGGAAGTAAACATAGGCAGGAAAGGTTTCACCAATGAATACTTGCCATAACTCCCAAAGACCTCACACAAAGGCACGAAGAACACAAAGTACACAAAGGAAAGATAAGGGATTAATATGGGAGAATTTTTTTCCTGCGAAGACATCACCAAAAATTACGAGGGTGAACCGGTTGTGCAAGGCATAAGCCTTGAGCTTCCCGATGGGGGATTTATCTCCCTGTTGGGGCCTTCGGGAGTGGGCAAGACTACGCTCTTCAATGTTCTTGCGGGCGTGGATACTCCCGATGCGGGAAAAGTGTTCCTACGCGGAGAGGACATCACCGGCATTTCGGGCAGGGTTAGCTATATGCTGCAAAAAGATTTGTTACTCGAATACCGCACCGTTCTTGACAATGTGATCCTACCGCTGTTGATCCGAGGCGAAAAAAAGAAAAACGCCCGCGAACAGGCAGCCGCCTTTTTCCCCATGTTCGGTCTTGAGGGCTATGAAAGAAAATACCCGCATCAGCTTTCAGGAGGTATGCGCCAGCGCGCCGCCCTGCTGCGCACCTGCATGACGCAAACCCAAGTTATCCTCCTTGACGAACCTTTTTCCGCCCTTGACGCCATCACCCGCCGGAAAATGCAGCACTGGTACGCGGATATTTCAGCGCGGATGAAGCTTTCTACCCTTTTCATCACCCACGATGTTGAGGAGGCGCTGCTCCTCTCTGATACCGTGTACGTCATGAACGGCAAGCCCGGAAGGATCGCTCACAAAATTGAAGTCAGCAAAAGGGATTCTGATTTTTCAGTGTCAAAAGAATTCAGCGAACAGAAAAGGTTTATCTTGGAAGCTATTGGGGTGTGATGGCATGAAGGCACGCTGCCTAACGATTTTCCTTGGGGTCCTGTCATGGGAAAAAACACCACGCGGGGGCGGCTTTTCCCTCGAACCTTTGGTTCGATGACACCCCTCAAGTAATTTATTTGGCAGCGTACCTTTGCTGTGTGGTTAAAGTGTCTGTCACCTTTTGCGAAGTAAAATCTTATATAACATATTCCCATAATTCATACAGAAAATTATGCGGATAAAATTCTTTTATTTATTTTTTCACGTAAGTGGCACCCCCTAAAACAAGATCACCATTAATGAAAGTATATGAAAAAGGCGCAACACCTTCCATTCCTGAATAATTTATATAAACGATTCCGTTACTTGTAGACCATGTTCCGCTTGCGCTCATGTTATCTTCTACATTCAGAAAAGTAAATGTACCATCCCGATTAAAAGTAATTACCCTACCATCAGCGTGTTCCCATGTTCCAAAGAGTGCTGAATCTAAATTCGGATTATCATCATCGCACCCAACAATCATCATTCCGAATACCAGCACCATTACCAGCATTCCCAACCAAGATTTCTTGTTTGCCATTGTTTGCTCCTTTACTTTGGCAACAAAGTATATCATTATGCGTTTAAATTCATAAAACCTTTTTTTAGATTTTATGGCACATAACCCCATTTATCCTTTTACAATCCATTGCACCTGCGCTTTCCCGCTGTACAAGGCAGCTACAGCCTGCTGTACCAGCCTGATACTGACCTCTGTACAAGGCATGTACTGCACGCTGTACCAGCCTATTACTGATCTCTGTACTAGGCAGGAACCGCTCCCTGTACCAGCCCATTACGCTTGCTCCAATGTGAACTTACTGGTTATTACCCTCGGGCTTTTCAGGAAAACGCCTCCCGAACCCGCAAACTGGGTGCGGATTTCTATTTTAACTTTTTCCCACTCGGCGTTCGGGATTACGCCAATGATCTTGCCGGCGCCGTTTTCTATTATCCGCGTTACCTTGACAGGCGGGTCGTTATATTCGACAGGAACTATGTACATCCCGCAGGATGGATCGTCCCCGGCTATCTTGATCTTGTGGCCCGTGAGCATAAACTGGTTGCCCGGTTCGTACCAGTGATTGACAGAGTTGTTTTCATTGTCGAGAAACTCGGTTATATGCCCTGATGGGTCGGCTTCGCCATCCACCACAACGGCGATGTGCCCGGCAAGCTCGCGCAAGGGTTTGTGGGCGCGGAAACGGAAGGTCAATGGGTGTTTCTTTGGATCGGGGGTTTCGTCAATATTGACGAAGGTTCCGCCCAGATTCGGATATATCGAAAAGGCTCCGGTGTTAATGGCATAGCCGTCCGCAAGCTGGTAGGAGCTTTCCCTGAAGAAACGTTTTACAAACCCAACATAGTCGTCGAAATTGCCTGTCAGACCGCCCCTGTCGCGGTCTGCTGCGCAGACTTCCTCGACAGACAATGTCGCTTCGCTGTCCGTTCTTGCAAGATAAGTCCCCTCCCCGCCGGGCAGGTAGTTCGGGTACAACTTGACGCGGATGCGGTGCATGACTTGTTTGACTCCGTATACTAAGTCCATGAGTTTCTCCTTAAAAATGGGGTGTTATAGATGCTTGCTGATAGAATACTGCTGGGGAGCGGTGTTACCCTCTGGGCACACCTATCCCCTAAATTTGACAACTTTCTTCTATAATAAGAGAGAGAGAGAGAGAGATTCTTGACTCGTACAAGAATTTAATTGCAAAATGGCTTTGCCCTGCAGGGCGCCTCGTACTTCTTGCATTGTTAGTAAAATATACCGGAAAGTGAGAAAGTTGTCAACATGAAATTTGCCCTGTAAAACCGGAACAAACTCCTTGGCGGTCTGCGCGCAGACGCATATTGAAGGTACGCTGCCAGTAGATTTTCCTTGGGGGCCTGCCGGAGGCCAAAAGCACCGTGACGGGGCACGGCACTTTTGCCTCCGCCACCCCGTCGGTAAATTATATGGGCAGCGTACCTTCATAAGTGGTGCACGCAGCCGCCATTAGGCTTATTCTGTGTTTTGCAGGGCAAATTATCTTCATGGGGGGATGATTTTCTCTCCTTCCGGTGAGACTTACCCTACAGTGAACAAATATATCTCTTGGGGGCGTGGCAGAGGGGGCTGGCCTCTTACAGAGAAACTTGCTCTGCAAGCGGGTATTATTTCTCATGGGTGGCGGGGCTGTAGGGCTTGGAAAGTTTTCTTGAGTTCCCCGCCGGAGAAGACCTCAGGCTTCGTAGGCGGACTCATCAAGCACTTTCCAAGTCCCTACTGACCCGCACCCGGGTGATATAAATCCTTAATTGCGGGACAGGATTAGCTCAAGCCCCCTGCTGCCACGCCCATAAAAGGTGTAATTGTTTATTGCAGGGCAAGTTTACTGTGACAGCTTCCTGAATAACTCCTGAAATAATCTATCCCTGTTAATATGATACACATAACGATAAAAATGACGGGTTGGATCAAAACTATAATGGTGGTCGTATTGCGGAATGGGAATATGCTCCAGCCTGTCCGCCATTAAATCTTCGTCTAACAGCCATGCGACTGCGGTAACGTCCCAGATAACGCGCGTCCAGTTGGGAAGCCCGCCGTCTTTAAGAGCCGACTTCGTTGTGTAATCGACAAGGTAATCGCAGAGTTCATTTTTTCCGCGCAGCCAGTGTTCCAGTTCGGGAGCGGAGACGGTAAAAGCTGATACGACCCCCATGCAGGGAAGCTGAACCACAGCAACTCCGCTGTTAAAGAGCACCCTTGCGGCAGCCACATCCTGCTGCATATTGAATTCCCTTGTGTCAGGCCAATGAAGGGCATGCCCACCAAGCCACACAACAACAATCCTGTCGATGATTTGTGGATTGATCAAAATGGCGGAGGCGATATTGGTAATTGCCGCAATACCCACAACATACAACGGTTTTTCGGGGCTGTACTTCATTGCCAGTTGAGCCAAATCACGCGCCGCCTCAGATTCCGCCGGTTCCTTTTCCGAAGGCAGATATGATTTTGCCCCTCTCTTAACCAGCGGCTTTAGATCGTCCCGCTTCATCAAAGAGAGAACATTGAGTATCTCGTTATAACTTTTTTCCATACCGTCCGCGGGGCTTGAAGAATTTTGATTGTAAAATGGCGCGGCATAGATGCCCGCAAGATTCAGTTTTTCATTTGACTTGATCAAAAAAGCGAGGGCGTATTGATCATCAATTTCATTATAGGTGTCGGTGTCAAGCACCACATCAACACGGCCTTTTGGTTTTTGTAAACGCTTTAGCATTTCGTACTGTTCCATATTACATCTCCTCCTCTTCCGGCTCGGCAATGGCGGCGGTTTTTTTAACAAAGATAATGATTACAACTGTACTGGCTATGGCAAGAAGAATCAAAGGAAGCAGAAGTAACCAGTTTATCATTAATGCCGTCCCTTAATGAATAGTATACTACATATTTTGCAATGTTAATACATTTATAACGCTACTTCGGTGAAAGGCGGCGCTTCTTTCAGTACCCTTGCAATGACGCTGTGATCGGCTAACAGTAAATCCGGGTCGCTTTCCAGTATGGCAAACGCGTCTGTGCGGGCGCGGGCAAGCTCTTCCGCGTCCCGGATAGGGTTTGCGATACCAAGGACAAGGTAGCCCGACTGTTCAGTACCGGCGATCTGCCCGGGACCGCGAAGTTTCAGGTCTTCCTCCGCTATTACAAAGCCGTCCTGATTTTCAAGCATGACTTTGAGCCTTATTTTGCCGTCTTCTGTAAGTTCATCCGAATAAACAAGAAAACAGTAGGATTGATCCTTGCCGCGCCCTACCCGCCCGCGCAGCTGATGCAGGGCTGAAAGGCCGAAACGTTCCGCGTGTTCAACAACCATGCAGGTTGCGTTAGGGACATCCACTCCCACTTCCACAACGCTGGTAGCTGCAAGAATTTTGATTTTCCCCTGACGGAAATCATCCATCGTTTGGCGCTTCTTGTCTTCACTTAATTTTGAGTGAATGAGATCAACCCTGTGGTTCGGAAACACTTCATTAGCAAGCCTTTCCGCCATTGAGACCGCGTCCTTTATATCCTCTCCGCCGTCTATCAGAGGATAGACAAAATAAGCCTGCCGCCCCGCATCAAGTTCATTGCGGATAAAATCATATACCTTTGCCTCATTTGATTCCTTCGCGAGGTGGGTTTTTACAGGCTTCCTTCCCGGCGGCATATCCTTTATTGTCGTAACGTCCATGTCGCCAAAGACTGTCAGCGCAAGGGTGCGGGGAATTGGAGTTGCGCTCATCATTAAAAGATCGGGATTATCTCCCTTTGTCATAATGAGAGCACGCTGCGTTACTCCAAAACGGTGCTGTTCGTCAATAACGACAAGTTTCAGGTTTTTGTACGCCACATCACGTGAAAAAAGAGCGTGAGTCCCGACAACGATGTCAATCGTTCCCGTTAAAAGATTTTTTAATAATTCCTTCCTACCCGCAGCTTTAATATTTCCGGTCAGAAAAGCAATGCGGATGCCAAGAGGCTCCAAAAGGCGGGCAGCATTTTCCGCATGCTGGCGGGCAAGAAGCTCGGTAGGCGCCATTATCGCCGCCTGCCCTCCCTCTTCAACTACACGCAGCGCCGCCATAAAGGAAACCAATGTCTTTCCCGAACCAACATCGCCCTGCAAAAGCCGCGCCATGGGCGCTTTTGCCTCTATATCGCGGTTGATTTCGATTACAGCCTCACGCTGTCCCTGCGTAAGCGAAAATGGCAGCCTTTCAAGCAGCCGCTCTTGCAATAAACAGTGAACAGTGGACAGTGAGCAGTGAGCAGAGGACATGCCCTTGCTTCCTCTTCGTTCCAGCGCGCGTTTTCCTACCATTATTTCAAGGTAAAAAAGTTCTTCATAAATGAGGGTTTTTTTTGCTTTCTCCAATTCGTCAGTGGAAGATGGATAATGAATAGCCTTGATTGCCGCGCTTTTTGAAAGTAGATTGTCCCGTTCAATGATTTCAGACGGGAGTTCATTCTCAATATCTTTTGAGTACTGTTCAAGAGCGCGTGATGTGAAACGGCGCACTTGTGCCTGTGTCAGCCCTGCGGAAAGAGGGTAAACGGGCAGTATTCGGTCAAAACCGGCGCCCGAGTCAACCGGTTCAATCTCGAAAGAACTGGACTGTATTTCCTTGTACTTGTAATAAAAACGCCCCCAAAGCCTGAACTTGCCGCCGGGAACAAGCTGCTTTTCAAGCCAGGGGCGGTTATAGCACAAAAGCGCCGCCCTTGCCGTTTCGTCTTCAACAAAAACTTTTAAGGTTCTCATTCTGCCAAAGCCAACCCAATCCCGCGCGATAACTGTAACAACTGTGCAGACCTTCGCGCCGCGAAAATCGTTTAACGGAACCGCGAGGCTTCTGTCCTCCCAGTCGCGCGGATAATAGAGAAGAATGTCCGCAATACTGCGTATCCCAAGATGCGCCAGCTTTGCAACAGCGGCGGAACCGGCTCCGCGCAAAACATCCAGCCTGTGGTTAAGGGAACGGAGAAACATTTACAGAGGCAGTCCCGCGAGGAACTTTGCAACAAACCGGATGACGTATCCCCCCCCAATATAAATAACACCTAACGCAAGGGTAGAAACAATTATCCCCTTAAGGTAGCCTGTTATCCGGCTGCCGAAGATTATCCTGTTTGTTTTGTATAACAATGGCTGGGAAACAGAATCAATAACTTTCCAGAAAGAACCATACACATCCCGGTTTGTAAGGTAGGCAATTATTCGCAGAATCAGTATTATTATACATAACCCCAGAAAAAACGAAGCGACAGACCAAACACCGCGGACAGCAACTGAAAGAATTACCCCGATGGTGAGCCTTCCGTAATATGCAAGGTTAATACACAAATTCTGAACAAGCGAAAGCCCGGCAAAAGCCGCAACAGGCGAAAGATCAAGCGCGCCGATGCGCAGGTTTAACGCCGCCCGCCACCAGTTAAGGTAGGGATCGGTAATGCGGCATAAAATGTCTACCGGCCTTCCCGTAACAGTTCCGCCGAACCATGTTAGTATTATTCTGATTATGAGTAAAAAAGAATAAATCCCCGCCGCTGTCGCAATAAAATTAAAAATTATCTTCATCATTTCCTCCATACATTGGCAACACAATCGTAACTTTTTAACTGTTCCTCTATATCGCCGATAATCGAAAAATTAATACCGTTAACGGCGCGGATTGTCTTTTCTCCGCCCGTTACGGGAACATGAATAAAAAGGGGACATCTGCCGGAATTTTCCGCTAGGTAGTCGCGCAATGATAAAAGTTTTTCATCTCCGTCCGAGATTCCGCCGATAAGCCTTATGTGTATTTCAACCGGTTCGTTTTTTGGTTCATCTTTTATAATGACAGGTTCCGGCGGCTTTTCTCCCGCAGCCGCTTTTTTCCCGGCGGCGCGGGTAAGCTGGGCAATGTCGGCAATACCTGAAACTTTAAAGCTTATTTTTTTAGGATTCCGTTCATTTTCCGGGTCTATGCTCCCTTTCAGGGCTACAATTTCATCAAGCCTTAATAAATTACGGCATTCACCGTAAGGCCTTGAAAAGAACACTAGGTCGATGTCGCCTTCAAAATCCTGCAATGTGCCGAAAGCCATGTCATTATCATTTCTGTCTTTAGTTTCACGTAACGTTTTAAGAAAACCGATTACCGTATAGCTTCCTTTTTTTGCGTTGGCAAGAAAGCCGCTTTTAAGATCAGCCATAAACGCCCATGTATTCCGGTAAGCGTCCCACTTTCGATCAAGTTCCCCGTTTTCCTTGATTGCAGCGTCAACATCCTGACGGCTGACGAAATTTTCTGCAATGAAACTGTATTTATCCCTGTCTTTTTGGTAATCGATCTTCCCCTGTAAAATAGCCACCTTGTCATTTTCAATCTTTCCCTGGCATTTTTCCCAGCCGCTTGAAAAGAAGGTTACGTCTATTTCACCGTTGTAGTCAGCAAGGGTGGCAAACGCCATGTTGCCCTTGCCCGTAACAATGCTTTTTATACCTTTGATAATCCCCACAAGGATGCAGTTTCCGGTTTTAGGGCGTTCCTGCCCAAGATCAACCTTCACCGCTTTTTCCCAAATATCGCGGTACTCGTCCATCGGATGCCCTGACATATAAAAGCCAATCAGTTGTTTTTCAATGTTCAGCTTATCAGTGCGGCTCATTGCCGGAAAGTTTTCATATTGAAAATCGGGTAAATCAGCATCTCCTGCATCCTCAAAAAGGCTTGTCTGTCCGAGCTGTTTATCCTCTTTTTTCTTTTGAGCGTATTCAGCAGCGCGTTCTTGATTGCCAATAAGATTCTCCCGCGTTACGCCAAATTTATCGAAAGCGCCTGTTTGAATAAGCAGTTCAATTGCCTTTTTTCCGACAGTCTTGATCTCCACCTTGTCAAGAAAATCCGTAAAACTCTTGTACGGTTCAGGCGACCTGCCGCGCACAATTTCCGCCGCCGAAACCTCGCCCAAACCCTTTATTCCCAAAAGACCGTATACAATGCACCCTTCGACTACCGTAAAAAGCCTGTCAGAACGGTTTACATCAGGAGGGTCAATGGCAATGCCCATCCGCCGCGCCTCTGCTATACATTCGGAAAGTTTATTTTTATCCGTGCTGCGTATTTCATTTGTCAGGTTAGCCGCCATGAACTCCGCGGGGAAATTAGCTTTCATGTAAGCGGTGCGGTAGGCTAAAATTGCATAGGCAGCGGCATGGCTCTTGTTAAAGCCGTAACCGGCAAAAGGAACAAGCATATCGTAGATTGCTCCCGCCTTTGCGCGAGAGTATCCCTGCTTTTCTGCGCCTTCAAGAAACGGAATCTTTTCTTTATCAAGGATTTCTTTTTTCTTTTTTCCCATCGCGCGGCGCAAAAGATCAGCCTGCCCCATGCTGTAACCGGCGATAATACGGGCAACTTCCATTACCTGTTCCTGATAGACGATAACGCCGTATGTTTCCTTGAGAACTTTTTCAAGGCTGGGATCGGGGTAACTTATGGACTGCCGTCCGTTTTTGGAGTCCACAAAGCGCGGAATATTCTGCATCGGGCCGGGACGGTACATGGCGTTAAGGGCGGTAAGGTCTTCGATGGAAGTCGGTTTTGTCTGCCTCAGAATATTCTGCATCCCGTCCGATTCAAACTGGAATATTTCAAAACTTTTACCTTCACCTAACATTTTGAAAACAGCCTTGTCGTCTTCGGGAGCGTTCTTTACTTCAAAGTTTGAATATTTCCCTCCTCGGCGGCGGATCAACTCTTCTGTATGTTTTATAACATCAAGGGTTTTAAGACCGAGAAAGTCCATCTTGACAAGACCGCACGGCTCAAGATAATTCATGCTGTACTGAGTGGCAATGCCGCCGGTTCTGCCCGTTTTGGAGTCTTCACGTTCCTGATAGAGCGGCACAAAATCGATCAGCGGCGATTTGCCGATAACAACCCCTGCGGCATGAATGCTGGAATGGCGGTGTAAACCTTCCAGTTTGCGGGCAAGTTCAAAGAGTTCAGTGTAACGCGAGTCTTGTTCAAATTCGCTCAGTCTCGGCTCGCTCTCAAAAGCCTTCTTCAATGTAATCTTGGGGTCTTTGGGAATGAGCTTTGTGATCATTTCAGATTCAGGGATGGATATGCCCATAACGCGGGCAACGTCCTTTATAACCGCCTTGGCGCCTAAAGTACCGAAGGTTATGATCTGCCCTACCCTCTCCTTGCCGTATTTGGCGGTAACATAATTAAGAACTTCGTCCCTGCCTTCATTGGCAAAATCAACGTCAAAGTCAGGCATGGAAATCCTGTCAGGATTGAGGAAGCGTTCAAAAAGAAGTTCGTACTTCAGCGGATCAATATCGGTTATTTGCACCGCATAGGCGATGATCGAACCTGCACCTGAACCCCTGCCGGGACCTACGGGAATATCATGGTCTTTAGCCCATTTAATAAAGTCATAAACAATCAAGAAGTAGCCTGTAAAGCCCATGTTGATAATCGTATCAAGTTCATAGTCAGCGCGTTTTTTTATCGTTTCCCATTCTTTTCCGTTGGCTGCCATTTGTTTTGCATAACGCATTGCAAGCCCCTCCGCTGCAAGATGCCGCAGGTACGCGCCGTCTGTTTCAAAGCCTTTGGGGATTTCAAATTCAGGCAGGTATGACGGCAGGTCTTTAACGTCAATGTTGGGAACGTCCGTGTTACACCGCTGCGCAATGCGGACAGTGTTGGCAATAGCTTCCGGGTATTTGGTGAAAAGCTGCGCCATCTCATCGCCTGTTTTGAAATAAAACTGATCTCCTGAATACCTTTTACGCCTTTCTTCAGTGCGCACCTTGCCCGTACCGATACAGAGCAGAACGTCATGTGCAACATAATCTTCCCGGTTAAGGTAATGCACGTCATTGGTGGCTGCAAGAGGAATACCAGTCTTGCCGGAAATGGCTGCAATAACATCGTTAATCTCCGCCTGGGACATATCAGTCCCGCGCATACCTCCAGCCTGAATACCGTGATCCTGCACCTCAAGGTAGAAGTTGGGGTTGCCCTCTTCGTCACTGCCAAAAAGATCGCGGTAATACAGAGCCTTCTCTTCGGCTTCGTTGATCTTTTCAGCCTGAATAAGCCGCGGGATTTCCCCCGAAGCGCAGGCTGAAAGCGCAATCAGCCCGTTGTGATACAGAGAGAGAAGCTCCTCGTCTATGCGGGGGCGGTAATAAAAACCCTCGGTATAGGCAAGGGAACAGAGCTTGACCAGATTAAAATAACCTTCGCGGTTAACAGCCAACAGCACCAGATGATAGTATTTATTTTCGTTTTCAGAACCTTTCTTTTCAAAACGGGAGCCGGGGGAAACATAGAACTCGCAGCCTATGATGGGCTTAACCGGTTTTTTCCGCTTTTCATGCTCGCCCTTTTCGTTAACGGTTTCCCGGCAGGCCGCAAGGAATTCCATCGCCCCAAACATATTTCCGTGATCGGTAAGGGCAAGATGCGTCATACCCAGCTTTTCCGCCCTGTCCGCAAGAGCCATTACCGAAACAGCCGCATCCGCCAGAGAAAAATCAGAATGAACATGGAGATGGACAAATTCGGTCATTTAGGGAATATTAGCCGGAATTATGATTGTGGGCAAGGTCGCTTGACTATTCCACTAAAACCCGATAGTATTTATTCAATAAATCTATCGAAATGGGGGTTTTTATGAAAATTGCGATTAATGGGTTTGGCCGCATAGGGCGGCTGGTATTCCAGGCTCTGGTTGGACAGGGCTTGCTGGGAAAAGACAAAATTGACGTGGTAGCGGTGGTCGATCTTTCCACCGATGCAAAATATTTTGCCTACCAGTTAAAATACGATTCAACACAGGGTCAGATGAAAGCCGACATCAGCACCGATGGTGAGGATGTTCTGGTGGTCAATGGCCACAAAATCAAATGCCTCTCCGGCAAGGGCCTTACTCCTGACCAGTTCCCCTGGAAAGACCTTGGAATCGACTATGTGGTGGAATCCACGGGTATTTATACCAACGAAAAAGCCTACGGCCACATTACAGCCGGAGCGAAAAAAGTAATTATCTCCGCGCCGGGAAAATCCGGTGATGACTCCAAGCCGATTAAAACCATCGTCATGGGCGTAAATAACAACGAATACGATCCTGCAAAGCATCATGTCCTGTCCAACGCAAGCTGCACCACAAACTGCCTTGCGCCGATAGTTGATGTTATCCTCAAGCAGTGCGGTATTGAGACCGGCCTTATGACAACAATCCACTCATACACCGCCACGCAAAAAACCGTAGACGGCGTTTCCCAGAAAGACTGGAGAGGCGGACGGGCTGCTGCCATCAACATCATCCCCTCGACGACCGGCGCTGCAAAAGCAGTCGGCGAAGTGCTTCCCTCCACCAAGGGCAAACTTACCGGCATGGCTTTCCGCGTTCCCACACCGACCGGTTCCGTGGTTGACCTGACCTTCCGCGCCGAAAAAGACACCTCCATCGAGGCGATTGACGCCGCAATGAAGGCCGCTTCACAAGGCTACCTGAAGGGAGTTTTACAATACTGCAACGAAGAGATTGTCTCCACCGACATCATCCACAATGTGAACACCTCGGTCTATGACAGCCTTGCCACAATGGAAAACAACCTCAAGGGCGAGAAGCGCTTCTTCAAGGTCGTTTCCTGGTATGATAACGAATGGGGCTATTCGAACAAAGTTGTCGATCTGATGAAGTTTATTGACTCAAAAAAATAGTCTGTAATATTTCACGCAGAGACGCCAAGACGCAGAGAACGCAAAGAAAAGAGGGATGAAAAAGAAGAATATGATTTATTTACTTATTCTTTTCTTAATTCTTCCTTTGCGCCGCGTACCGGAGGTACGACGCGCCTTTGCGTGAGTATATTGGGAAATAATGTTAAGGAGAACATTGTGATTAAAACCGTAAAGACAGTTGATTTGAAAGGCAAGCGCGTCATCATGAGAGTCGATTTCAACGTGCCCATGAAAGACGGGGTGGTGCAGGACGATACCCGCATTGTGGCGGCGATGCCTACCATTCAGTATATTCTGGAGCAGGGGGCGAAAACTGTAACCCTCATGTCCCACCTAGGCGATCCTTCCAAGGACGCAAAAAAGGCAAAAGAAAAAGCCGAGAAAGACGGCAAAGAATTTGACGAAGCCAAGTACATCAAGGGCAAGCACCGCATGGCTCCTGTCGCCGCGTACCTTGAAAAGAAACTGGGCAAGCCCGTGATATTTGCCGGTGAAGACTCTTGCTACGGCAAGAAGGCGTTTATTGACGGGCAGAAAGACGGCTCCGTTATCATGCTGGAAAACACCCGCTTCCACAAGGAAGAAACTTCCTCTGACGCGGCTGCCCTCGACAAGCTGGCGAAAGAGCTTGCAACCTACGGCGATGTGTTTGTAAACGACGCATTCGGCACCGCCCACCGCGATCACGCTTCGACAGCTTCTATCGCGAAGTTTGTGCAGCCCGCCGTTGCCGGTTTTCTCATGGAAAAGGAAGTCAACTACCTTGAGCCGATTGTTACAAGCCCGCAGAAGCCTCTTGTGGCGATCATCGGCGGCGCGAAAGTGTCCTCAAAGATCGCGGTGCTGGAAAGCCTTTTGAAGAATTCAGCCGCGCTCGTTATCGGCGGCGGCATGGCGTATACGTTCTTCAAGGCGCAGGGGTGCAAGATTGGCAAGTCCCTGGTTGAAGACGACCAGCTCGATACGGCGAAAAAAATCCTTAACGCCGCCAAGAGCGCGGGCGTAGAAATTGTCCTTCCGCTGGATCATGTCGGAGCTACAGCTTTTGACGCGACATCGGTTCCTGTCCCGGTTGACGGTCTTGATCTGCCGGACAATCTTATGGGGCTTGATGTGGGACCGAAAACCATCGCCAAGTACAAGGAAGTGCTTGCAACAGCCAAGACCATTGTGTGGAACGGACCGGTCGGCGTCTTCGAGTTTGATGCCTTCGCCAAAGGCACAGAGCAAGTTGCGAAGCTTGTAGCGGAAGCCACCGGCAAGGGATGTATAACCGTAGTCGGCGGCGGCGACTCAGTTGCGGCAGTGAACAAATTCGGCCTTGCCGACAAGATGTCTCATGTCTCAACCGGCGGCGGCGCTTCACTTGAATTGCTGGAAGGCAGGAAACTGCCTGGTATCGAGGTGTGCCGTGGGTAACAGACCGTATTATATCGCAGGAAACTGGAAGATGCACAAGACGCGCTCCGAGTCTGCTGAGCTTGCGAAAGCTCTTGTGGAGCAGCTAAAAGGCGGCAAGCACAAGTACCTTGTCGCACCGTCTTTTACAAGCCTTGAAACAGTGGCTGCCATTGTCAAAGGCACCAACATCCGTCTTGGGGCGCAGGACTGCGCCTGTGAAGAGCAGGGGGCGCACACCGGAGAAGTTTCGGTGTTGCAGCTTAAAGACCTCGGTGTGCAGACGATAATCCTCGGTCACAGCGAGAGGCGGCATATTTACAAAGAAGATGACGCGCTCATTAACAAAAAGGTGAAGCTTGCCCTGCAGCACGGGTTTGAAGTGATCCTCTGCATCGGAGAATTGCTGGAAGAGCGCGAGGCAGGCAGAGTGGAAGAAGTGTGCGAAACCCAAACCGTTAAAGGGCTTGAGGGAGTGAGCGCGGCGCAGCTTGCAAATATCGTTATCGCCTACGAGCCTGTCTGGGCAATAGGCACCGGGAAAACAGCCACGCCGGAAGATGCCGAAGCGGTTCATGCCTTTGTGCGCAAAGTGCTTGCACGGCTTTACGGCGAAGATGCCGCTTCGAAAATCATCATCCAGTACGGCGGCTCTGTGAAAGCGGATAATGCCGCCCAGCTTATGGCAAAGGAAAATATAGACGGCGCACTGGTCGGCGGCGCTTCATTAAAGGCAGATACATTTGTGCCGATAGCCAAATTTGATTAAACTGGTTTTCGCAGTTCATGAGTTTTTTCTGTTTGTTGTGGGTTCCCTTCTTTTATTTGTTCCGGCGTTCTGTTTCAGGCGAAGGTGGCACAGGCGGGGTGTGGGCTTTATTATTGGGGAGTATAACGGCAATTGTTCAATTCTTCCTGGGCAATATTGTTAGCCCGGGAGGATTTGGACTATCCCGCCTGCTGTTTGGTTTTGTTGATATTGTAAGCCTGCCGGTTCTTGTTCCGTTTATAATCTATACACTGTTGATGCTTTTCCGGGGTTTTTCCGGAACCCCCGATTTTGCCAATTTCGCTCTGCTCTGGATCATTCCGGTCGCCGCACTGCGGGCAATAGGCTGGAGTTCGGGAAGCGATCCCCTGCTGCTGGTAATTGTGCCCCTGTTGTGGACGGCGCTTGCTGTGGGCATAGCCTTTTTTATTAATTTGATGGCAAACCACTTCCGCTGGTATGTTGCGATCCCCTCGATCCTGTGCATCCTTATTTTACCGCCATTTGCGGCGGCAGCTTACTGGGCATTTTTTTCGCAGCAGCACCTGTACGGTTTTTTACTGCTCTTTGCCGCCCACATCCCTTTTATCATTTCGCTGTTACTGGATTTCCGCCGCGCATAGACTCATTGAGCATATTGCGTGAGGCACAGTTCATAATACCGTCCTTTCATTGCCATTAATTCATCGTGAGTGCCGACTTCTGTAATCTGCCCGTCATTGATGTACATTATCCGCGTACAGTCCCTAATCGTTGAAAGGCGGTGCGCGATGATAAAAGACGTGCGGCCTTTCATCAGTGTATGGATGCCCGCCTGAACCAACTGTTCCGTTCCGGTGTCAATGCTGCTTGTGGCTTCATCAAGTATGAGTATTCGCGGATTGGAAATGAGGGTACGGGTAAAAGCGAGAAGCTGCCTCTCGCCCTGAGAAATGCCGCCGCCGCGTTCTGTGATGGGGGTGTCATAGCCCTGCGGCAGTTTTTCGATAAAATTGTGCGCGCCTATCAATTGTGCGGCGGCGCGGATTTCTTCGTCTGTTGCGTCAAGTTTCCCGTAACGGATATTGTCGGCGATGGTGCCGGTAAAGAGGAAGCTGTCCTGCAGCATGATCCCCATCTGGCTGCGCAGGGAACGCAGAGTTACCTTCATTATGTCCTGGCCGTCGATTAAAACCTGACCTTCTACGATGTTATAGAACCGCGACAGAAGATTCACTATCGTAGTTTTACCCGCGCCTGTGGGACCGACAATGGCGATGCTTTCGCCGGGATGACCGTCAAATGTAACGTTGTTCAGTACCTTGCGCACCCCGTCATAACTGAAACTAACGTCCTTAAACTCAACATGCCCGCGCACAAAGGGAAATTCCACCGCATTGGGTATGTCTTCTATTGTTACAGGCTCGGCGATAGTGTCAAAAATCCTGTCAAGGTACGCCATCGCGGTAACAAATGTGTTGTAAATGTTCGCAAGGTTTATAATTGGCTGCCAGAAACGCCATGCGTAATTGCCCATAACAAGCAACATTCCGAAACTTGCCATTGGGTTCATCCAGTATGCGCCCATGATATACACAAATGAAAATACCGCCTGACTGATTGTTTCTGTCGAAAACCATACGGTGTTTGAAATATACTGCGCTCTCATCCATTCATGATTGCGCTCTTCCGCTAGGCCGTCCATGATGCCCTGATTCTTTTTCTGCCTGTCAAAGGCCTGCGTTACCCTGATCCCGTCAATGGATTCCTGAACATAGGCGTTAAGGTTGGCTCCCTTGTTTGAAACCATCTGCCATGCCCGCCTCTGCGCTGGTTTGATTGTCCAGATAAAGATTGCAAACAGCGGCAGCCCCAACAGGGAGATGGTCGCAAGCTGCGGGCTTACCTTGAACATAAAGGCGATGATAAAAAAGATGTTTAACACTTCGATCACAAAGTTTATAATGCCGTTGGACAGGGCGTCAGAAACGCTGTTCACATAAGGCACTACGCGAACAAATATTTTTCCGTGCGGACGGCTGTCGTAAAAACTGAACGCCAGTTTTTGCAGGTGTGAAAAGAGATCATAGCGTATATTGTGGATTATTCCCGCCCCCGCCCTCGCTACGAGTATGTTGCGGACAGCCCCCAATGCGATGCTTGCGACAATTGATGCGGTAAGAAAAACAGCCATCAAAAGGAGCAGCTTGATATCCTTATTCGGAACCGCAACATCCAGCGCCTGCTGGATAAAGAGAGGCCCGGCAAGGCTTGCAAGGCTTCCCAAAACGCTGAATAAAAGAGAAAGTTTTAAGTGCCCCTGTGCTTTTATGATATAGCCTAGGCAGCGCTTGACATTGAAGAGGCTGACCTTCTCATCCAGGTATTCGTCAACATCGTACCTGTTGCGTTCTTTGGCAGTTTGCTGTACCCGTTTTTTCCTGAAAGCCATCATTCCCCCGTTCCGGCGTTGTTCTGCAATGACCAGATATTGTGATAAAACCCGCGCAGGCTCAGAAGTTCGCTGTGCGCTCCCCGTTCGATAATGCGCCCTCTGTCCATCACGAGGATCAGGTCAGCCCCCCTGAATGATGAAATCCTCTGGGCGATGATGATCTTTGTGCATGGGAAATCAAGGTTTTTTAATTGTTCCTGAATGTACCGCTCTGTTTCGCTGTCCACTGCCGAGGTTGTATCGTCCAGAACAAGGACGGCAGGTTCTATCGCAAGCGCGCGGGCAAGGGCGATCCTCTGCCTCTGCCCGCCGGAAAGCCCCACGCCGCGTTCGCCGACCAGTGTTTCATAGCCTTCGCCCATTTCTTTTACAAAACTGTCAGTATCCGCCTGAACTGCGCGTCTTTGAACCGTCTCTTCATCAAGTTCCGGCCTGCCGTAAGTGATGTTCCCTTTTACCGAGTCTGAAAAAAGAAATACATCCTGCATCGCAAGCCCGATGTGCCGCCTTAGGGATGATAGCGTATAACGCCTGATGTCTTTTCCGTCAAGCGTTATTTCTCCCGAATCCGGTTCGTAAAAACGGGTGAGAATATTTACAAGGGAAGTTTTTCCTGAGCCTGTGCTGCCTAGTATCCCGATTGTCGATCCCGCTGCGGCTGTAAAGCTGATATTTTCCAGAATGCTTTTTCCGTTTATGGAAAAATTGACATCCTTAAATTCGATGACCCCTGCCGGGCGCTGAGTTATTTCAGCCGCATCTTCCAAATCGCTTATTCCCTTGGGGGCCTCATTCACCTCTTGAATCATTTTTACGGCTACCGAAAAACGTTCCCAGTCGGCAAGCAGCGGCCCCAGCATCCACATTGGCTGCGCCAAAGCCCAGGTGAGCGAAGAAAACGCCATATACTCGCCGCTTGTCATCCATCCCTTGATTAGAAAAAAACCTCCCACAACCATCGTTACGACGATGAGGGACTGGCTTGCAGTTTCCAGAAGGGGCTGGTACTTTGCGACAATGAGCGCGTTGCCGCAGCTTGTGTCCCGAAACTCGGCATTGAACTTTTCAAAATGATCTTTTTCGTACTCTTCGCGGGCAAAAGCTTTCACTACGCGGTTGCCGCCAATGTTTTCTGTAACCACAGTCCCAAGCTCGGTGAGTTTTTGCCGCAGCAGCTTAAAGCGCGGGCGCAGCCGTTTCATAAACCTGCGGCTGATGTAGAGGATGAAGGGGGTTACGGCAATCAGGCACAGGGCAAGCTGCCAGTTAATAACAAGGTAGAACGTGAAGACCGAAATAAACAGCACGGCGGCATCTACAAACTGCCAGGATACCCAGGCTACGGTATGCCGCACCATGTCAAGGTCTTGAGTCATTCTGGTCATCAGGTTTCCGGTGGGGAAGCGTCCGAGGAAACGGTAATCCTGCCATTGAACCGTTTTATACATATCGCTGCGGATGTCGGTCATTACATTGGTGCTGGACTGTTCCATCATGATGACCATGAGGTAACGAAGGCCAAGCCTTACAAGCTGGACAATCATCATTGCAACGAGGAGGGAAATGAGAGGGGCAACATTGCGCGGGACTATAACATCATCGATGATTCTGCGGGCAAGCATGGGATTTATAACGCGCATTCCGGCTGTGATACCCGTAAGGGCAAGCCCGATGATAAAGAAGGCGCGCCTTCCCTTCAAATAGTCCCAAATCCATTTTAATTGCTGCATTAAAACTCAAAGAGCATGTTTCCCATGCCCAGCCCCCCCGGTTTTAGGACATTATGCTTTATTTCAAAAATAATGGCAATAGTGCGAAAGGTCTGATACTGTACGGCTAAAAATTAGAATTGTCTCAAATATTTTTAGAAAGATAATTCTTCACTTCGGCGGCAGTTGTCAATTCAAGAACCTTCGCGGCCATTTTTTCAGCGTTTTTCACTGTACTTGACGCTATGGCGCGCTTGACCGCCGCCACAGAAGCGGCTGCCATGCTGAATTTTCTCATTCCAAGGCCGATGAGAACAGGTATTGCGAGAGGATCGGCGCCCAGTTCGCCACAGATTGAAAGCGGCTTTCCGGCATTGTTAAAGGCTGCGGCTGTCTCTTTTATAAGCCTGAACATGGCGGGGTGATAACTTTGGTAATAAGGAGCAACGGCGCTGTTCATTCGATCCGCCGCGCAGAGGTATTGGCATAGATCATTTGAACCGATACTTGCAAAATCAACTTCCCTTGCAGCATGATCCGCCAAAAACGCGATGGAAGGAATCTCTATCATAATACCGGTCTTTATTTCCCCAACCTTTAAGCTTTCCTTTTTCATATCATTAATTACGGTTCGGATAAACTCCTTTGCCATGTGAATATCATCAAGAGAAGAAACCATTGGCAGCATGATTTGCAGATTTCCGTAAACGGAAGCGCGCAAACACGCCCTTATTTGTGTCTTGAAAATTTCAGGATGACTGAAACAAAAACGTAAAGCGCGGTTTCCCAAAAAGGGATTATCTTCATGGGAAAGGTTCAAATAGGAAAGGGGTTTATCTCCTCCAATATCAAGAGTGCGAAGGGTTACAGGCCGCTGTCCGAAATGTTCAAGAACCTTCCGGTAAACAGCAAATTGTTCATCTTCCGCCGGCAGAGCTTTTGCGCCCATGTAAAGAAATTCAGTCCTGAAAAGACCTACAGAATCAACATAGGGCGAAGCCGCCAATTCATCGTCAGATGCATTGGCTATATTCAAGCCTACCTCAATTCTTTCCTTGCAGGCTGTATACGCTTCCCCTGAAAGGAATGTGTCAGCTTCCATCCTTTCCAGAATAAAGACGGCTGTTTTTTTATTGTAATCCTCAATTGTTGCTTTATCAGGATCAAGGATTACGGTGCCTGCGTTTGAGTCAACCGCGGCAAATTGCTCCTGCTTTACCGCGTTCAAAAGTCCCTGTATGCCCAAAATTGCCGGAATCCCGTAACTCTTGGCAATAATCGCCGAATGTGAAGTTACCCCGCCCGTCTCGGTTAGAAGCGCCAATACCTTGTTTTTATCCAGAGCCGCGGTATCAGAAGGCAAAAGATCGCACGCGGCAATAATTACAGGTTCAGTTAATGATAACCCTTCGTCCTCTATTCCCTGCCAAAGCCTTAAAAGCAGAGAGCGGACATCTTCAAAGTCAGCGGCGCGCTGCGCGATAAGCGGATCCGGCGCTTTACGCACCATGGAAAGACAGGTTTCATAAACCTGATAAATTGCCCAATCTCCCGCCCAATGTTCGTTCTTTATTTTGTCTGTTATTTCTTCATTGATTATTATGTCATCTGCAATATCCTGATGGACTGCGAAAATTTTCGCTTTTTCAGGATCATGCTTTTCCATGGACAGCATTATTTTTTCAAGTTTTTCTTTGGCTTGTTTTTTTATTAGCTGATATTTTTCAAGCTGCCGTTCCTCTCCCCCCGGATCAATCCTTTCTATTGGTTCAATGCAGGTTTTTTTGTGTATGTGTATTTTACCCGCTGCAAATCCTGGAGCAGCGCCGATTCCTCTTAAAACCATGTTAAAAAAAAGGCTGCCCTTATTGGCAGCCTTTTTACTTTTACCAGCCGTCAGCCATATCGTCAGCATCGCGGTTGTTCTCTGCAAAGAGATCGGTAACCGCTCTTAAGTCATCAAAATAAACATAGTAATTGCCGTAGGCTTCAAGCGGGTCGCAGTCAATCCGGAAACCCATGATCTTGATGCCCATCTGGTTGTTGTAATGGTAATTCCGCTGAACAACGCCGCTAAAGCCGTCTTCCGCCTGGGGAGGAATGGCTACGGTCAATCTTTTCCAACCCATAAAATTGAGTTTTCCTACGTGGAATTCATAGTTTCTTCCGAAAAAGTCCTGGATCAACAATTTTAAATCGTGGTTAAAATTACGGCCGGCAACCCACACGGAAACAGTCTTGGTTATTCCCTCTATCGGAATGGGACGGGTAGGATAAACGGTAATACTGTTATATCCACGGCGAAGAAAATCAACTCTTACGCCAAGTACATATTTATCTGGAATGTCCAACCCTTCCTCATCAGGAATTGGCTCCTTGTCGGCAGGGCTGCCCACGAATAGCCTGCATGTGGTATAACCCTCGTCTGAAGACATGGTTGTACGCCAAAAACCATCATGTTCGAACTTATCAACGGATACTTCTTTCAACTGTTGCTGAGCGGATTCAATCCCCAGCCTTTCCGGATCAGGTTCTCCTACGCCTACCTGGGCAAAAACCAACCCGGTAATAAGAAGGAACAACACTATAAGCATTAATTTCTTCATTTTGACACTCCTTAATTACTGTTTGCCCAGATCTTATCTACATTCTGGGGATCGGCCAAATCGTTACCGTCGTACAGGCTTTCAAACACGTCTGTCAGCACCTTTAACTGTTTAAAGTAGATAAAGAAATTATCGACTCTTTCAGCCGGCTGGGTCCAGATACGGAATTTTACAAATGTTAAACCGGCGTATGCGGGCAATATCCGCTTTGACTGCGGAATTGAACCGGGAATATTTACCCTGAGATTCCTCCAGCCGGTATATCCGATTTCACCTAACCTGAGAGTATGAATTACGCCCTGATAATCGCGTAAAAATACCTCTATATAGTAATTGAGATTTGAACCCCATACCCACAGGTCAAGATTGCGCACCCTGCCCGGAATACGTATTTCAGCGGGGTTACCATCGGAATCGTCCGGGTTGACAGGATATAAATCAATCCAGTTGTACCCCCTGCGATCGAACTTGCCATGTAAACCCAGGCTCTTTATATCCCGGGCATTTTCGCCCCGGTTGTTCCCGAAAGCGGCAATCGGCCAAGCTTCCACATAGGTAAGCAGCGGGTATTTTGTATCGCCTGATTTGGTGGCAAATTTACTGGCTTCTACTTTCCATGTATACCCGGAATCCCCGTCAAATGATTCCAGAATTTTTGTTTCAAAGTTATTGGTAATCTCATCACCATAACCAGAAAGAACCGTTATACACGCCCAAACAATAAGGCAGATAATTTTGAAACTACCGTGTTTCATTCCTTACTCCTTTTGAAAATCCTTGCTTTCAATTATATTTATTTCTTCGGTCTTTGTCAAATCATCTGCTGCCTTTTTAACGATTTTGTTCTGAAATCTTTAGGCGTTAATGAATAATCCTTGCTGGTTTTTCCAGCCGGAATATTCTTCATTTTTGATTGTATCCGCCCCTTCGTCGTCCCGGCAGCTGCCATTCTGACCGCCGGAACTGCCTGAACCCAGGGAGAATCGTTAAACACGAGGGTTACATCGTTCGGAAGAAGGGACGGATCAAGCCATGTAAAGTAAATAACCGGAATTTCAGAGGATTTTTCCAGATACTCAGCCCCCGAACCGGCTAAAATCACACAGGACAGGTCTGAAATGGCTGAATATTGGGAAAACGAGTTAAAAAAGTGTGTTTCAAGGTATTTATTCCGGGCATTTAATCCACGTAAAAGAGCTTCCCTTGCCTCTCTTTGAATGAGATAATCACAAAAAACAACAACTGTCCCGTTTTTATCCCCATCAAGAGCGGCGGCAGCAACACCTGCAAGGTAAAAATCGGCGTCTATATCTGTGGTGTAGATATAATAATCGCCGGAATTATAACCGGGTATGGAAAAAGCAGCCGGATTGCCTGTATCCACCGGAAATCTGCCCTCCAGCAGTACAACCGGGGTTTCAGGACGCTGTTCACGGTAAAGTTTAGCTGTTCCGGCAAACCGCAGGGGAAAAATCACGCAATACGGCCGGGACGAGGCTTGCGTAACGGCAAATAAAAGTATGTCTTCGCCCGCTTCATCGGCTATGACAACCGGTTTTACCGGACGAAACAGTTCAAGTGACGATTGCAGCGCCTCCAGCCTGATTCTGTTTTCACCGTATATCGAAATAAATGAAAAATCTGTAATTATAAGCACCGGAGAACGGGAAAACAGGACTAAGACAGGAATACCCAGCGCAAGAACGATACCTGCGGCAACTGCCAATGATTTACGGCGTAGTTTCATTTGTATGAATTAAATAATACCATATATCCGGAACTTGACCAAGTCGTATGTAAGTAATAACATTAAAGAAACATTGCCGCAAACGGCATAAAAAAGGAGAAATTATTATGACCAGTTATAGAGAGTTGGGACTTGTAAATACAAAGGACATTTTTAAAAAAGCTGTATCGGGGGGATACGCAATTCCGGCGTACAATTTCAATAATATGGAGCAGATGCAGGCAATAATCCAGGCTTGCGTGGAAACCAAATCCCCGGTAATCCTGCAGGTTTCATCGGGAGCGCGCAAATACGCAAATCAGAACATCCTGCGGAACATGGCGCGGGGAGCTGTGGAATACGCCCATGAGCTTGGGTATGACATCCCCGTCGTACTGCACCTGGATCACGGCGACAGTTTTGAGCTGTGCAAGGATTGCATCGAAACAGGCTTTTCATCAGTGATGATAGACGGCTCACACCTGTCGTACGAAGAAAATGTCGCCCTTACAAAAAAGGTCTGCGAGTTCGCCCATTCCCAAAAAGACTATGTTTCGGTAGAAGGAGAGCTGGGAGTCCTCGCCGGCGTGGAAGACGATGTTTCTTCCGAACAAAGCCATTACACCCAGCCTTCCGAAGTTGTCGATTTTGTCAGCAAGACCAAGGTTGATTCTCTTGCCATTTCAATAGGCACAAGCCACGGCAGGACCAAATTCAAACCCGACCAATGCACCAGAGACGCAAACGGCATCCTCATCCCCCCTCCCCTGCGTTTCGACATCCTTGAAGAAATCGAAAAACAGATCCCCGGCTTCCCGATTGTATTGCACGGCTCCTCATCCGTACCCATCGAATATGTCCAGATTATCGAAAAGTTCGGCGGCAAACTGACCGACTCTGTCGGCATCCCTGAAGAGCAGCTTCGCAAAGCCGCAAAGAGCGCGGTCTGCAAGATCAACATCGACTCAGACGGTCGCCTTGCCATGACCGCGGCAATCCGCAAGGTTTTCTTTGAAAAGCCGGATGAGTTTGATCCCCGCAAATACATGGGTCCCGCGCGCGATGAGCTTAAGAAACTCTACGCGCATAAAAACAAAAATGTGCTGGGGTCAGCCGGGCAGGCATAGAAAAAGAAAAAATGAAACATTCTGCAAAAGCTGCCGGGCTTGCGGCTGCTATCGGCGCATTTCTTTTTTTGAGTTTGAGTCTTGTGCAATGTTTAAGCCAGCCGGAAAAGAACAGCGAACCGGAAACTGCTTTAGTTGACGAAACTGAAGAAGAAATACAGTTTGATCTTCCGCCGGTAGACGCAGCTCTGCCGGTTTCGTCTTTCGGCGAAATTTGGGCTTATGTTGTAGCAGGCAGGGAGGCGGCGCTCACGAGGGGCCTTCCCATTTCCGACATCGGGTATTTCGGGGCTGAACTCAATGCCTACGGAAAGTTGATAAACGTACCTGCCCGCAGTAATCTTTCTTCTTTTACCGGGCGTGTTCATCTGGTAGTGGCGTGTAACGGCTATCCTCTTACCCACTTTGCCCTCATGCCGGGCAGTAAGGAACGCAAAGCCCTGATAGAAGACCTGCTGACGGAGACAAAAAATTTTGACGGCTTACAGATTGACTTTGAATATGTCCCCGCCAAAGACGGAGAAGCGTATATTTCCTTTATGAGAGAATTACGCGCAGGACTGCCGCCCGGGAAGATGTTCACCGTTGCCAATAAAGCCCGCAGCAGAAAAATCGCAGACGATGTATACGACTACGAAAAAGTAAAACCCATTGTGGATCGAATCCTCGTGATGGCATATGACGAACACTGGGCAGGCAGCGCGCCGGGTTCGATAGCATCCCTCGCCTTTTGCAGCCGTGTAGCGGAATATTCGCTGCGGGTAATCGGCAAAGAAAAACTCATCATGGGTCTTCCTTTCTACGGGCGCGCCTGGGGCGATCACAATCCGTCCCGCGCCCTCATTTATTCAACCATTGAAAGCCTGATAAAAGAAAGGAACATCACCGATATCAGGCGGGAAAACGGCATCCCCGTTTTTGATTATGTTGTGCCGGTATCTGTAAAGCTCTACTACGAAGACGTTTATTCTCTTTCAGTGCGCATGGAAATGTATAAATCTATGGGTGTCGGGGCAATCGGTTTTTGGCGTCTTGGTCAGGAAACGCCTCAGGTGTGGAGAGTACTCAAGCTGGAGAAATGACCCTTCAGTTGCTGTTACCTGTTCCTATCCGGTCTCAAAATCTCGGCGCCATTACGGTACACATGACGGGGTTTCGATCCCTCTTCCAGATAACAGTGGACTAAGGCTCTGAGCGTCCGTGGAAGAGAGCCTTTTGTTTCAGCTTCACTAACCGTGAATAGCGCCAAATCCGCTGCGCGACCTGATTTTCTAAGGGCGGCGGAAGGATTAACCGCATTTAGATCGCTTGTTACTGAAAAAACAAGAGAGACAATGTCTGTTTCATCAAGGTTGTTCGCGCTCAGAAGCTCATCGTAAAGGAGCGCTGTCTGACCGCCAATATCATCTTCCGTGTTCATACATTGCGCTGCCCCACGTAGAGCGAACAATCTTTTCATCTACATTCCTCCCGCAATCGTTACAATAAAAACATTTATAATAGTTATACCCGCGCCATACAAAAAGCTGCACAAAAACAAGACTATTCCAAGTATCGAAAGTGCGCAAGGACGGTCTTTCAAATGCCTTAAAACCGTTATTAACAGATATGCAGAGCAGGCGGCAACAAAGAAAGCAGAATAACGGATAACGGAAAGCAGAAAAAAAATGGTTTCATCGGTAAAGTCCGATTCTGAAAGATAAACAAGCAGGGTAACAAATGAAAGGAGAAAACTTAAAACCAAACCCCATGAGACGGGATTTTGCCGGATTTTGTAGTTTTTTCCCGAATTTTCCATAATCCATGCTCAAATGATGCTGTTCCGGCCGCTTCCCGGCGGTTGCTTAATAATCGGTATATGTACTATTATCATTATAGTATGAAAAAGTTTCTTTTTACTTTATTTTTGCTGGCGATTATGGGCGGTGCAGTTTTTTTCTTTGGCTGGGCGCAGCTTTCAGTCCCTCCCGGCGCATACGGAGTAATCTTATCCAAAACCCACGGTGTTGATTCCACAATTGTTCAATCAGGCCAATTACGCTGGGTGTGGTACAAACTGATACCAACAAACGTAGAAATACCGGTTTACCGTCTTGAAAAGAAAAATTTCACCTTCAATGTAAGCAGTATTCTGCCGTCCGGTGATAATTACGCGGCATTTGCCGGCCTTGGCGCTGATTTTTCCTGGGAACTAAACGCATCAATTTTTTTAAGCATCAATCCCGATAAATTGGTTTGGCTTGTAACAGAGAAAAATATTGTCAGTCAGGAAGCGTTAAACGCGTATGAACAGGAAATTGCGCGGGAAATCGAAGTTACAATCCTGCGCACGCTGACTTCCGGGGAAACTGACAGCCTGCGGCTGGAAAAAATCCTTTCGGGCAGTCCAGATGCGGAAATGGAGAGAGAAATCAAAATAAAATTTCCCGAACTTGATGATTTTTCCCTGATTATCAAGTCAGCGCGATTCCCCGATTTTATCCTGTACAGGCAGGTAAGGCTGTTATACGAGGAATTTCTTGCAAAACAATTTGAATATGTTTCCTCCGCTCTTGGCAAAAAAGCGGAAAAGCATATTGAAACCCAGTTTCATTTTGACGAACTTGAACGTTACGGCGAACTGCTTACAAAATATCCGGTTCTGCTGGAATATCTTTCTATGGAGAAAGGCAGGGAATAGTAACCCGTACTTGTCTATTGTTGTTAAGAATATGGAAATAAGGTATTGTTAAGGCGAGTTTAAATCAACCGCCGCTGTCGCGGCGTACTGGAGTTATCGTCTCCGCTTCGCGGAGACGTTCGATTAAAATCGTCGCTCGCGCGACGTAAAAAGGAGTTAGCGCCGCCAAAGGCGGCGTTCGATTATAACCGCCGCTGTCGCGGCGTACTGGAGGAGTAAATGCGGAAGGCAGGAGCCTTTTTATTATTTCTATTGTTGGTAACATCCATCCTGCTTTATGCTCAGGAAGAAGCTCCGGACGAGGACCCTTGGTATGATGATGATTTTGATATTTATTCGCCGGACTTATATCTTCCCGGAGATCAGGCATTTATTATTTCTTTGGGAACTGTCTTTCCCGCGTTTTTTGTAGATAAATTTGATCCGCCGGTGGGCGGAACCGGATCGCTTTCTTACAGTTATTTTTTTAATGCTCATTTTAATGTTGGCGGGGAAGTGGGAGGGCTTTTTATTCCCACTCTTGGCAGAAATACCTTATTTATAATTCCGCTCGGCATAAAAGCAGGTTATCAATTCATATTCAAAAGAATTGAATTCCCTCTTAATATTACCTTGGGAATGTCATGGCACCGTTACCTTAATTTGGCATATTACGGTTTATACATGAAAGGCGGCGGCGGGGCATATTTCAGATATAATGCCGACTGGTCATTTGGATTTACCTCTAATTTGTGCTGGTTCCCGGAATGGACAGATGACAATAAAGACGTCTATAAAGATGTCCATGGAATTATGGTAGACTTTATGCTTTCAGTCCGTTATCATTTTTAGCGTGGAGTAGTATGAAAAACCAACTGTTTTTTGCCGCGGTATTGTTAATGTTTGCCGCATGTAATGATCCTATATTTTATACGATCTCCCAGGAAGTAGAACCGAAAGATCCCCGCATAAATGGCGGTCCTACCAATTTTACCAGTTTTAATAATGCAATGTATGTTGCTTCCGGAAATACCCTTCACCGGTACACAAAAGACGGATGGGATAAAAAAGAAAAAGTTCCACAACCAGACGGCAGAATCATCCGTCTTGCAGCCACCGGTAATTATCTGTATGCGTTGTGCCGCAAAGACGAATCAACCGTCATAAAACGCTACCCCAATAAGTCAAATAAATGGGAAGAAATCGGCGGAGAAACCGGCAGTTATAAAGACTTGCAGTCAATTTATGAAGCGGGTGATAAAGTATTCATCGGGGCGGAGAACAACGATTTTTTTACTTTTTTCCGGATCGATGATAGTGCGAGTGCAAATGCTGCAATAAAAAAGATCACTGGAGTCCCAATACCAAAAGGTGAGAATAAGGAACATGCAGGCGAGCTGTGCGGAGCCGCTTTTAACGGATCATACTATTACCTTTGCACTAAAGATACATATGTAATGGAAAAAGATAAAGACGACAAAGACATAGGTATTGCAGGTATTTTTCAGCTGGACATAAGCGCCAATACTGCAAGCCGCATTGACAGTTCAAAAGATAAAGGCTTTACCGGAATAATAAATTTGGATGATATTAATATTGCCGCCATAACACGCGAAGGAATTTTATACAATGTAAAAGCCGGTTCCGTAACCAAGACAAACATTTCCATGGATTCAATGTCCAACGGCGCGCTTGCCATCTGGACACACAAAGATAAGCCTTCACAAAGACTGCTTTTGGCGGCAAGACAGGATTCACTGGAATACTCAGTGTATACAGGTTATACTTACGGCTACCTTGAACTGGAACTGGATTCAACTAAACCAAACGGCATTAAAGATGGCGCTGTTTTTACTGAACCGGGGAAAAAAGCTATAAGCAGCATTGAAGACAGCAACAATGATCTTTATAAATCCACAATCGGGAAACATCCGGTTACTCACCTTTTCCAGACACCGGATGATGTTGACAGCAAAAGGATACTCTTTGCTTCCACTCAAAAAAGCGGCGTTTGGTCATACCGTGAGCGCGAATGGAATGCGGAAGAATAACCCGCCTCTGTAATGGACGAACTGTTTTCACAAAAAAATAGACCCGCCGGTCAGGAGACCCCCCGCCCGCTTGCAGACCGGATGCGCCCCCGTACTCTGGAAGACATCGTCGGTCAGGATCATATTGTCGGAAAGGGACGGCTTCTGCGCCGCGCAATTCAGACAGACCGGCTTTCATCGATAATTCTCTACGGCCCTCCGGGAACGGGAAAAACAAGCCTTGCCTCCGTTATCGCAAATACTACAAGAGCCGCTTTTGAAAACCTTAACGCAGTCCTTTCCGGCGTAAAGGATATCCGCGAAGTTATCGACCGCTCCGATGAACGTTACAGGCTTTACAACAAAAGAACCATCCTCTTTGTGGATGAGGTTCACCGCTGGAACAAGGCGCAGCAGGACGCTCTTCTTCCCTGGGTGGAAAACGGCACGGTAATCCTTGTCGGCGCGACAACAGAGAACCCTTTTTTTGAAGTGAACCGCGCCCTTGTAAGCCGCAGCCGTATTTTTCAGTTAAAGCCTCTTGGCGCCTCTGATCTTATGGAAACCGCACGCCGCGCCGTTGCAGACAAAGAACGGGGTTACGGAAACTGGAATGTTCAATTTGAAGAAGGCGCTCTGGAACACCTTGTGGAAATAGCGGGCGGCGATACCCGCAGCCTGTTAAACGCTCTGGAACTGGCGGTTGAAACAAGCGTAACATGGCCGCCCGCAGCAGGTGAGGAAATACGCATTTCACTTGAAACCGCAGAAGAGAGCATTCAGCGCAGGGCTTTGCTTTACGACCGGGACGGCGATTATCATTTCGACACTATAAGCGCATTCATAAAAAGCGTCAGGGGAAGCGATCCCGATGCGGCTTTGTACTGGCTTGCAAAAATGGTACGCGCCGGGGAAGACCCGAAATTTATTTTCAGGCGAATGATAATCCTTGCAAGCGAGGACGTAGGGCTTGCAGACCCGATGGCGCTTTCTGTCGTTGTCTCCTGCGCGCAGGCATTTGAACGCATCGGTTTCCCGGAAGGCAATTTCCCCCTGTCTCATGCCTGCCTGTACCTTGCGACCGCTCCCAAGTCAAATACCGCAATGGCGTTTTTTGACGCGTTAAAAGAAGTGGAACGCGAAGACGCTGAAATCCCCAATCATCTGCGGGACGGTAACCGCGACAGCGAAGGTTTCGGCCACGGCGAAGGATATGCGTATCCCCATGCCTACAGGGATCATTGGGCAGCCCAGCAGTATTTGCCGGCTTCGCTGCGGGGCAGGACTTTTTATATACCTTCGTCAATCGGTTATGAAGGTAAAATCCGGGAAGATGTTTTACGCAAGAGGGAGCTTCAGGCCGCCATTGTTTTGGGCGACAACGAAGCCGGTGAATTGCTTTCATGGTCGGCGGCGGCAAAGGGCAGGGAGGGCTGGTTTAAGCGGCTGGAATCAGGGAGAAACGCCCTGCTTTTGGGCGACCGTAACACGATCTTTTCGGCATCGTCTTTCACGCGTCAGGATCGCGTGCTAATTCCGCTGGCAAATGACGGCCTCTTGCTCTGGGAAAGCCTGCGCAGATGCCCCGAAGGTTTGACGGCGGCTCTCGTAAACACCGATGCTGCGAGGGATGCGCTGCTGCGTTATGCTGAAATTCTGGATGAAGTTGATAAGCCGATCATCGCGGTTACAGAGGATACTCTGCCTGCCGCGCATCTTTGCGATGAATGGTTTTCCTGCTCTCTATTTGACCACATCTTAATCCGCAGCCCGCGCCTTGCCGTTTCGCTGTCCGGTTTTGCCTCCGCCGCAAAAGCGCTTTTGGCGCCAAACGGCAGCGTTATCCTGCTTTCCTCCCCTCCCCGCCTTGGAGAGCGCATTTCCCGCATACTCAAGGACGAATGCGGCATGGGCGAACCGGCGGCAAAGCTGGCGCTGGCGGAAGAGGCTTTTTTTCAAAATTTATCCGGCGCAGGCCATTGGACACCGGAAGAACTTACCGCCGCCTTTGAAGAACAGGGCTTTACCGTGCAGCTTCAAACAATAGACCAAAAAGAGGAACGGCTAATTACAGAAAAAGACCTTGCCTCGTGGTTTAATACGGAACAATCTAGATGGGGCGGTTTTATGGCAAAAAACATGGAAAAAAGCGATTTTTTAACGGTAGAACAGGCTCTGCGCCAAAGAATTACAAAAGGCCCGCTTTTATGGCGCTGGAAAAGTATCTGTTTACAGGCAAAAAAATAATTAAAATTTCACAAAATTGAAATAATGTGGTAAAATGATGGAAACAACAACTTTCAGGGGTGAAGTATGGCAAAAATTATTGCTTCAAAGAAAAAGCCAGCAAAAAGTACCGGTAAACAAGTAAAAAAACCGGTAAAACCAGCCGCGAAAAAAAGCGCTCCCAAAAAGAAGCCCGCGCCGGCAAAAAAACCGGTCAAGGCAGTAAAAAAAGCCCCGGTTAAAAAAACCGCGAAAAAGCCCGAAAAGAAAAAGATTGTTTCCAAGCCCACAAAAAAAGCGCCCGCAAAACAAGCGGGAAAAAAGCCTGCCAGACTGCCTGAAAAATTAACGATAAAACCTGAAACAACGGAAAAACCTGCCCAGCAGACTGACTTAAGCCTTCCCGAAGGCAGCGTCTACCAGCCAACCGGACACCGCAGGCCGCTGATTGTGTTTCCCAAGTGAGGATATTTCAGTAATAATTCTCAATACAAGCGGCTGTCCAGTGTTTTTCTTATTGGAATGCGATGTTAAAAATGCGTTCCTTTATCAGGCGTGTACCGGGGACAGGGTTAACCACGTGGCACAGAGAGACCGTTCTTTAGAAATAGCCTCAGCGTTGAAACCATATTTTGTATCTCAAAGTTTAAACGCGCTTGTCTACTGGGCGTTTGAATAGCGTGAGTAATATCAATATATTTAGTCTGTTTAAAATATTCTGTAATAGGAATGGCGGATTTTGGTCGCGATGTAATTATTTTGTTTTTAACATATTCTCCATACAATTTTACTGTTTTAGTGATTTCATTATCGTCAATCATCAAATTTCCATAAATTGCAGGATAATCCAGCTTGTCCTCGTAGGAAAAATGTTCATTAACAATATGCCATGGGTTATTTTTATGGGTGTCAAAGGATAACGCAAAAGGGAAAACCGATCTCGTTTCCACATCGTTAAGTGACCGTTCGAATTTCCTTTTTATCTTTTCCAGAAATTGTTGTCTACTATCCTCTGAAATATGATCCGGAAAAATATTAATAACAGCTATCGCGTGAGTTATCTCATGGCAATATAATTCTCTTCTTTTACATACAATATCAATCATGCGTTTATAGAAAATTTTTTTGTTCTGTAGATCGAAATACTTGGCCTGTTGACACATTCCATTCCTAAGGGATGGCGGGAACCAGCGAATCCTTCTTTTTGTCTTCTTCAATAATGTCAAGAAGCTCTTCCATGGATTTCAATTCCTTCTTTGCAACATTGCCTGCAAATGACATATCAAGAACTCCTAACTGTTCTGCACGCAACTTTATTCCCTCAATGCGATTTTGGGATTTTGAGGCGTTACCAAACATACATAGCTCCTTGTTTGTGGCCTGTTCACCAACAGGCTCCCGAACATTTGTCAGGGATAAACAGAACCCCCAAGCTCATATTTACAGAACAAAAAAAACCAGAAAAAGCCAATCCCAAGTTGGCACGGCTCCTATCTCTAATATACAAGAATCGGCTGTTTTTTGCAATAGCTCGCAATGCCTCACGATAAATCGAACCCTAGAAGAGTGATGCCTCAAGATAAAAATCGAACCATACGGAAAGAGAATAATACCGGTAAAACCAATTACCGGAG
>JAIRRJ010000054.1 GCA_031256035.1 Treponema sp. | reverse complement strand
AACAATGTCAGCGGACGGCTGGGAGACGGCACTACCACCCAGCGGACTTCCCCCGTGCAGATACAAACGGGGACAACATTCAGCGCAGTTGGCGCAGGAGTTTCTCACAGTTTAGCGATCGATACGGACGGCAATCTCTGGGCATGGGGCGGCAATGCGTACGGCCAGTTGGGAGACGGCACTACCACACAGCGGGAAACGCCGGTAATGGTGGGGTTTTAGCAGAGAACAGAGAGCAGGGAACAGTGAGCAGGGAACAGGGAGAAGAGAGAAAAGTGTCCACGGATTAACACGGATTACCACAGATTAAATCCGCGAAAATCTGTGCTAATCTGTGGACAATCTTCCTTTTTTCATTTTTCACTGTTCATTTTTCATTCCTCTGCGCCTCTGCGAGAGGTCTTGGGGGAGAAAATGGGGAATGAGCAGGGAGGAGGAAAATGTTAAAATTGCGGACGGAACCAGAGAAACTTAAGAGCCTCTTTTCTTTCAATTGGTTCAAGTTCGTGGTGATCACAGGTAACGAAAACACCGCCACACTCAACGGCAGTGGCAACGCCCACCGCATCTGCAAGAGAAAGCCGGCGGTGTGTCCCTTTGAGCCGCGCTGCTTCGCGGTACACACGCTTCGAAATCGTATCAATTATGGAAAGCGGAGTGTCAGCGATGGTGTTCATCATGTCTTCAGTTTCCGTAAGACCAATTTCGCCGATAAATCCATAATAGACTTCAAGCAAATTGACAATGCTCATGGAAAGTGCGGCCTCACCACGAACCGTCTGTTGAAAAAGATCATCAACTGCTTCCGCGCCCTGTTCTTTTTTCAGCAAAGCAATGAGGGCGCAAGCATCAAGGACATAGTGAGTCATTTACTGCTCCAAAGCCGCCGGTCATTTTCGTTTTCCAGTTCGATATCTTCCCGCTGCATTTCCATGAAGCGTTCAAGAGTGAGTGTCGATCCTTTTGCGTTTGCCAGCCCCAGCAGCGGATTAACCCATTTATCAGCGGCAGGGTGTTCCTGTTCTTTTTCGAGCGTTAATGTCAGAGCAGCCCGCGCCTTTCCCATCGGTATCTCGAAGGGGAGGTCAAAATCCAAATGCAGCCGCCGGTCAGCGGGTATCACAACCATTTGTTCGATATACATGAGGAAAACATAGCATGAAAAGTTGCAGGGAGCAAGGGACGCCCGATCAAGGCACGCGATAGCGTGCGGGTGACAACAAGTAATCGCAACCGTGGGGGCGATGAGGAGTGAGGAAATGTTTTGGAGGAAATGGAGTGAGATGAAATTATTCAACCAACATAGTGCTCAAAACATTTTTAACTGCCGTAATAGTGGTGGAATCCAGACTTCCAATTTTTCTGACTATCCGGCTTTTGTCAATCGTCCTGATGGAATATTGTTCCATTACCAAACCCATTCAAATGTTGTACTGTCGATGTGTTCGGGCAGCAACAGTTTGTCTGCTCCGGCTTCAGACATTGTGGCAGCAGCCGTGGAGAAGGCATCGTCCCAGCCCTGTCGAGGCAAATCTGTCCTTCGGTGTTTTATCCATGCCACGAAATCAACTACTTCGCCGACACAATTTGCCGGAAGCGTCTGGATTTCCCGTAATAAAACAGCGTGTTCACCCATGGGTTACCTCTTAGAGGAAAATATAGCATGAAAGGCAGCAGGGAGCAAGGGAACAGGGAGGAGAAAAAAAATGGGGAATGAGGAGAGAACAGGGAGCAGATCGAGATGAAAACACTTTTTGGTAAATTACTAATATCGTTTGGGTTCATTGTTATCCTCATTATCGTTTCAGTGCTGGCGATTTTTTATTTTGTTTATTCAAAAAGTTATGAAGAACAGATAATTGCAGAAAATTCACGCGAGGCTCTGTATATGGCGCGTTCGCTTCATTCGTTTATTAACGCAGCATACAAAGAAGTGGAAGATTTAAGTTTTAACAATGATATTGTTTCACTTGACACAGCGCGGCAGACTGATGTTTTGGTATCCGCTCTTAAAAGAAACGATTATTTTGAACTCCTCTATGCGCAGGGCATGGACGGGATGCAGACAGGGCGTTCATCAGGTAATCTTGGAAACCGGAAGGAACGCTGGTGGTTCATTAAAATGGAACAGGTACGAAAACCGTTTATCTCCGAGTCCTATTATTCAGTGGGTACCAATATGCCCTGCGCTTCAGTTTTTTATCCCATAACTCTTGGTACAGAGATGATTGGTATTATGGCAGGAGACATAAAACTTTCCGCGCTCCACGACCTTGTTGCAGAAACCGCCGATGCAGGTTCATTTTCATTTATTCTGGACGGCAAGGGCGTGGTCGTGGCTCATCCTGACAGTACCTATCAGGATGAATTATACAATTACGCGAAACTCACCAGAACTGTAACCTTGAAAGATGCACAAGGCAGCCCCATGCAAAATGCGGCAGGGAATCTTACCGAAGAACAGCCGCTTGAAATTTCAGATGCATATAAGGCTGCGATTACGGATATGATGAACGGGAATATCAATTCAGCAAAATTCCGTGAAGCAAGTAAGACAATCTACCTAAGCTACCGTCCGGTGATAATGGAAGGCGCTTCTGACCCCTGGTATGTGCTTTCGGTCAAAGACGGAGATTATGCCATGCGGACAAGGAACACGGTGATTCTGGCGATACTGGGCAGTTCTTTTCTTATTATCCTGGCAGCTCTGGTAATTGTATTTTTTGTGGCGCGGAACATCAGTTCCCCGATTAAGGCGGTCTATTCTGTTTTGGAAAAGGTGAAAGAAGGAGATTTAACCGCTAAAGCGACTGTACGTTCCCAGGATGAAATCGGACAGATGATGCGGCTTTTAAATCAGACTCAGGAGGGAATAAGGGAGCTTGTCATTGCAATCAAAGATAAAACATCAGCGTTATCCGAAATTGGCAACGATCTAGCGAGCAACATGAATGTTACCGCCAGCGCAATCAATCAAATCACCGCGAATGTCCAAAGCATTAAAGTACGCATAAACAGCCAGAGCGCCTATGTCAGCCAAACTCACGGGACAATGGAACAGCTTGTCGATAATATCCACAAGCTTGACGCCCATGTCGGCAGCCAGAGCAGCAATGTATCGCAGGCATCATCAGCCATAGAAGAAATGGTAGCCAACACCCGCTCCGTTACCAATACGCTGATTAAAAACGCAGCCAATGTAAATACATTAAGGGATGCGTCCGAAGTGGGGAGAAGCGGCCTTTCCGAAGTGGCGCAGGATATAAATGAAATCTCTCACGAATCCGAAGGGCTGATGGAGATCAATTTGGTAATGCAGAATATAGCGAGCCAGACCAATTTGCTTTCGATGAACGCGGCGATAGAAGCGGCTCATGCCGGCGAAACTGGAAAAGGTTTCGCCGTTGTGGCGAATGAGATACGCAAGCTGGCGGAAAGTTCAAGTAAACAATCCAAAACAATCAATAACGTATTGAAGAAGATAAAGGGATCAATCGACAAGATCACTCGCTCCACTGAAAACGTGCTTGGCAAGTTCGAGGCAATTGACTCAAGCGTGAAGACCGTTGCCGAACAGGAAGAAAACATCAGGAACGCGATGGAGGAGCAGGGAGCCGGAAGCAGGCAGGTGCTTGAGGGCGTGGGCAATGTAAACGAGATTACCCGTCAGGTAACGAGTGATTCCGGCGATATGCTGGAAAGGGCAAAAGAAGTCATAACCGAAAGCGAGAACCTTGAAAAAACGACACAGGAGATAAGCTCCGGCATGAACGAGATGGCGTCCGGCGCGGAAGAGATCAACATGGCGGTAAATCACGTCAAAGAGATAAGCGGCAAGAACCGTGAAGCAATTGATGTTTTATTAAAAGAAGTTTCAAGGTTCAAGGTGGAGTAAGAACAATGGAAACTGAAAAAGTATTTATCATTCTTGTAGACGATAACCCGGTAAATCTTCACACCGGTTATAACGCGTTAAGCGATAAATATTGTGTCGCGACCGCGCGTTCAGCGGAAATGCTTTTCCGTTTTTTGAAAAAAAACATACCCGCCATGATCCTCCTGGATATTGATATGCCGGAAATGAGCGGCTATGAAGCGATAAAAATCCTCAAGTCACAAGCTCAAACAAAAGATATTCCGGTAATCTTCCTTTCCGCACGTACCGGCTTGAATGACAGGCTTGAAAGTCTTTCTATGGGCGCTGTTGATTACATTGTTAAGCCTTATGCGCCGTCTTTCCTGCTCAATCGTATTGATGCGTTTTTGGTGAATAAACAATGAAAGCAAAAGTAAAACGGCGCGCATCAGATAACATAAAATTTTCCATCGGCGCAAAGCTGGTAAGCATTATCACCATCATTGTGCTTGTCTCTCTTGGTTCCATTATCGCTCTGGTGTCATGGCTGGTGCGCGAAGACCTCAGGATTGCAGCTGAAGAAAATAATTTTGAAGCGAACCGGCGTTCGGCAACGGAGGCGGAGTCCTCTTTTGCGAATGTGCGATCCCAGTCCCGCGCTCTCATACGGACTATTGCCGAGGCGGGGCATCAGAGTTCCCTCGCAAAGGGAGCGGCGGATTTTTTCTTTGCGGAGAACCCTTCTGTCGCGGCGCTCTTCTTTACTGCCGCCGGGGTTGACGAACTTTTGCTAAATGAGCGTTTCTTTGAGGCGCGGGGAATAGACGCTTCCCTTGCGGATTCATACCGGGACAATAACCGGACAGCCCACAGGCGCGCCGCACTTGGAGAAACGATTGTCTTGAACGCCGCGCCCCATTTTACCGTACATCTGTTGGCGATGTTTTTCCCTTCGCATAACGGCGGCGGGGCGGTTTTGTTTTCACCGGAAGGTTTAAGCGATACCTTTGGTCACGGAACCAACCAGTCCTGGCTCATTAACAAAGACGGCGATATTCTTATTTCTGCCGATTTCGATTTGGTAAGAGACGGCGTGAATGTGGCAGGTTACAGTTTTATCCAAACCATACAGGAAAGCCCCGACAAGAGCCGCCAGTCGCTGGTCGAAACTGATTTCGGATTTGAAACGAAGAGCGGCGTAACCGGAGGCTATGATACAAAGATATTATCATTTTTACTTTCAAAATGGGAAAACCTGAAACAGTATGCGCAGCCGCTGTTGAAAAGGGCGCATAACGCAGTCCTCAATGCTTTTGGCGCCGATGCTTCCCAGCCGCCGGATGAATCCGCGGATGACGAAATAAAAACAGTACGCCAATTTTTAGCGTTCACTAAATTGAACACCGGCGGCTGCATCGTCATTACCGGTATTGAATACGACAAGGTGTTTGAAGGGATCGCGGCTACCACCCGGCGCAACATATATCTTACCGTTGTGGTTCTGGCGGTCTCGGTATTGTTCATCTGGTTTTTCGCAAAAAGCATTTCTCTCCCTCTCAAGGCGCTGGCGCGCGCGGCGCGTAATATCGAAGGCGGTAATTTTGAAGTAGACCTAAAGCCTAAAGGCGGGGATGAGATCGGGCTTTTGACTACGAGTTTCCAGAAAATGTGCAAGGCGCTCCACATTTTCGGCAGGTTTACCAACCGCGATATTGCGGTGAAGGCAATGCGCGGTCAAATCAAACCTGGTGGCCTGCCGAAACATGCGACTGTCTTTTTCTCGGACATCCGGGAGTTTACGTCAAAATCAGAAAACTTCACCGTGGCTTTCGGTCCTGAAGCCTCCGACCGTATTGTCCACTGGCTCAACGAATACCTCACCTGCATGGTTGAATGTGTTGAAAAGACAAACGGCGCTGTTGACAAATTCATTGGAGATGCAGTAATGGCGCATTGGGGGACTGCCTACACTTCGGGCAGCGCTGAGCAGGATGCGTACAACTGCGTCTTCACGGCGCTTATGATGCGCAAAGCGTTGTATGAAGTAAACAAAAAACGTCCGCCGGGAGATCCGGGCAACCCGTCCATCCGCATCGGCTGCGGGATTAATACCGGGATTGTTACCGCTGGGCAGATCGGCTCTGATCTGCGAATGGAATACACCGTAATAGGAGATCCGGTGAATCTTGCTTCCCGTGTCGAGGCTCTGAACAAACCTCTGGGGACTGACATTATTATAACCGAGAACACATGGAAGATGGTGAGGAAATATTTTATCACCGAAGAACTGCCGCCGGTATCAGTGAAAGGAAAAGAAAAACCTGTTCGGATATTCGCCGTTGTTAATTCCAGAAAAGATGAAAAAGGTCCGCAGACTCTCGCCGATGTACGCAAGTTATTGGGTATAAAGCCGCCGGACATTTCCAAAGTTGATGTCAACGCCGGTGAAGAAAAATTCACGATTAGCGGGAATCAGGAATGAGCGGCATAACGCGCAGAGCTTCCGATAAACCTTTCCGGTTCAGGGATTTTTTTGTTATTGTACTGTGTCTTTCCGTAGCGGCGGCAGGTATTAACCTGTTCAGGCTCGATCTGTTCCAGACTTTGGATTCCCAAAATGAAGAACCAATCGGAACAATAACGATCAAACACAACACTGTCCAGCGGCGCATTGCAAACCGCGTACTCTGGGACAGACTTTCCAAAGAGTCGCCTGTTTACATCGGGGATATAATCCGCGTTGCTGACCTTTCAGACGCGACTCTTTATATTGACGGCAACAGTATTGAACTCGGCGAAAACACACTTATACGCATACTGCGCTCAGCGGACGGCGAAAGTTTTCAGGTTGAATTAAGCGCGGGAAATCTGGGTCTTACTACGAGCGGGGATGGGGCTGCCGGTAACATGACGCTTAACATCATGGGACGCGAATTGCAGGCAGCCCCCGGAACAAAACTCAATGCCGCTGCCGGGCAGGACGGCATGAAGGTGGAACTGAGCGAAGGAAGCGCCTTGTTAATTGAAGAAGGTTCCGTACGGGATGTTTCTTCGGGTACGATGCTTGCCCTGGATGCCGGGGGTATCGAAAAGCTGGAACCTTCGGTAATGGTAACGCAGCCCCGGCAAAACGCGAAGTTTCTTAAAAACAGCAAAGACCCCTTGAACATCGGGTTTGCATGGAACAGGCAGCATCTTGAACCTGAAGAAACCCTGTGCCTTGAAATCAGCCGGAACCGGAACTTTACGCAAATCTTTCAGCTAATGGAAAACCTGAACAATGAAGCATTGACGGCTCTTGATGTCGGCCTCTGGTACTGGCGGCTGGTCTATGAAAATACTCCGCTTTCTGCCGGGAGTTTCACCGTAACGGCGGCTGCGGCGCCGGAGCCTTTAAGCCCTGTGCCGGGCAGCGTTTACCGCTACCGGGATGAATTGCCCAAACTGCAATTCCAGTGGTCGGAAACAGAAGAAGCGCAAAGCTATCTTGTTGAGGTTTCTCAAACGCCGCAATTTGAAAACCCGCAGTTTAGCCGGCAGACAGCGGCTGTCTTTTTCACTGATTCAAGCCTTGGGCAGGGAACTTGGTATTGGCGGGTGAAGCCGGTGTTTCCCTCTGTTTATGAAGCGGCTTCAGCTTATTCGTCCGCCGTATCATTTCGCATAGAGCATCACATAGCGGAAGAATTAGCGCATAACGCTCTTGTTTTGGAATTGCCGGAGCCGTCAGTTCTCCAATCTGTAGACCTTCAGTCTGCGATAGAGCCTGAGCCTCTTCCGCCGCTGCCCGCGCCGGGAAACCGCCGTCCTACAGGAGGGTACGTCATCACACTGGAAGAACTCATGTCCAGCCAGAGCGTCGTCTTTAGCTGGCAGGCGGTGCCGGGAGCCAATGCGTATATTTTTACCCTGTATCAACAAACTGCAAACGGACGGCGGCAAATTCTCCGCAGGGCGCCTGAAAACCGCACCGGTTTGACAATAACCAATCTGAGTCTGTTGGATCGCGGCAGTTTTATCTGGCAAGTGGAAGCAATATCACAGGCACGAGACGGAACAATTGAACGGCAGGGCCGGGTTGTGGATAATTTGTTTGTCCTTGACATTCCCGCTCCCAGTTTACAGGCTGATGAACCGGGGATATTATATGGGAACTAGAAAAAGCAAATCTTTTTTATTTACCACGAACCAACACGAACCAACACGAACTATAAAAGATGTCGAAGTAAAAGTTCGTGGTCGTACCGTATTATGCAACGAAGTTTCCTGCGCAGGTACGGTTCGTGAGGTTTGTGGTTTGATCTTGTTTTTTTTATTACTGGCACCAACGCTGGCGGCGCAAAGCGGCGGCTATTATCTGGAAACCCGTTATGTTCAGCGTCTGACATGGACGGTGGATGGCTATGCCCTGCGCTACGAAGTGATAATCGAAAAAGAAGATTCCGGCGAATACCGCCGGGCAGTGCGGGAATTTACCGGAGAGCCGTTTATTGAAGTTTCTCTTGCGGCGGGGCAGTACCGGTATCGCGTTATACCCTATGATTTTTTTGACAGGCCGGGTACAGGATTAGACTGGATCAACTTTGAAGTCCTTCCCGCTCAAATACCGGAGATCAGGGAACCCATCGTCGCTTCTCCTGACGCTCCCGAACCGGAATCCAAGACGGTCTATGCTGAAAAAAATGTTGATGTGTATATCGGACCGGCATGGACGCCGGTGTTCCCCCTCTACGGCGGCATAGATCTTATTTATGAAGATGAAATGCAGATGGCAGGCGCGGCTCTTCGTTTTGGTATGGTTTTTGTTAAATCCGATTTTTTCAATCCGGGCATTGAACTGGCAGCATCATGGTATGCTTTTGACAGGGTTTTTGATGATCACAGCGTAACGGCTCATACGCTGACAGTGGATTTCAATCTTGCGGGTCGAATCTGGTTTGCGGGTCATGTAGCAGCTTTGATTATAAGAGCAGGAGCCGGAATTGGTATGCAAATAGGCAGTTATACAAGCAGCGATCAGAGTGTTTCTTCCACCGCGGACGGAATGGCTTTTCATGTGAATACAGGCGTCTCTTTCCTTTTGTCCGCAGGCAAATATTTATACTTTGAGGCCGGTCTTGACTTGACTCACCTGCTGACCGAAGGCGAGGCTTCCGGATACTTAAAACCCTGGGCTGGCATTGGGGTGCAGTTTTAAGGTATAAAACACCCTCGAAAAGGCACAGAATTTTCCCCCAACTGCTGGTATCTCTATAAAAATTAATCATAAACTTGGGAACAAATGGAAAATACTACGACCGGGCAGCAAGAGCCTGATGCAATTTATACCTCATTTTTGGGATATGCTGAATTTCTCATTCACCATTGTGTGCCAAACAAAAATCTGGACATTGGTTCGATTACCGAAGAAATAAAAAAAATATGCGGCATCCTGAAACATAACCGCCGTTCTTTTTTACATTCCATACTCCATGCCGAATCCGCTCACGGCAAGAACCATCTCGCCTCGCATATGGTACGCTCTACCGTCATTGCAATAATTATCGGCGCATACCTCAGGCTGCCCATTCACCGGCTTATCGAACTGGGCATTGCGGCTCTGCTTCACGACATTGGTATGACCAAACTGCCGCCGGAATTTCACTTAAAAGATCAGGCTTTAACAGAACAGGAGAGAAGATTAATTGACACCCATCCTATACACGGTTATAAATTCCTTGAGCCATATAATCTTTCCCCGTCTATCAGGGCGGCGATACTTGAACATCATGAACGTGAAGACGGCTCGGGGTATCCCAGGAAATTAACCGGGGAAAAAATAACCCTGTACGCGAAAATAATTGCGGTCGCCTGTTCGTATGAAGCGAGTACCGCAAAACGTCATTACAAGAAAAAAAAGAACCACCATACAGGCATGGTCGAACTGCTCAGAAACGAAAAGAAGCAGTACGATGACGCCGTTATCCGGGCATTGGTTAATTCTCTTTCGCTTTACCCCATAGGGCTTAGGGTTTTATTGTCCGATGGCAGACAAGCTCAAGTGTATGATGTAAATCCTGAAGCCCCGCGTTACCCTATTGTGGAGTTAGCTGATAACTCAAAAACAATAGTGCATACTTCCCCAAAAACTATTTCCATAGTCCGCCCCCTCACCCGCATGGAAATTACGGCAGATATTCCGGCTGACGATAAAACACAGTTTCAACAAAAAATAAAACCTTGCCTGGATTCAATCCGCGAAATTCAAAACAGGGAAAAAACTCTTCTGTTATTGCTGAAACAGGATTCCGGCAAGGTTGCAATGACCCATCTTACCCTTGCGGAAGGCGCACTCAATCTTGCGGTACAGGAACTTGAGATAGACACGGTATCCAGAACGATTCTTGAAATAAAAAATGAAGACGCTCTTAACGAGGGGCGGAAATCCCTGTTCAAATGCGTCTCTTATCTGGAAGCGGTGGTAACAGATTATGTAGACGCGCCTTTTTCTGATTATGAGAGAAATCTGGCGGAAATAACGTCCCTTGACGCCGGCAGCCGTTACCGTCTGATTGAGAAATTGGGGAAAACAATAGAATTTCTTATAAAAGCTTACGGGGATAATTCAAAATGGAAATGGCCGCTGGTGGAACTGGAAGGCAGGTTTGCGGCTGTAGCAAAAAATATTCTTGACCTGAAAAAAGCTGTTGCCAATACCGATCCACGTTCCCCGCATTATGAACACACGCTGTATCACTTGAGAATGACCAAAGAACTCCTCCATCGCGCGGCGGAAAGATACCGGGAGAAGTACGAATTGTCAACAAAACATTTTGATGATTTTCAAAAGGGGATCAATTTTCTTGCTTCCCTCCACCGCCTGCACACGCTTCTAGGCGAAAGAAATGATGCGGAGGAGGTTAAGAAAAAGAAGCAAGCATGGGCTTCCAAACTTGACACGGATCAAAAACAAAGAAACAACGGAATGAACGTTTCCGCATGAAAAGGGAGAATTGAATATCTTGTGTGAACAGGGTATAATGCAGCTATGAAAATTTTACATTCTCTTAAACTTCAGTTTATTGTTCTTTTTTCTTTTTTTGTCATTGCCCTTTGCGTGATAACGTCTGTGCTGGGTATCAGGCAGACATCTCATTCGATTATAGAGGCTTATGCCGAACAGAGCATTCACATTGTGGAAAAAGCCGTCCAGATTGTTGACGGCGACTCTTTTGAAGCACTGATCAAATCGCAGGACAAAGACGATCCGTTTTTTGAAGAAACCAGACTCAGGCTTTTTCAGCTTAAAGATATTTCAGGCTGCGTTTATCTCAGTACGATGGCTCCATTGAAGGGTAATATCTGGCAGTTTATTATTGACGGCAGCGCCGAACCTGATGATGAAGAAAATTACTCCGATCTCGGAGATGAAGAGGATACAAGCGATTATGATCCTGCGTTCAGAAAGGTATGGACTTCTGGAAAAATCGAATCTTCCGGCCTTGTAGATCAGGGAGAATGGGGCTGGTTGATTTCAGCGTATGCCCCCATCAGAAATTCCGCCGGAAAGACGGTGGGGATTATCGGCTGTGATTTTGACGGAAGCCACTTGCGTAAAGCAATTATTGATGAAAGAACGCAGCAGTCAATTGTTGCCGGAATTTTTCTTGCCATAGGAATTGCGCTTGCAGCATTTTTCATGCGGAGGATTTTTATTCCGCTTGACAGAATAAATGCTATTTTGAAGGAAATATCGGAAGGTGAAGGAGATCTGACGCACACCATCACCGTTAATTCACAAAATGAAATGGGCAGCCTTGCCCGTTACTTCAATTTGACCATTATGAAAATTAAAAATCTTGTCATAAAAATAAAAGAAGAAGCGGCGATGCTTTCCGATATCGGCAATGATCTTGCAACTAATATGAATGTTACTGCCGCTGCCATCAATCAAATCACTGCCAATGTCCAAAACATCAAAGCTCGCATAAGCAACCAGAGCGCCTATGTCAGCCAAACTCACGGGACTATGGAACAGCTTGTCGATAATATCCACAAGCTGGACACTCATGTCGGCAACCAAAGCAGCAATGTTTCCCAGGCATCGTCAGCAATAGAGGAAATGGTTGCCAATACCCGCTCCGTTACCGACACATTGATTAAAAACGCCGCTAATGTAAATACATTAAGGGATGCAGCCGAAGTGGGGAGAGGCGGTCTTTCCGAAGTGGCTCAAAATATTCATGAAATCTCACGTGAATCCGAAGGGCTGTTGGAGATCAATTCTGTAATGCAGAATATCGCAAGCCAGACAAACCTCCTTTCGATGAACGCCGCCATTGAAGCGGCTCATGCGGGAGAGTCGGGAAAAGGTTTTGCCGTTGTCGCGAACGAAATACGCAAACTGGCGGTAAATTCCAGCGAGCAGTCAAAGACCATAGGCAATGTTTTGAAAAGGATAAAGGGGTCAATCGACAAAATCACGCGCTCTACTGAAAATGTTCTGGGTAAATTCGAAGCTATTGATTCCGGTGTAAAGACCGTAGCCGAACAGGAAGAAAACATCAGGAATGCGATGGAAGAACAGGGGACCGGAAGCAGACAGGTGCTTGAAGGCGTGAGCAATGTAAATGAAATTACACGTCAGGTAACAAACGATTCCGGTGAAATGCTTGGAAGGGCGAAAGAAGTGATAGGTGAAAGCGAAAACCTTGAAAAAACGACACAGGAGATAAGCTTCGGTATGAATGAAATGGCCGCCGGCGCGGAAGAAATCAACAAAGCGGTAAACCACGTCAAAGAAATAAGCGGCAAAAACCGTGAAGCTATTGATACACTAATAAAGGAAGTTTCCAGGTTCAAAGTGTAGTGATGACCACCTGCACCTCTATTCATTGACGCTGACAATCAATGAGTCACCATGCGCTGCCGTATTTATTTGAAACGGCTGGTGTTAGACCCGCTGCCCCCTGTTCCGTGCCTTATAATTTGCCAGTAATCTGTCGTATTTTTTTCCTTCCAGTTTTAACTTAAGCATAGTAATGCCGCCGCTGATGACAAAGCAGATAAAAGTACACAACACAAAACCAAGCCATCCATGTAAATCATCCGCCGGAAACCACTTGAACATTAACGAAAAAAACGAAGCGGTAAGCAGGGCAGCAAACATCAATATAAACCCCCGCCATAAAAACCGCATTTTTGTAAAAAAACGTTCAGAAAACAACAACACAGAAACAGCGGCCATAATAAAGGAAAAGCCTGCTAATTGCAGAATTACACTGTACGGTAAACCTGCGCCGAGGGCGAACAAGGCAGATACATCTTTCGCATCAGGGGTAAAATGCGCAACCAGCATCCCCGCGAAAGACATGGCGAGAATGGTGATGGCAAAAAAGATCAAGAATGTTCGTAACAATTCCACAATGAGCGGTTTTCTATTCAGTTCATTATCCATTAAATGCCTCCAATTTTTGTTTGACCTCTGCCGAATATTGCCGTGACACCATCAGTTTTATTCCTCTTTCCATCGTCAATATCAGCCTGCGGTCAAGGTCAGGTTCGATAGACTGTATGTGGCTGATGTTAAAAAGGCAGCTTTTACTTGCCCGCAGAAAATCACTAACCTTTAGTTTTTCTTCCAGTTCGTAGAGTTTGAAAGCGCTCTCATATACATCGGTTACGGTATAGAGGAAAGTGCGTTTATCGGTGCTTTCAATGTACATAATGTCTGCGGCGTCAAGAACATACTGCCGCCCGTCTTTCCGTCCGGTAAGCTTCATATCCAGCATGCGGATCGCGGCAAGCAGCTTTTCAATGTCATCATTCACGCGGCTGCAGTTGACGATAATTTCGGTTTCAGCATGGCGGCCGTCAGTGTTGATGGTGATTTTCATATTTTGATTATCATACTCCCGCCGCGTTTATACAAGCGGATTCTGACTAACCTGCCGGAATTTACGCCCAAGCTGCCGCTTTCCAACCTTGAGTTTCATTGGCGGATTGAGAATACGCGATTATGGTTAAGTTATCTTAGTTTGAAGGAGAATTATATGAACAAGGTGAAGATGATGTGTATCATCGGTTTGGTGTCGGCTTCGGTATTGTATGCCGAAGCGCCGGCGTGGTTTATCCCGCTTAGGGATGCGGTTTTGGAACAGGTATTGTCCAGCAGCGAGGTTTTGCCCCTTTATGAAACGGCAAAAGCTCAAGCTGAATCAATTGTTTCAAAAAATGAAAGGAATGTAATGCTTGCGCGGTGTGAAAACATAATGGGGCAGGTATACCAGCGGGAAGGGCAAAAGACAGAAGCAGGCGCTTATTACGGACGCGGCGAAACTTTTGCGAAATCGGCCATTGAAGAACAGCCTACATCAGAGGCGTACTATGTTCTGGCGGAAAGTATCGCGTGTCTGTGTGATGTGAAAGGATTCGGCTATCAGGTAGCAAATGGAATGCGTTTTATCAATAACGCGAACAAAGCCATAAGCCTTGACCCGAATAATGTTGAAGCAAAATATCTGCTTGTTGCCAGTAATGCGTTTGCCAATCCGCCATTCCGCAATTTGAGTAAAGCGAAAAAACTCCTTGATGAAATACTGGAGAATGAAGAAACGCTGCCAAATGATGTCCGTTTTAATGTGTATTATGCTTTGGGAATTGTCCATCAGAAGGAAAAGAAACCGAATGACGCCCGCGCATGGTTTGAACTGGCATTGTCTTTGTATCCAACTAACAAAGACGCTCAAAAAAGTTTGAAGGAGATATAAGATGAAAACCACACTGAAACTTTTGTTCTGTTCTATCGTTTATACGATTGTATTTGTTGCGGCAAATGTCGCAATGCCGTTTTCGCCTGAATTCAAGGAATTGGGCGCTTCAGGAGGCTTGACGGGGCTGGTGTTTATGTTGCTGAATGCCGTATGGATTTGTTTTGCCATTTATTTCATTATAAGGCATACGCATTATCGCGGAATAAAACTGTTCATCAATTTACTGTTTGCAATGTTTTTTGTGGCGATGTTCATGACGCAAATTGAAACATTATTGTTTGGCGCCGCGTTTCCCGTTCTGACAAAACCGGATATTATGTTAATTATGGCTGCCGGTCTGTTCCCGTTGTTGGCAACAATACCATTGTTGATGAAATTTTTTCAGAATAAGGACAATGTTATTGAAAAAGAGAAAATCGACATAAAGAACATTGCCATCAAACTGGGGATTATCGGAATAGTGTATTGTTGTGTGTACATGCTTTTTGGATACTTTGTAGCATGGCAATTTGAGGAATTGCGCATTTTTTATACAGGTTCGCCGGAAAAATTAAGTTTTTGGGGCAAAATTGTTGACAATATAAAAACAAACCCTGAAATATTTCCATTTCAAATATTGAGGGGAATACTATTCGGTATTTTTGTACTGCCGCTGCAATTCATGCTCAACAAGAGCAAAACTGTTTTTATAACAGGCGTGAGTCTTGTGTATTTATGCACAGCGGTTGTGTTGATAATTCCCAACCCGTTGTTTCCCGATGCTGTGAGATTTGGTCACCTGATAGAAATGACCAGTTCCATGTTGGTTTTTGGCATAATTACAGGGAACATATTGTGGTGGAAAAAGATAGCTTCCGTTGTTTAACGTAATAGAATCATTCGGGAATCCGGTTGGTTCCCGAATGATTCCAATGTCTCTGCTAACAGACCATTTGCGTAAAACTGAGTAATAGTGTAGTATTATCAAACCTGTTAATCAGGAAAAAGAGGCAATTGATGAAATTAAGCGTTCGCATATCCCTTATACTCGGCTTGGTGGTGCTGATAAGCTCCGCCAGCGTCCTCATTACCGCAGAGGTTATTATCACCAAAGAGCTGGAACTCGCCACATATAACGAACTTACCAGCAACGCCAGGGCGGACGCTGAGTTGATAAAAACCAAACTGGATTCCCTGCTTGGCCAGCTTTGGGAAATCGCCAACCGCGCCCGCACACGGGGTATGGACTGGGGTGTTGTTCGCGCGTCTTTAACGCCCGATGTACAGCGGATCGATGTTCTTGATATTGGTTTAGTGTATCCTGACGGCACGGCCCGCTATGTTACGGACGATTCTACCGTCAGCCTGGGCGACCGGGATTATGTCAGGCGGGCGTTCGCTGGGGAAAACAATATTTCCGATGTGCTTATCAGCCGGGTCATCAACAAACCCGTGATAATGCTTGCCTCCCCGGTTTTAACAAGCGATGAAAAAAGCGTCAACGGCGTGCTGGTCGCGCGTAAGGATGCCGGAACATTCCTCAACACCGTGCTGGGTCAGATTCACAGCACCCATGCCGGCAGCTACGGTTTTATAATCAACAGGGAAGGGAAGGTTGTCGCCCATCCCAATGCCCAGTGGGTATTGCAGGAATTCAACCCCATCAAAGAAGCGGCAAAAGACCTTTCTCTTAATTCCATGGCGGATATGGCGCAGACGGCGATACGGGAGAAGATAGGTCACGCTGAATACACCTATGAAGGGAAGAGAATCGTCTGCTCCTTCGCGGAAATACCGGGCTACCCCTGGATCCTTGTGCTGGCGGTTGACCATGACACGGCGCTGTCCCATATCAGCCGTATCCGCTTCATCATGCTTGCGATCGGGATTAGCTGCTCGCTTGCAGGCATTGTCATCGCGTTCATCATCGGCAAATCGATTGCAAGACCGATGGTCAATATAGCCTCAACTATGCACAAGATCGGTGATGGGGATTTCACCAAACGCGTCAACCTTAAATCAAATGATGAAATAGGAGACTTGTCCCGGGACATCAATTCGACCATGGAGAAATTGAACGGTCTTATTCACAGCGTGAAAAAAGAGGCGGATATCCTGTCGGACATAGGAACCGATCTTGCGGCTAACATGAACGAGACCGCCGCCGCTGTGAACCAGATTACCGCCAATGTCCAGAGCATTAAGGGACGTGTTATTAACCAGAGCGCCAGCGTCAGTGAAACCCACGCGACAATGGAACAGGTTGTGTCAAATATTAATAAGCTCAACGGTCAGGTCGAAGAACAGAGTTCCAACATATCCCAGGCTTCGTCCGCCATAGAGGAAATGGTAGCCAACATAAATTCGGTTACCGGGACGCTCGTAAACAACGCCGCCAATGTAAATACCCTGAAGGATGCCTCGGAGGTGGGGCGTACTGGTTTGCAGGATGTTGCCGCGGATATTCAGGAAATCGCCCGTGAATCCGAAGGGCTTATGGAAATCAACTCGGTGATGGAAAACATCGCAAGCCAGACAAACCTGCTTTCAATGAACGCGGCGATAGAGGCCGCCCATGCGGGAGAAGCGGGCAAAGGTTTTGCCGTTGTCGCAGATGAGATTCGAAAGCTCGCGGAAAGTTCCAGCGAACAGTCCAAGACCATCGGCTCAGTCTTAAAAAAGATAAAGGAATCAATCGATAAGATCACCCGCTCAACTGAAAACGTACTCAACAAATTCGAGGCCATTGACTCAAGCATCAAGGTTGTGGCGGCGCAGGAAGAGAATATCCGCCACGCTATGGAAGAGCAGGGCGTGGGAAGCAAACAGCTTCTTGAAGGCGTCGGTAACGTGAACGAGATTACCCGGCAGGTAAGAACCGGCTCTCAAGAAATGCTTGAAGGCAGCAAGGAAGTAATACGGGAAAGCGAGAACCTTGAAAAGGCGACTCAGGAAATCACTTCCGGCATGAACGAGATGGCGACCGGCGCGGATCATATAAATACAGCAGTACATCATGTAAACGAAATAAGCGTCAAAAACCGCGAAGCTATCGGTATCCTTATAAAGGAAGTTTCACGGTTCAAGGTGGAATAACCTTTTTTCCATAAAATCATAAGAAAAATTCTTTAATAAAATTGTCAGAAATCCTTGACAAAATAACTTAACAGTGTTAAGCAAATGGAGGTATCGCCGCCGTTGGCGGCGTTCGATTATATTGCCGCTTCGTTGCTATGCAACGGCGCGGCGTAAAAAGAGGTTAACATGAGTAAACCGGAAACCGATTTAGCCCCGCGAATACGGGAAAAAACCCTTGATATGCTGCTGGAAAAAGAGCCGGAAGAAATATCCACAAGGGACATAGCCAAAGCCTGCGGGGTAACAGCCACCAGCCTCTACTACTATTACAAGGACAAGGAAGCCCTTTTTACGGAAATAAAGCTCATGTGTATCGAAAAAATGGATGCGACCATTTCCGCGCAAATTGCGCGGGAAACTGCGTTGCAAAATGCGCGGGTAACTTCGTTGCAAAATGCCAAAAAGATCGAAAAAACCCGTAAACAGGGAAAAAAAATGGAGCCGCTTGCTGAATGTAGGGCCGGCCTTGAAGCGTTCAGGGATTGGGCTTTTGCCAATCCCCGGATAGCCCTTTTGGTTATGGGCCGGCTCAAGGCGGATACCCAGGCTGATCCTGAAAAAATGAAAAAATACTACCAAAGTACCAGTTTTGCAAAAACGGTGTTTGACCGCATGGTACAGGCGGGGGTTTTGGACAGTAAGGACACTTTACTTGATGCAAGCCTCTGTATAGCAGCCCTCTGGGGTGCGATAGAAATGGTACTCCTTAACCGGACTGTTCCTCAATATTGGACAAAAAGCGGGGCTGTGGATTTTACCGACAAAATGATCGATTTGCTTATGACATCGTTAATGTCCAAAAATCGACAACAATAAATCTTTTGGAGAGTGTATGAAACGGATCATATTTTTTATGCTATTGCCATTATTGGCGCTTGGTGCGCAGGAAGCTTCGCTGCAAGATGCGGAAGAATTGGCGGAAGATGAGTCCGGAGTTACCGCTGCCGGAGGGGAACCTCGGTCTGCGACCTCGGCGGAAGGTACAAGCGAACTGCTCTTGCAGATTTCATCACTGCCGGAACTGAAATTGAGTTTCACCGAACGGTTCAAATTTCCTTTCTTGCAGGGAGAAAGCCCTTTGACGGCAGATAACAACATCGGTCTGGCTCTAACTGCGGAAATCTCTCCTATTTCGCTTAACGGTTTAGCCGAAGCGGTTTGGACACCCATTGCATTTTTTCAATTAGCCGCTGGCGGCAGAATGGGAACAGGCTGGAATCTTGAGCTTTTTGGCAGTGAGATTTACGGGATTGGGCTTAACCGCCCTAATGCCGCAAGCATGGCGGAACATTCAGGCAGCGCCTTTGACGGTTTGCTTTGGAAAGTTCAGACAGGAGCGGCTCTGCAAGCGGATTTAGCCGCCGTATTTCCGGGCGATTGGAATCACGTTGTTGCCCGGAGTTATCACGAAATCAATTACAAAGGCTACACTCGTGCGGGGACAGGCGAGTCATGGTATTTTGAAGCTGATGACGGTGAAAATTGCAACGGTTTTAATTATTACGGCAATTTCCTTATAGGGTATCAAATGCCCATCTTTTTTAACATGGTCGCTCTGCTTACGGAAATGGATTTGTTTTTATACGATACACCGGGCCGGGAGAAATGGGGAGACAATAAAATTCGCTGGACTTTTTCCGGTCTTTTTATGTTTACCATCACTAAACAAATTGACCTTGCGGTGATCGCCCAATTTTGGACACGAAAGAATTATCAAGAATCAAACTGGCAGGACTTATATTATCGGAACCGGACAATCGACAATTCCAATCCGTTCCATCTTGAATTCTACCGTGTTGCCGCCGCTTTAACGTATAAGTTTTAAGGGAGAAACTATGAGAAAGTTTGGTTTATTGTTTTTTACAGTTGTTGTCGTAACTCTAATCGGTTGTTTCGGATGCAATTCTACAGGAGGAAAAAATATGCAATCAATTGTTTCAGACGGAATGGAACTTACCATTGAAACAGGCGAACACTGGTACGGGAAAATGAAGATATTTTTATTTTCATTTAAAAAAACTCCCCAATTAGCGGTATGGATTGAAAACAATCAAGGGGACTATATCTCGACAATAACCGCGACAGGTAAAAGTGTAAAAAACAACTGGAAAAGCGCTCCCAAAGAAGGGAGACCCGAAGCGCTGCCTGTATGGAATCATAAAAGGCAAAGCAGTACCGAACAAATAGACATTGTGAGTTCGGCTACTCCAAAAGGAACAGTTGATATTCAAATAGACAATGGTTCATTATCAAACGGGCAGGAATATAATGTCTATTTGGAAGTAAATCACAGTTTTAACTACAATGATTTTTGGACTAAAGACAATTCAGGGGTTAATGGACAACCTTCATTAATATATCACGCAAAATTCATCGCAGGTGTACCGGAAAGGATTAACCTAATCCCCATAGGCCACGGATCGGTTGACGGCTCGCATGGGAATATCACCTATAGACTGGATAGTTTTACCAGCGCATTAAGCATCATAAAAAATGCGCTGCTTATCGTGAAGTAGGGGATACATCATGAAAAAGAATGTTTCAATCATAATAGCTGTCATCTTAATTTGCTTCTTGGTTTTATCGTGCTCTAGCACTGGTCAAAATGCGAATAAAACATTGTGGCAGGATTATAATGCCATTAAGTATGGCAAGGAAGAAATACAAAATATTAACGTATCAATTCCAGTTAATACCAGTAATGCCACAACCGCAATTGTTTTTATTCATGGATTTGATCCAAGGGGAAGGATGCAGTATTGGACTCTCATTGATAATTATCGGGATAAATTCATAGTCGGAAATATGAACTATAGAATTCCCGATGTTCACAAAGACATTAATATGAATGAACTTTTGAATGACCTTGATAGGGCAATTGCAGCTATGGAAAAAACGGCTAAAGATAATAACATTCAAATACAAAACCTTATCATAATCGGTTATTCACTTGGCGGTGCAATGACATTGAATTATAGTTATAGGAATTTGCAAAAATCACATAGCATCCCAATAAAGTTTTGCGTAAGTCTTGCAGGAATATCTGATTTCACTGATCCTGCATTTATTTCACTATCAAGTAAATGGGGTGCAGGGTTGACAGGGTTAAATACAAAAAAATTATTATCTCTGTTCTCAGCATTGTCAAACCAGAGCATAACAGAAAATGATATAAACGAATTTGGATTTAATGAGAGAACAGCAAATAATTTAAGGGATATTTCCCCAATAAATTATATAAATGCGAACACTCTCCCAACATTAATTGTGCATAGCGCAGATGATGAAACAGTACCATTTTCAAATTCGCAAAATTTGCATAATACGTTAGAGGCTTTGCAAATACCAAATGTTTTCATTGAAACAAATAAATTGGGGCATTCTTTGGGAACAAGTTACCTGACTTCAAAAAGAAAAATGAACAGCTCATTGGAAAATGCAATCATAGAAGCGATAGACAGGTATATCGCTATATATTGTGAGTAAATCTGATTGGACGAAAATTCTGCCAAAACACTAAAGCGCCATACATCCTCGCGCCATATATAATGTATGTTCTTTATAATTTTCTATGTTTTTAACAAACTCATCTGGTCCATGCTTCTACGGCGTATGCCGCGATGTTGTATACGCCGTGGGCAAGGGCGATGCCGTAAAGGGCTTTGTACCGCAGGAACAGGAAGGCGAGAAATGTGCCGGAAAGGACTGCGTTGAGGAACCCCCAGGGGCCTTGATAAATGTGGCATACAGAGAACAATGCTACGGAAAAAAACAGCGCGGCGCCTGCGCCAAGGCGCAGTTCCTTTCGCCTTGACAGTATGTAGTAGCGGAAAAAACTTTCTTCAAGGCAGGCGGCGAAAATGCAGGAGGCGCAGAGGATGACCCATTCGGCGGTTGTGGAAGGGATAGAAAGCGGCTGGGCGGTTTCGCCGGTCAGATAAATCGAGGCAAAATTGATGAAAAAGCCTATGAGCAAAAGGCCGGGCAGCGAAAGCGCAAATGAAAGGAGGTCTGCTTTGCCGGGGACTATTCCCAAATATTTAACCGGTTTTGCCTTGATTACCAGATACCAGATTAAGGCGAGGGACGGGATGCAGTACATTAAAATTCTTGCAAGATGCAGAGAAACGGAAAAATCAGCCGCTTCTCCGCCATTTACCGGGCTTACCTGTCCTGACAGGAAGATAACTGCGTACAGAATTATGGTTTCAATATATACGGTCATATTTATTTGTATTATACTTGAAATAGAAGGTTAAACCAATGATTGCCTTTTTATTTGCTTTGGCAGTAACGGTTATTTTGATCCTCGCCCTTTCCCATTCCAGAAAGGAAAAGTCGGGAAACTGGATTCAATTCTTTTCCAAGGGAAAAGAGGCCGGTTTCTCTTTAAGGGAAATGGAACAGCTCAGGCAGTTGGCTATCAACTGTAATATCCAGGACCCTGTCATGATTTTCAAGTCTCAAAAGCAGATAGAATCCTGTATCCGCTCCCTTGTCCGTTCCATCAGAATGTCAGGAGGGGACGATGATCCGTGGACGCAGGATTTCCTTTCTAAACTCTTCGATTACTGCAAAAAGATAGAAATGGAAGTTTCCGAAAGCCATGCCCGTATTAACAGTTCCCGTCAAATGGATGAAGGGCAGCCTGTGCGGATTCTTGTTCCCGGTACGGGGGTTTACAGGTCGGAAGTGATTAAAAATGCCGGAAATACTCTTACTGTTTCCCGCCCGGTAAACAATAAAATTACGACCGCTCTCCAATGGCACGGCCTTAAAATATCAATTTACTTCTGGCGCGCAGATGACGCTGGCTATGTATTTGATACAGATGTCGTGGACGAGGTTTTTTCCAAGGGGATTTCATCATTAAAGGTAGAACATTGCGACTCGCTTTTCAGAACCCAAAAGCGAAAATCCATGCGGATAAAACTGAAAAAAACAGCGTTTCTGTACATTGCGGGTTCTGACGAGAGACCGGGCAGGCTTGAAAGGGCGCCGGGGGTTAATTGCATGCTTGAGGATATTTCCGAGACAGGCTGCGCTTTTTCTGTCAAAGGGCAGGCTTCTTCGGGATTGCGCCTGAAGGTGCAGTTCGCTCTGGACAGGATACCTATTTGTATGCTTGGCACTGTCCGTTCAGTTGATTTCAGGGAGGAGACCGGCCTGTCTCTTGTTCACATGGAAGCCGACCCGCTTCCGCAGCGGATGCGCAATCATGTTCTTGGCGAGGTTTTCCATATGCTTCCCGAAGATGATGATGACGAGCTGCCGTTCCGTGTGCTGGAAGAAGAAGCGAAATCAATGACAGGATTTAACAATGACGATCCTACGCGGAAGTTCCAGGAGGCAGTGAATGAGTAAAAAGGCAGGTGTTTTTGTTTTCTTTTTCTGCCTCTGCAAGTTTGCCTTCTGTGAATCTCAAGCCCTTCAAACATATAAACAGAATTTTTCCTCAGCTGATCTTCCGGTAAAAGTGAATGTTCTGAATGCAGCCGCCGCGGACAGGAATGCATCTGAATTTATCGGGCCGTTATATGATTATGCCCTGCAGTTTGCCCTGCGAAATTACGAGCTGTTGAATAACGATCCCGACATGATTAATCTTACTGCTGTTACCGTAACCGGTCTCAGGACAACGGGCTATACGGAAAGTGTCAATGACCTGTGGAAATTGTTTTCAATTTATCAGGTTTCCGATACCGGAGCGGAAATTCTCCTTTCTCTGGGACAACTGGGCAGGGGGAATCGCCGCATTATCAACAATCTGAATAATTTCCTTACTGAACAGAACGAATATTTTTTTTCAGGGATGTATGTTGATTACGTGCTTGTCTCAGCCTGTATTGCCGCCCTGCTGCAATTGGGCGACAGTTCCTCATATCCCGTTTTGTTCAGGGTAATGTGCGCAGGTTTCCCCGAGGTACTTGCTTTTGAAGCGTTAGGCGCAATGGAATTAATCCCAGGCAACTACAGGCAGTTTCTGTGTGATATAATAAGGGAAAATTCACCGGAAGAAAAATTCGCCGCTTTTAAGGCGGGGGTTTACAGCGAACGATTTGATCCGGCTGAATGCGGACAGATTGCGGAGCTTGCTCTGGAACAGAGCCTCATTTTCTCCGGCGGTGATGAAGAGAATATTCATCTTACTTCCATGCGTTATGCAGCCGTCTCCGCCCTTATTCCGCTAAGGTGGACGCGTGCAAACGATCTGGCTGTCAGGCATTATTACCGTGTACATGCCGATTATCAAAATGGCAACGTTTCCAAAGATCGTTATATTGAATCGATTTCATTATTGGGCTCGGCGGGAAACTCCGGCGCCGCTCTGATACTTGTTTTGCAGCTTGGTTTTATCAATGCTGAAACCGGGAGAAAATACAGTTATGACCCGGAAATCACGCTGGAGACAGTCCGCGCTCTTGGTCTTATCGGCGACAAGGCCGCTTATGATATTCTGCTCAGTATCAAAAATTTACCGTACTCCGACAATATTAAGGCTGCGGCAAGGGAGGCAATAGATCGCCTTAAATGGTAAAACCCCTTAGACTAACTTACGTTTTATGCGCAGCTTTGGGAGCGGCAGCAGGTTTCTATGTCCCCGGCGCAAAGTATTTATTATCTATCGCCCTTGTAGTCCTCTGTTTTTTCCGTGTTCTCTCTTCCCTTGATCCCGCGATACGCAGAATGCAGCTTACCGCATTGTACAGCGCCGTTTTTGCCGCAGGGCTTTCCTTAGGTTTTTGCGCATCACAAGCGGGGCGTGTGAATATATATTTCGGCATTGACGAAAAAAAAATAACCGCCATAAACGGTGTGTTACTCGAAGATCCAAGAATTATCTCAGGCGGCAGAATAATGGCGGCGGTATCCCTCAAAGAATGCGCGGGTGCGGGCAGATTGCGGGCAACAGCCACAGGAGAGCTGCTTGTTTTCTTTCCCGAAGAAAGCGCTGCAAGGCTTAAGGAATTCGGGCGGGGAACGACAGTTTACACGGAGGGCAAGTTACGTGCAAGCGGAACCGGATGGACTTACAGCGCGGAATCTTTGCACATTGTAAAGCCGGCATCCGCGCTGGAACGTATGCGCACAGGTATCAGGCTGAATATAACGGAACGTTTCAGCGGCAGCCAATGGGGCGGTCTTGCTCTTGCCCTGTTAGTGGGGATACGTGATAACCTTGATGTTAATCTTTCAGTCCTTTACCGGAATGCGGGCTGTTCTTTTATTCTTGCCCTGTCGGGAATGCATCTTGCGGTACTGGCTTCCCTGATTGCCCTGCTTCTTAAAAAACCTTTGGGCTTAAAGCTTTCGGCAATCGCAGGCGCGGTAATAATCATCCTCTATTGTTTTATTGTCGGCCCCATGCCAAGCCTTAACCGCGCCGCCTTGATGTACCTGTTGGGAGTCCTCGCGGTGCTGGGGGCATTCCCGAAAGAACCGCTCTCGATTTTAGCGTTGTCCTTTTTATTGCAGATAATAATCTCTCCCGCATCGGGAAATTCCATTTCCTTTATTCTTTCCTATGCGGCTCTCGCCGGTATCTTAATAATCGGGATGCCCTTGTATTCATTGCTTTCAGGAAAAGCGCCTGATTTTATTCTGCAGCCGTTTACTGCGTCCTGCGGAGCCTTTCTGGCAACGGCGGGAATTACCGCTTTCACCTTCGGAATTATCGCGCCGGTGGGAATTGCCGCAGGCCTGCTGCTTGTTCCGCTTACCACTATCTTTATGATTGGATCGATGCTTTGGCTTGTATTGGATTTTGCCTCATTTTCATTTATTCTCAACGTACCGTTATCTGTTCTGTATCAGCTAATGGAAAAAACCGTTTCCATCGCTGGCAGGGTTGCCGGTATCTCCGGGAAGCCCTTCGCGATCATTGCGCTTTCCCTTGTCATTTCGCTGTTAATTATCCGGCTGCAACACAGGCAGAGGGCGGCGATTTTGAAACAACAACTTTTTAGCTGATGCTCAATTATAATTCCGCCGCCGCCCTGCGGGCTTTTCTTGACGAAGAAGGCCTTGGAATGAGAAAAAAATACGGTCAGAATTTTTTGATAAATCCACAGGTAAGAAAAGCGCTTGTTGATGCGCTTGGAGCGGAGCGCGGGGATGAAGTGTGGGAAATCGGGCCGGGTCTTGGCGCAATGACAGCCATGCTCCTTGAAAAAGGTTTGACTGTCCGGGCGTTTGAAATCGATCCGGGTTTTATCCGCATTATCAAACGCCTGTTTGCAGACAGGAATTTCACCCTTGTTGAAGGCGATGTGATGAAAACATGGAGCGGCGAAAAGCCAGCGCCCCTGTTTTTGGGAAATCTTCCTTACAATGTGGCGGCTGCGCTTCTTGCTGATTTAATCGAAAAAGGCCGCCTTTTTTCCCGCATGGTGGTGACCGTCCAAAAGGAGGTTGCCCTTCGCATGGGCGCGTCCGCTGGTACGCCGGATTATTCCTCTTTTTCAGTATTGTGTGCTTCTGCATACAAGGTAACGCCGTTAATGGTAATCCGCCCCTCGTCTTTTTTTCCGCAGCCAAATGTGGATTCGATGGGGGTTCTCCTTGAAAACCGGAATGTGGGCGCATATCCGTCTGTTTTTTATCCTCTTGTGCGCTCTCTTTTCGCCTCAAGGCGCAAAACAATTAAAAATAATTTGCAAGTCTTCATTGCCTCCCGCTTCGGAAAAAAGACAGAAGAATTATGCGCTCACATTCTGAAGGAGAACGCCCTGGATGGCAGAGAGAGGGCGGAAAAACTTCCCATTGAGGTTTTTTTATCCCTTGCAAAGTCCATTGAAAACATGCGAACATACAAGTAAGGTGTCTATTGCCGAAAATATTGCAAGGATAGAAGAGAGGATACAAAAAGTATGCGATACAAGCGGCAGAAGACGGGAAGAAATTACCCTCATGGGGGTATCGAAGTTCCAGCCGGTTTCTGTAATAGAGGAAGCCTTCAACGCCGGCATCCGTTGTTTCGGTGAAAGCAGAGTAAAGGAAGGGATTGAAAAATTATCAGTCTTCAAAGAGAAGCATTCCGGCGCTGCTCTTCACCTGATTGGCAGCCTGCAGCGGAACAAGGCAAAACCTGCGGCGCTTTTTTTTGACTGCATCCAGTCCGTGGACAGGGAAGCCCTTGCCGGCGAACTTGTCAAGTCCGCAGCCAACAGGGAAAAACCGTTAGCTGTTTTGCTTGAGCTTCATACGGGAGAAGAATCAAAGAGCGGTTTCGCCGGTTTGGACGCTCTTTTCCGGGCGGCGGAAATGATTCTTGGTTCCTGTCTGATGCCGCAAGGTTTGATGACGATGGCGCCGTACACCAGCGATGCTGGTTTGATACGGTCTTCATTCAGGCTTCTTGTGAAAGCGCAGAAGGAGTTGGAAAGGCGTTTTCCTCCCGTGGAAAACTGGGCGTGCCTTTCAATGGGAATGTCAAATGATTTTGAAATTGCTGTTGAAGAAGGTTCAACAATGCTGCGAATAGGCAGTTTGATTTTTGGAGACTTATGAGAAGGATTTGTTTTACGGTAGTGCTTTTTCTTTTTTTGCTGGTTCCTGCAGCAGCCCAGAACGATGATACGCTTAAGTCCAGCACTTTTGACACGACAGATTTTCCTCAATGGGCGAAAGATATGCGCCGTTGGGATATAATCGCATTCGGCTCGTTTCCTTTTACCATGTTATTAAGTATGACCGCAATGGATACCTACCGCTGGAATAACGCCAACGGCATGAATTTCTCCGAGGAAGGACGCCGTTATGCGCCCTGGCCGTTGAAAACCGCAGGCGCAATTGAGATGACCACGGAAGAATTCGAAAGGACGTTGATTATTGCCGCAAGCCTGTCGGCTGCGGTTGCGTTTACGGATCTCATTATTGTAAAAATAAAGAGACAAAAAGAACGCCGCCGCATTGAAAGCAGGCCAACAGGCTCCATCATCATTAACAGGAGTCCGTATCAGGAGCCGGAAGAGACGGACAAAAGCGCAGACGATCCCGAATAATGCCCTTTTTTTCCTGCACAGTTGAAGAACAACCGCCGCCCAATCTCCGCATTGATCGTTATGTGTCAGAATGTTTGAAACTGCTGACGCGCTCTCAAATCAGGGCAAGAAGCTTAACCGCCAAAGTCAATGGAAAAGATGTTAAACTATCCCGTCCTGTAAAATGCGGAGACATCATTGAGCTTTTATGGAATGACGCTCCTCCTGCGGAAAATATTCCGCAGGACATTCCCCTTGATATTGTCTATGAAAATACACGATGCGTTGTTATCAACAAAGAGCAGGGTATGGTGGTGCATCCCGGAGCCGGAAACAGGCAGAATACATTAGCCAATGCAATCTGTTTCAGAAAACTGGAAAAAAATAACAAAAAAAATGATGCCGGTATTCGCCCCGGTATTGTCCACCGCCTTGACAAAGAAACATCGGGGATCATCATTGCCGCCTATGATGACGAGGCTTTGGTATTTCTGTCCGAGCAGTTCAAAATGCGCAAAGTCAGGAAAACCTACATGGCGATAGTTCAGGGAGTTTTATGTGAAAAGAAAGGCCGGATAGAAACCTTCATCGCAAGGGACGGCGGCGATCGGAAAAAGTTTTCTGTTTCAACTCACGGAAAAAACGCGCTCACTTTTTTTAAGGTAATAAAAACATGGCAAAACCATACGCTGGTAATGCTGCGCCCAAAAACCGGACGCACTCATCAGCTTAGAGTGCATTTGAGGCACCTTGGACATCCGGTCCTTGGGGATGCAGTTTACGGCTATGCCGATAAAAAGTTCCCTGATTCAAGGCTTATGCTGCATTCCAGGAGTCTTGCGATTATCCTGCCCGGTGAAACCGAAGAACGTCTTTTTGTCTCTCCGGTGCCGGATCGCTTTCGTAAAATTATCCGTAAGTTAAATGAAGGTAGTCATGGATAACGCTGCCCCCTATATTCTGGAAGAAACGGGCGATTTTGCCGTTGTTTTTAAACCGCCGGGTATGCACTGTCTCCCTCTGGGTGAAAAAAAAGGCGATACCCTTTTTGAATGGTATGCCGCACATAATCCAAAAGCTTTTGATCTTGTTCACCGCCTGGATTATGAAACGCACGGTCTTGCGCTTTTTGCGAATAACAAAAAAAGTTATGATTTTTTTAAGGTTTTGCAGGCCGGCGGAGAATTTATCAAGGAATACTCGGCTGTGTGCAGCCGTGCTGTAAGCAGCCGAGCCGTATTCACAAGCTCAGGTTTTCCGCCTCCTCCTGCTTTGGCGCTTGGTGAAGCTTCGCCGGAAAAGCCCCTGATAATTGAAAGTTTTTTCCGTCCCTTCGCACTCGGCAGAAAACAGGTTCGTCCTGTTATCAATGACGGTAAAAAACACAAGGAAGTCGCCAAAGACAGGGGAACATATTACAGAACAGAAATAATAGATATTGCCAAACTTCGTTTGGCTTCGATTAGCAGCGCCGCTCACGCGGCTAATAATGGAGCTATTAACGGCAATGTTTTTACCGTGAGAATAAGGCGCGGTTTCCGCCACCAGATACGCTGTCATCTTTGCTGGATTGGCTTTCCGATATTGAATGATCCTCTGTACAATTACCCTGCGGAGGATGGCACGCTTGCGTTTCAAGATACACTCGCGCTCCGGCGCATTCTCGCACTCCGGGCAAGGGCGCTTTTTTTTACCGATCCTTCGAGCGGGCGGCGGCTGGAATACAATATCGCTCCTCTTGTCGAATAAATCTCTTGAAAAAGCGCGCCTTTGCGGTAAAATAAATTATGGGTACTGTGGAAATGTTCCGCCCCGGCGCTTCGGTTTACTTTGTCGGCATCAAAGGGACAGGCGTCTGCGCTCTGGCTGAATTGATGCATCAGGCGGGGGTGAGCGTCTCTGGCAGCGACACTCCTGAGGTTTTTTATACGGACGCCATTCTGCAAACCTTAAAAATTCCTTACCATGAAAACTTTGACGCGGCGCATATCAAGGATGGTGTTTCCGTTGTTATACATTCCGCCGCGTACAGCGCCGAAACAAATCCTGAACTTGCGGAAGCCGCACGCAGAAGCATACCCGTTATGAAATACCCCGATGCTCTGGGCTGCTGGTCGGCGGGTTTTGACTCTACGGGCATTTGCGGCGTTCACGGCAAAACCACCACAACCGCAATGGCAGGCGTGCTCATGCGCGCCGCGGGTATTCCCGCCCAGATCCTTGCCGGCAGCGCAGTCATGAATTTCGGCGAAAAATCAACCCTCAATCTGGGCAATAAATACTTCATCGCGGAAACCTGCGAATACCGGCGGCATTTCCTGTCTTTTCATCCAAAGCGGATAATCCTTACGGCAGTGGAAAGCGATCATCAGGATTGCTTCCCCGACTATGAATCGATACGGGATGCATTTGTTGACTATTGCCGCCTGCTCCCCGATGGAGGAGAGTTGATTTACTGCGCCGATGATCCCGGCGCAAACGAGGTTGCCGCTATTATCGAAAAGGAAAAATCAAAAGTGATATTAGTTCCCTATGGCTTTACAGCGTCCGGCGATTATATAATAACTTCTTTTAATGTAGAAAATAAAGAATCTGCTTTTACTTTGGCGGGAATTCCCGGCGCTTTCAAAATACGGATTCCTGGCCGTCATCAGGCGCTCAATGCCGCCGCCGCTCTTGCGCTTACGGTTATATTGGCGAAAAAAGAATACGGTATATACGATCCGGCTGTACTAAAGAGCGCTCTTGTAGATTTTGAAGGTTCAAAACGCCGCAGTGAAATTTTGGGCGAAGCCGGCGGGGTCATTTTTATGGATGACTACGGTCATCATCCATCCGCTATAAAGACATCTCTTGCAGGCATAAAAAGTTTTTATCCTTCCCGGCGGCTGATTGTCAGCTTTATGCCGCACACGTATACCCGTACATCAGCCCTCCTGGAAGAATTTGCCCATGCCTTCAACGACGCCGATATTCTTTTCCTTCATAAGATTTACGCTTCCGCAAGGGAAAAGTATTCAGGCGGCGTTACCGGCAAAACCCTTTCTGAGCGAATTGCAGCTAACCGCAGCGCAGCCAGCAGCGGCGCTGAAACACTCATTTACACTGACGAGCCGGAAGATGCCTTTGAGCCGTTATGTAAAATCCTTAAACCCGGTGATCTTTTTATCACTGTCGGCGCAGGAAACAACTGGCCGCTTGGCAAAAAACTTTTCGATCATTATAAGTCCGTATCATCTGATGGAGAAAATCATGATTAGCATGACAGGTTACTCTTACCGTGAAAAAGCGGGGCAGGATTTATCGCTCTCTGTTGAAATAAAGGGTTATAACAGCCGTTTCCTTGATATTTTTGTAAACATTCCGCCCTGGCTGTCCGCACTGGAAACAAAAATCCGCGATAAAATATGTTCTTGCTGCGGCAGGGGAAAGGTGGAAGTGTTTGTCCGTATACGGGAGCATAACGCGCCCGTGAACATCAGCGTAAATACAAATGCTGCAAAAGCCTACTCTAGCGCGATTGATAATCTTGCAAGAGAGCTTGGACTCAGTGAAAAACCAAGCCTTAGTGTGTTACTCGAAATGGAGGGCGTTCTTAACGTTGAAAAGAACCGTGATGATGAACGCTACTGGCAGGAAATCGAACCGCTCCTTAATGAAGCCGTTCAGGCCTTCACTCTTGAACGCGAAAGGGAAGGGAAGCACACGGCGAATGATATTTTTGCCAACCTTGAAAAAATAGAGTCTTCCGTAAAAACTGTCGCGGCTTTTGCCCCGGCGGTCGAAAAGGCCATCAAAGAAAATATAAAGACGCGCTTTGCCGAACTTTTGGGGGATCAAGTTGATGAAAACCGGATACTTGCGGAAACTGCCGCCTTGCTGGTGAAACACACCGTTTCTGAGGAGATTTCGCGGCTCTCTTCGCACCTTGAAGAGTTCAGGGCGGAAACAGGCAGGAATCCAAGGCCGGGGAAAAAACTTGATTTTCTGTGTCAGGAGATTAACCGCGAAATTAACACAATCGGTTCAAAAAGCGCTATAATTGAAATGAGCGGAGAAGTGGTGCAGATGAAGGAGGCTCTTGAAAATATCAGGGAACAGTTAAGAAATGTCGAATAACTGGTGTTCTGTCTTATTTGGGAGGGGGAATGAAAAGAGAAATCAAAATTGCAATTTCAGGAAGAAGCGGCTGCGGAAACACAACAATCAGCAAAATGGTTGCGGATAACTTGAAGCTTCGTTTCGTCAATTTTACATTCCGTACTCTGGCGCAGGATCGCGGACTTGATTTGAAGACGGTCTTAAGCCTTGCCGCCAATGACGATTCATGGGATCGTGAAGTGGACACAGGACAAGTGATGCTTGCCCGCGAAGGCGGCGGCTGCGTGCTTGGCTCAAGGCTTGCGATCTGGATGCTGGAAGAGGCTGATTTGAAAGTGTATCTTAACGCATCTCCCGCGACCAGGGCGGAGCGGATTGTAAAGAGGGAAGGCGGGAACCTTGACGAAGTCGCCGCCTTTACCGCAGAACGGGACAGGCAGGATCATGGCAGGTATCTTCGTATTTACGGCATTGACACAGATGATTACGGCTTTGTGGATGTGGTTATCGAAACTGACAATATGTCTCCGCAGGAAATAGCGGATTTAATTATCAAAAAAGCCGGAGAGATTTAGACAAGATATTTGCACATAAAATCCGTAAACTCATTGAACAGCAACATCCCTCCGCCCTGACTGTATAGACCCAAGATGACGCCTGTAAATCCGCCCGCCACTTCCGATGAAAGGTATTTTGTCTGCGCTGTGCCTAAAATTGTTTCTTTTCCGTCTATTGCACAGCCAAAACTGTAGTTAATTGCGTCTGAACGTATCAAGAGACGCGCTTCGTTATGTGCAACTGAAACAGAGGCTCTTTCGTGTTTTATATCCCCTATGTTCAGCCTCAAAATCACTTTGTATGCATCATTACTTTTAATTAAGGCAAGATCATAATGATGATTTTCGTCCATGTAAACTGTAACGCCCGCTTCTCCGTCAAGCGTTTTTACCTTCACCGACAGATCCATATTGAACTCTTTCTGATGAAGGCCGATAAACGCAGGATTCCCCGCCGGTACATCCAGCGTATCACCGGAACTCTTTATTTTCAGGCAGTCTTCACCAAAAAAATAATTTTCTTTTCTGTGCGAACGCATGAACTGCCATTCCCTGTTCCAGCGGGTATTGGCGAAGGTAAACTCGTTTTGAAATTGCTGGACGACAGTCTGCGCAATCCTGTTAGTCTCCACGGTAAGGAGCGCTGTCCCATCCCCTGCGGTAAACCAAGCGTCTTCGTTAAATGTAACGGGTATAAGGCACGTTTCCCTTCCCAAATGATGATAAGTCATCCATTTGTGAATCTGGCGGAAACCGAGGGCGTATATCCACCAATTGCCTTTTTCATCCTGCAGCAAGTCGCCGTGGCCAATTCCCTGCAGCTCGTAACCTCCAAGATTGCGGTTCGTTATGACCGGGTTACCCGCATACGGAACAAACGGTCCCCATAGGTTATCGCTTCTTGCGTACGTTATCATGTGGCCGTATTCAGTGCCACCTTCCGCCGCCATCAAATAATAATATTTACCGATCTTGTACATATGCGGAGCTTCCAGATAACGTCCGCCAGTACCGTGCCAAAGCGGTTTGCTTTCAGAAAGTTTTTTTCCGGTTACAATATCAATTTCACACTGTAGAATAACATTCCTGCCGTCCGTGTCTGTCCCATTACTCATAAAATACGCCCTGCCGTTTTCAAAGTACAGAGACGGATCGATGCCACCCTGCTCCACAAAAACAGGCTCGGACCATTCGCCGTAAATATCATCGGTCCATACATAAAAATTTCCGCCGCGTTCATGCCCCACATTGGTCGTTACCATGTAAAACCTGCCGCCGTTAAAGCGGATTGTTGGCGCATAAATTCCGCCCGAACTTCCTGTATTATCCAGGGGAAGCTGGGACTCCCGCGTGAGGCAGTACCCGATTTGCCGCCAGTTCACGAGGTCATCGCTTTCAAACAACGTAACGCCGGGGAAAAACTGAAAAGAACTCGTTACGAGGAAATATTTGCCGTTCGCCCTGCAAATGCTGGGATCAGGGTGATACCCTCTGATCACCGGATTTTTATATGTCATAAAACAGCCTCCTTTTGTTGTGGGAATTATATCATATTAATTGTAATGAGGATTAACACCTGTCTAAAATGTTAACTTGACTCACAATACCTTCACAGAAGCGGTTGATTTTTCATCTGTCCCTATCCCCTCCCTATCAACCACTATAAACCAGTTATCTTGCCTTGGTATTTCAAACCTTACCGGGGATTTTTTTGCAATCCCTCCATGATAATCATAGTCTCGGCAGCGTTCATAATTGTACATATTCGAACGATCAAGCAGCAGGACATTAGTAACGCTTCCTGACAAGGTAACTTCCACAACCTTGCCCTGCTGCAACTTGCCTAAGTCAAATTTCATAAAACCCATAGCACACCTCTTAAGTCCAATATACCACATTCCTTTCGAGCGAAGTTGATGACTTTTTGGGGTTTTGCGAAAATGTTAAAGTGAGGAAAATCCCTTCTGTAGATAACTTGCCTGCAAAAGCCGGAAAATGCCTATGGGCGGCTGCGTACGACCTCACTCCTACGGTGAACATGCCCTGTAAGTTGATAAGTCTGTCTCTTGGGGGCGTGGCAGAGGGGGCTGGGAAATCATTCACCTGTTGATTCAGAAATGTATGCTATACTCATTTTCATGTCCCTTAACTGGAAAGAAATAAATCTCATCCTTACCGAGCTTGATCTTGAGGGCGCGCAGATACAAAGCGCCGTGCAGAGCGCTTTCGATGTGGTGATTCTGCGGACACATAAAAAGGGACAGACGAGGCAGCTTCTGGTTTCATTAAGCCCCGGCGCGTGCCGTATTCATGAAACGCTCGCCGCGGCTCCGAAAAGCGAAAAACCTCTGCGCTTTGCGCAATTTCTCAATTCAAGAATAGTAAACGGACGGATTATCGAAGCGCGGCAGCTTGGGGACAACCGCATTGTGCGGCTTTTGGTGAATAGCGCGCAGACGGTTTTCAGGCTGTATTTAAGATTATGGTCAAACGCAGCGAATTTTGTCGTAACAGACGAAGAAGGCTGCGTGTTAGACGCAATGCGCCGCTTGCCAAAGCGCGGCGAAATAACGGGCGGGCGTTATTCGCCGGAAGAAGAAAGCGAAAAAAACTCTTCAAAAAAAACCGGTACATACGAAGTGCGCGAACTGCCCGGCGAAGGTTCTTTCAACAGAAAAATAGATCAGTTTTACGCCGTGCAGGGAGGGCCGCTTTCGCTTGATGCGTTACGCGAACAGGCGAGGCGCAGCTGCGAAGGCAGCATGGGGAGGATCAGCGCCGCGCTTGCAAGGTTGAGGGAAAAGGAAGCGTCTTTTACGGATGCCGGGCGGCTTAAAACATACGGCGATTTGATCCTTTCCAATATCGGCGCGATTAAACCGGGCGACAAATGGCTTGAAACTGAAGATGCAGGAGAGGCGATTCGGATTGAACTTGATCCACGCGCCGGCGCTGCGGCTCAGGCTGAAAAATATTATGAACAGTACCGGAAAGCAAAAACCGGGCTTGCGGAGCTTCGGCAGGAAATCGTTGACGGCGAACGGGAACTAAAAGAACTTAACGGCAAACTGGAACGCCTCCTTGCGGAAACCAATCCCCTTGTTCTTGCAAAACTCCTGAAAACCAGCGCCCCAGCCGCCAGGACAAAAAAAGAAAAAGCCCGCCCCGGCCTTTCTTTCAGGCGCGGAGATTGGCTCATCATTGTTGGCAGGGACGCATCCGAAAACGACGAATTGCTGCGCCGCCATGTAAAGGGAAACGATCTGTGGCTTCACGCAAGGGATTATCACGGCTCGTATGTATTTATCAAACAGCGTTCGGGAAAGACTGTCCCTTTGGAAATTCTCCTTGACGCGGCAACCCTTGCGATTTTTTATTCAAAGGGCAGGAACAACGGCAAAGGCGATTTGTTTTACACTCAGGTGAAATACCTGCGCCGTGCCAAAAACGGCCCCAAGGGTCTCGTTATACCCACACAGGAAAAAAATCTGCATGTAAAGGTTGATGATAAACGCCTTCGCGTCCTTGAATCGTGCAGGGAATGATTAATGTCAGGACAGGCTCTTCCGGCAATTTAAATTTGATAAGAAACTCCGATTTTTACTGTTTTTCCCTTGCATCCTGCGATTTCAGACACTAGATTTGATCTATGGAAGCGGTACTTGCCCAAAGGGAGCGGATTAGATGCCCTGTTGTGGCCGGAATGTTTTACCCCGATGAAAAACCTGAAACGCTGGAGTATATCAGGGCTTTTGGTCTTGAAAGGAACAAGGGCGGGTATGCCAGGGCGATAATTGCCCCGCACGGCGCCTGGGGCTTCTCCGGCGCTTTGGTATCAGACGCTTTTTCAGCCGCTGCCGGCAGAAACGGCGATGTCAGCCGCGTAATAATCATGGGTCCAATCCACGACAAGCGGGAAAAGGGGCTTTTCCTGTCAAATTCGCACTCTTTTCATACTCCTCTGGGAAATATCCCCGTAGACGAAGAAATAACAGAGGAGCTTGAATTCTACGGCAATTATTTTGAAATCAACGACATTCCCCACCTTGGGGAACATTCAATCGAAATCATCCTTCCGTTTGTAAAATACTGTTTTCCCGGCGCGTCAATTGTTCCGATACTCATGGGGCAGCCGAGGGCGGAGTACATCAGCGATCTTGCGCAGGCTCTGAAAACCGTTATTACTCCCGTCCTGAATGAGACGTTGTTTGTGGTGTCGTGTAACCTTTCCAGCGACAATGACGAAGTCCGCGCGAAATATTTGGCGCGGGAGTGCCTGCGTCTTTTTTCCGAAAAAGACCCCTCCGCTCTTGCCTGCGCGATTCTTGACGGAAGGATCAACGCCTGCGGCGGCGCTCTTGTGGCAAGCCTTTTTGAAAGCGGTTTGCTGGACGGAATGTACTCCCATTTTTCCACTGAGAACATGGTCAGCGCTGTCGGCGTTGAAAATAATACTGTTTTTTACGGCGCGGTTTCATTCGAATAGATCAATATGTTTATGCGCAACTTTTTGTTTTTCATGATGATAGTTTCACTTTTTGCCGCCTGTAAATCAAAACCGCCGTCAATGGAACCGGAGGAAACACCGGAAACAGAGCCGGCAGAAATAACGGAAGATGTTAAAATAGAAAGAGTCTTCTTTGATGTTGTCTCAATCGTCATCATACAGGCCGATCTCATTAATACCCAATTCAAGGCAGTTGTCAGAATAGACAATCCCAATACGTTTGCGGTTAACATATCATCTTTCAGCTATGAATTGTACGGTAACGGCATTTTCTGGGCATCGGGGACTGAGAAGGGCCTTTTGCAGATTCCCGCTATGGATTCATTTGAAACTGAATTTCGCTTCACGATGAATTTTATCAATATGAACCGCCGGCTTCTGGACGACATTATAACCATGCGCAGAGTTCGTTACAGTTTCTTCGGAGAAGCGACAGTGGAAACCGGTATTCCCCATCTGCCATCTTTTCGGGTGGCTTTTGAACGTTCAGGGGAATCAGAAGTGATGAAAAAAGACGACTAGTGTTCTGTCAAAGGAAACGGCAGAACCGCGTCAATGTTTGATCTTCCTGTAAGAGCTATGATGAGCCTGTCAAGCCCCAGCGCAACTCCCGAACAGCGGGGAAAATTAAGGCTGAATATTTTCCAGTAATCATGATCCACCGCATGGCTGACAAGAGAGTCTGCTTTTGTGGCAGTCTCGTTTATAAAGAATTCTTTTACTTTTTTGCCGTCTCTTTCTTCGGTAAAACAATTTGCTAGTTCTATGCCGTTGTAGTACAACTCCCAGCGTTCAACGGTTTTACCGTCCTGCGAATGTTTCGCAAGACAGGGTACAAAGGCGGGATAGTCAAGAAGAGCGACAGGTTTGTCTTTTTTCAGGTGCGGTTCCACCGTGTGAATGAAAATCAAATCGTAATAGCCGCCCGTTCCCATGCCCGGCGGCGGATCAAGCCCAAGCCTGCGGGCGGCTTCTTCCATGCCGCCGTTTGCCACGGTTTCAAAAAGATCAATGCCCGCAAAACGTTCAAATGCCTGCGCTACGGTTATTCGTTCAAACGGGGGGCTGAGAGCAGGAATACCAGCTTCCATTGCTAGGCAAGAGAACAGCTCTTCCGTCAATGAAAGAACATCAATGTAACTGGCGTCCATAGTGTAATATTCAAGCATGGTAAATTCGGGGCTGTGTAAAAAGCCCGATGATTCTCCGTTACGGAAACATTTGCATATCTGGTATACGCTTACGCGATGCTGTGCAATTATTTTTTTCATCCATATTTCAGGCGAAGGAATAAGATAGAGAGGGCGGCTTTTTTTTGTATTTTGCGGGTAAAGGCGCAGCGTTTCAAAAACTTCAAGGCAGGATTCGGGGATTAAATCAGGAGAGAGCAGGGGAGTGTCCAATTCCAGATATTTTTTTTTGTCAAAGAAAGAGCGAACCTGCCTTATAACGCCAGCCCTTTTTTGCAGTAACTCTAAATCCAATTATGCACTCCTTTAAGATAAACGCTGGCAGGCTTCCTTCCATTTGCGCCCTCTGTCAAATTCATTGGTAAACATCTGAAAACTGGAACAGCCCGGGGAAAGCGCGACAATGTAGCCGCTCGCCGTATTTTCCAGGGCGCATTGCACCGCCTTGTCCAAATTGTCAAAAGGACCGTGGTATTTAACGCCTGTTTCGGCTAACAGAGGCATGAGCTTTTCGCTGCCAGAACCTGCAAGCAGGACAACCTTCTGCGCTTTGACCGCCGCCTTTGCCAATACGGAGAAATCAAGTTTTTTGTCTGTGCCGCCTGTAACAAGAGTGAGATGCCCCAGTGGGATCAAGGCTTCAATGCAGGCGGCGGCAGCTTCGGGGATTGTTGCCGCGCTGTCGTTGTAAAAATGAATGCCGTTAGCCTTGTGAAACAGTTCCAGCCTGTGTTCAACGCCGGGAAAAACAGCCAATGCTTCCCGTATTTTTTCCGCTTCTGTGCCAAGGCTGTAAGGCGCAAGGGCTGCCGCAAGCAAATTCATTTTCTGATGCTCTCCCGGCGTAAGAAGCTGCGACGGCACAAGTTCCGCCGCGTCTTCCGCTACGCCCGGCCAGCCGTACAGCCGCGCAAAACCGGAACCATTAAGCCACCCGCCGCTTGTACTTGCAGGCTGAGAGCGTGAATAAACAAGTGGGCGGCCTTTAGTCTCTGCGCGGAAACTTGCGCCCCAACTGTCGTCTCCCGCTACAGTAACGCAAGTTTTATCCTGCCCCCGGTAAATATTTCTTTTGTCATCGATATACTCTTCCATTGACGCATAACGATCAAGATGATCCGGCATAATGGCAGTTAACACTGCGGCTTTTGGCTTTAACAGCGGGGCGCCGTTTACAGTGCGGCCTTTTAAGTCGCCCAACTGCCAGCTTGAAAGTTCCAGAACCACATCGTCGTTTTCAGTCAGTCCGTCAAGGAAACTCAAAGGGGAGACTGTAATATTGCCGCCCAAAAAAGAGCGGCGGCCTGTACTTTTCAAAATCCAGTGCAGAGCGGAGGCTGCGCATGACTTTCCCTTGGAACCTGTAACCGCAAAAAGCCTTGCCTTTGATTCTGAAAGAAAAACTGAAATGTCAGTCTCAATGCGTTTTGCCGCCTGAAGAAATGTTGAATCCGGCATTACGCCCGGATTTTTTATCACAATGTCGGCTTTTTGGAAATATTCTGTTTCGTGCTTACCCAGAACATAACGTACTTTTTCGCAAGCAATCGCGCGACATTCGGCTTCAAGTTGTTCAATGGAAGGCGACAGTGTTTTTTCATCTCTTAGATCAGTAACGGTTACTGATGCCCCGCGCCTCAGGAAAAAACGCGCTGATTCAAGACCTCCGCCGTGCAGCCCGATGCCCATTATAAGGACTTTTGCCCCGGAATAATCCATGTTATGGTAATAACATGCGGGCAGTTTTATGTAAACAGGTCATTCTCTAATGGCGCAAAATGAAATATACAAGCCTGTGTCAGTGGTTGGCGACAGCGGGCAGCCGCAGAATTTTGGCTGGTCAAGACAGCCCGGTTTTTTTTACGATCCGGTTTTGGTTTCGGCACCCAGGCGGAGAATAACGGAATCAGACCGTTATATTGTTCATTCTCCCACTCATCTTGTAACTTTTGAAATCAGGGATGACAGCTTACTTGGATTTGCAAGTATCTCTGTAATTTCGCTTCGGGATAAAAAACGTTCGACTCAGAATTATAAAACATTACTTCCAATGGGCGCGTTTGAACTGCCCACAGGCAGTTCGACAGGTTCAATCCGCTGGCGCCGCAAAAAAACAAAAATTGATTTTATCTGCATGGAAGGAGGCGTTAGAATCATCAAAGCTGATATTCCCAAGTTCGGACGCCACCGCAGCCTGCGGGGAGAAATTGTCCTGTTTGAACCTTCCCCTGCGGAATCTCTTGTTACTAATCAGCCATGGAGAAATGAAAAAAATGTGTTCCGGTATTCGCGCTGTTCTCCTTGGTATCATGTGGAAGGAGTAATTCAGTTCGGAAGCTCTGAGATTTTTTTTACGCGGGGAAACGGGTGGGGTATTTTTGACTGGAACCGTGGCGCCCGGCCAAAGGCGGATGTCCGCTATTGGGCTGCGGCCTGCGGTATTGCCGGAGACAGGCAGGTAAGTTTCACTGTCGGTTACAGCGGGGCTGATTCGTCTGAAGGAACTGAAAACGGTTTTTTTCTGGATGGGAAACTGCACAAACTGGATCAGGTAACATTTCATATCCCGCTTGCCAACTGGCTTGCCCCCTGGCGCTTTACCAGCAACGACAACCGTCTTGAAATGACATTCACTCCCCATCAGGAAAGGATCGAGCGGCGCAGGCTGGTTTTTCACAATACAACGCGCCGTCAGGTCTGCGGTTTTTTTTCCGGTAAAGTGCAGCTTGATGACGGCTCAAGCGTAGAGTTTCATAATCTGACAGGTTTTGCGGAGCGCAGTAAAATGCGGTTTTAGGAACATCTTCAGCCTTTGGACGCAGCATAAAATTACCTTGAAAACAATATGGTGACAGAATGCAGATTTCCCCCTTGCCAACTCCCCTCACAGCGTGATAAAATACAATAACAATGAAAACAATCGCTTCTGAACAAAAAACCCACTTCCCCATTGATTGCCGATTGCCGATTGCCGATTGCCGATTGCCGATTGCCGTAAATCCCCAATTATACTGTAAGTACGAATACAATCGTGTCAACTATACAAACTACTTAACAAAGCTTTTTTCTGA
>JAIRRJ010000096.1 GCA_031256035.1 Treponema sp. | reverse complement strand
TCGGCCCCCTTAAACGGCATTGCCAGATCCTCCTATCTCATGATCTGGCTTATATTTACCTCTTAAGTGTTACCGATGTCTCGATACATAACCGTTACCGATGTCTTGGGCATACCAAGTCCAACGTCGCCTAACGTTCCGGCTGTAACTGACGTTTTGGGCAGGTTATGAAGGGTGTAAACACCCTTCGTTTCCTCACTCGCTCGGCCATGCCCATGCAAGCATGGTCACGGCCCTCGCTTCTTTCGTCAATAGGGCATTGCGCAGCAATGACCCCGCCCCAAAATGTGGCGGAGAAAAAACCGCACAAAGGCGCTTGCGCCGACTGCGGTTTTTCGTAGCCTAGCCGCTTCAGCGGCGTACAGTTACCGTCCTGTTATGTGCAGTACGCCATAATTATACTATTTTTTATATATATACTTTATTTTTTTTATTGCATAAAATAATAAACATACCGTTAAAATACATCCTACAAAAATAATTAATATAATCCAAATTGATATTGATATTGATATTTTTTTTGTATTATTGGGTATCTTATTTCTCAATCTTAATAAGTAATTTACATTTTTTATATCAACCTCATCAAACTCATATTCTTGATCATTAAAATATAAGTTTAATAATGATCTAATTTGATTAATGGTATAATATTGAATATCATTTTCATCTTTGTATAGTAATTCTTTTTTGTTATTATATCCTGGGTGATATTTATGAGGAAAATAATCATTCAAAAAATTATCAGGCCGTACAATACCTATGGATATACTATCATTTATTTCTGGTTTTATATTTTCAATTTCAAAGGTATATTTTCCATTTGCTTCCCAGGTAAAATCAAATGTTTCCATACCTCTTATTTCCCAAATAAATACATCATCATTATGCGTAATATGTATCGTTATTTTACCTATTTTATCCTTCCAGCTCCTGCCGGTTCCTAAAAAATATCCCACTGATGTGTCGCCAATAAAATAATTAAACTGATTTCTAACACAATATGTAACGGTTGAATACGTATGAGTTTTCTCCGGGAATAATACTTCCCTCATATACCATTTTGTCCATGTTATCATCCTGTAATCATTATCTTCTTCCTCTTTAATGATATATTCTGATATCAATTCGCCGTTAATATATGATTTAAAACCAAAAATATTATCATGTCTATAAAAATATTCAATATCAGCAAAACTCCATGATATCACCGGAAAACCGATTAATACAGTTTCATCCGGACCTTCATTGTAAAAATCAAATTCAACCCTTACTTCATAATATTCTTCGTGTATGGTGATATTGATTACTTCACTTTGCATTCTTACATTGGTATTTTCATCATCAAGTAAATGGATAGAAGGACCATTGACTACCCTTCCATCATTTGCTGAAATGGATATGTTAATAAAAAAAAATAATAAAATACAGATATTTTTTCGCATTTAATCCTCTACATTTTATTATATCATATTTCCATATATTTGTCAATCATTTTCTGGCGTATTGCACATAACTCCACATATACGAATCTCTCATTAAGAACCAAGCCTTATCCTCATACAAATAATCTACCAAACCACGCAAGCCATCCGCTCACAATGGGAGTACCAAAAATCTAAGTTTAGTTTCAACCTTAATCAGGGTTTAGATTGAGCCTTAATCTGAGTTTAGATACAGCCTTAATCAGGGTTCAGATTAAGCCTTAATCAGAGTTTAGATTAAGACTGAAACCGAAATGAAAGCAAAACTTTCATTCGTAAGTAAATTGACTCTTATTCGTAACCAATTTACTTTCGATATTACAATTTAACAAAAAATGCCGTTTTTCTTGCTTTTTGATTAATATTTTGTATTTTATTTATGGGAGATCGATCACCCAGCCGGACTTTAGTCCATCGGATTTTAATCCGCATGAAACGTTGTTTCATGTCTTAATTTAGTTCCGCCAAAGGCGGCGGCGCCCAAGGAGAGATTACTATGAGCAGTAATATTATTAAAAACGTCAGCGGGGAGTTACATCGTATAAAAGCGAAGCTGTACCAAAACTACCTCCCTTCAGCGGGAGGCAGGTATTTTGCCAAGGCCAACAATGAAGCGTCTTTGACCATTGACAAGATTTGCGCGTCAATGAAAGACCGGGGCGGTTTTATGGGCAGTTATGACTATGTGGTCGAGAACGTCAAACTGTTTTTCGAAGAGATGGCGTATCAGTTGTTGGATGGCTTTGCGGTGAACCTGGGTTATTTCTCAATACACCCTAATATCGGCGGTACTTTTAAGTCGAAGAACGAACCCTACAACCGTGAAAAGCACCCCATCAGCTTCAATTTCCGCATCCGCTCCGCGCTGCGTAACCTTATTCAGTACATTACCGTTGACATCATCGGAATGGCGGACGCTAATGCTTTTATTGATGAGTTTACCGACACGGACGAAAAATCGGTAAACACCCTGTTTGTACCTAACAATATGTTCATTATCACCGGCAATAAAATCAAGCTGGCGGGTGAAGACCCCAATGTCGGCATATATTTTGTGCCGGTAGATGACCCTTCTAAAGCGGTAAAGGTAAAACGTATAGCGGAAAACGGATCGTCCAAGATAATCGGCATAGCGCCGAGTACCGAGCATCAGCACAACCGTATAGAAATCCGCACGCAATATACCGGTTCCGGTAATACTTTTCTGAAAATACTGCGGGTTATTGTAAGCGACTTTATCATTGAAACTGCGTAGAAAATAGGCATCCATAATAAAGCAGGGGGCAGTTTTGCTCCCTGCTTTTTCCTCTTGGTCATGGGTTCTTGGCAAAAGCGGGATAATTTTGTATCATTGAACACAGATTACATCAATACGGAGAAAATGAATGAGAGTGTATAACTTTTCGCCCGGGCCATCGGCGCTGCCCCTGCCGGTTCTTGAAAAAGCTGCCGCACAGATGCAGGACGCAAACGGCACAGGCCAGTCGGTAATGGAGATGAGCCACCGTTCAAAGGATTTTAAGCCCATTTTTGAAAAAACTGAGTCTCTTTTGCGCGAGCTTATGGGTATCCCCGCAAATTACAAAGTGCTCTTTTTACAGGGAGGAGCTTCGTTACAGTTTTCCATGGTGCCAATTAATATTGCCGCCGGGGATGTTCCGGGAAAGGGAAAAACAGCCGCTTTTGTCGATACCGGAATTTGGTCGGACAAAGCCGCAAAAGAAGCCGCAAAGTACGCCGCCGTGGAAGTAAGGGCAAGTTCCAGGGATAAGTCTTATTCTTATATCCCCGAAGCGCCGTCCGCAAAGCCGGATGACGCTTATTATCACATAACGCTGAACAATACCATTGTCGGAACAAGATGGAATAAAATCCCTGACACCGGCTCTGTTCCGCTGGTTTCTGATATTTCAAGCTGCATCCTTTCCGAGCCGCTGGATGTTACAAAATTCGGCATTCTCTATGCAGGCGCGCAAAAAAACCTGGGGCCTGCGGGAACAACGGTGGTCATTATCCGCGAGGATTTAATCGGTCATGCGCCTGTTTGGGCGCCGGCAATGCTCCGTTACGATATACACGCCGCCGAAGGTTCCATGTACAACACTCCGCCGTGTTACGGCATCTACATGATTGGCCTTGTTCTGGAGTGGCTGAAAGGGTTGGGCGGCGTTACGGCAATTGCCAAATTAAACCGGGAAAAAGCGGAACTGTTTTATAATTACCTTGATAACTCAAAATTGTTTTATTCGCCGGTAGAAAAACCGTATCGCAGTCTTATGAACATTCCGTTTATCACAAGAACGGAAGATGCCGCAAAGAAGGACGAACTTGAAGCCCGTTTTGTTAAGGAAGCGGCGGCGGCGGGTCTTGTGAATCTTGCCGGACACCGCCTTGTCGGCGGGATGAGGGCGAGCATTTACAACGCTATGCCCATTGATGGGGTTCAGGCGCTCATTCGCTTTATGGAAAAGTTTGAGAAAAATTAATTTATAAGGAATAAATATGTTTCGTATTCAAACAATGAACAAGATTTCTCCTCTGGGGCTGGAACTTTTTTCACGGGACAAATATGAAATTGCCAGCGATATTCCCAACCCTGACGCAATTCTGGTTCGCAGCGCGGATCTTAACGACTCGCAGATACCCTCTTCGGTTTTGGCAATTGCGCGGGCTGGGGCAGGGTACAACAATATTCCCGTTCAACGTTGCAGCGAAAACGGCGTGGTGGTCTTCAATACCCCCGGCGGCAATGCCAACGCTGTCAAGGAACTAACGCTGGCGGCGATGCTTCTCTGTTCACGGGACATCACCGGCGGTATAAACTGGGCTTCTTCAATTGCAAGTAATGCCGATGTCCCCGAACTGGTAGAAAAAGAAAAAGCAAAATTTACAGGACCGGAACTACAGGGCAAAACTCTTGGCGTTGTAGGGCTTGGAGCCATCGGCGTGATGGTCGCCAATGACGCAATTGCTCTGGGCATGGATGTCATCGGTTTTGATCCGTATATCTCCGTGGATGCCGCATGGAATCTTTCCAGCATGGTACTCCGCGCCGATACTCTCGAAAGCCTTCTTGCAAAGTCCGATTATATCACACTGCACATTCCTTTAAGCGAAGCAACCAAGGGTCTTTTGAATGCAAAAAATTTCAAACTGATGAAAAAAGATGCGCGTATCATCAATCTTGCCCGTAACGCACTGGTAAAAGATAAGGACATAATCGAAGTTCTTGAAGCCGGTAAACTTGGCGCTTATGTAACTGATTTTCCGACCTCTGAACTTTTGTCCTGCAAAAAAACCATCTGCATCCCCCATCTTGGCGCCAGTACGCCGGAAGCTGAGGATAACTGCGCGGTAATGGCTGTTAAACAATTAATTGATTATCTTGAAGCAGGAGCTATTGTCAATTCGGTAAACTTCCCGCGCTGCAAGCTCGACCAGCGCGCTCCTTTCAGGCTGCTTGTGGCAAACAAAAATATTCCCAATATGGTGGGGCAGATTACCACCATCCTTGCAGTCTCAAATATTAATATTACCGATTTAATTAACCACCACCGTGATGAATATGCATGTAACATCATTGATACCGAACAGCAGATTCCTGATCAGGTGCTTGAACGCATTCGTAAAGTTGATGGAATCATCCGAGTGCGTGCAATTGAGAAAAGGTGAAAAATGAATTTTAACGATGTAAAAATGGAAAAAGTGCTGCCTCTGTTCTCAGGGATATTGGGTTCTCTGGTTCTCTGTTCGCTTCTTGCCCTTCATCTTCCTTTCAACAAACCGGCAACTACAGAAATTGCGGCGGAGATCAACAGGGAAGAACATCAGGAAGATACAAGCATTTTCTTTGCAACAGAAAAAAAACCGGATGTTATTCGTGAACTGTACATCAATCCTGCGTACAGAGAATGGGTGATTGAGTTTTTTGCCGGCGTTTGTTCAAGCCGGGAAATTGCGCAGGCTATCCTGGAAAATGCGCATACATTTAATGTACCGCCTGCGCTGGCTTTTGCCCTTAGCTGGGAAGAAAGCCGTTTTGAGCCTCGCGCGGTAAACCGCCGTAATCAGGACGGAAGCGTTGACAGGGGGCTTTTTCAACTTAACAACCGGTCGTTTCCCAAATTGGATAATGCCATGTTTTTCAGCATCACCGATAATGCCCGTTTCGGCATCAGCCACTTGAAGCACTGTATTGAAACCGGCGGCAGTGAAGTCTCAGCCCTTGCAATGTACAACGCCGGAACAGGAAGAGTGAGAACCACAGGTGCACCAAAAGTTACTCTGGATTACATTAACCGGATTCTTGAAAACCGGTTAACAATTGAAGAAAAGTTTTACAGCAGGTATTTGAGGGAAGCTGAAATCCGTCTTGCCGAAGCTGAAGATGATGATTCTTCCACCGTAACTCCTCAGTTGAAACTGGGGCTATTAGTCAGAAACCCGCTTTAGTGCGGAATTACTTTTGCACCCTGACTTCTGTTTCTCCGTTGTAGCCTTCGTTAAACAACAATAGCCGCTGTTCTTCGTATTGATATTCTTCGCGCATGGTTTGCTCAGAAGCGGCGAGTGTGCGTATTTCTATTTTTGGCGAAATGCCGAATGTTTCCGCAGGCAGGTATATCACACTTGGCGCGGCAATATCTCCATCGGCGCAGAAACGGAAGATAAAGATGCCGCGTTTTCTGTCCCATTTAACAAGGAGCGGCCTGCCTGCCGTAGCCATAGGATAGGGACGTTTCCAGCCCGCGGCGGCGCGTTCCCTGCCCTCTGAAAAAATTGAAAGGTCTTCATCATTCCAGCCGTCTCCATATTTGTTTGTGTTGCTTGCCGTGTAGTTCCAAATCGTTGAATGAAGCAGGTTGGCATCGACAGCATCGTAGTACATGGACAAGGCTTCTTCATGCATTGTGTAATCGCCGGAAGTAAAACCTTTTCGGTTATTTGAATCAAAGGCAAGCCCGAACTCACCCAACAGGCATGGCATATTTTGCATTTTTTGTTTTGTCCAGCCGATTGCTTTGGCAAGACATTTCGCAAAATGGGAACTTACCTTTTTTTTGCCCAGGATTATTTTTGAAGTATCGACATTGACGGTGAACCATGAACGGAAACTCTTGGTAAAAAGTGCAAAGCCATCGTACCAATGGAATGCGTTGATCACATTAGCCGGATCATTCCCGCTCCATGACGGATGAGATTCTTCCTGTGTACAGCGTGCTATGCCTTCAATAAAGAAAAAGGTGCGTTCATCCGCTTCTTTCATGGCATTAATATATTTTATGAGAAAAGGTTTCAGAAAATCATCCGTGAAAACAGGGCGGCGCCCCTGATATTTGCCAAAGTGATCGCCTCTCATCAGTTTCGGGTTGCCGCCCTCATCTGTCCACACACCGGCTTGTTTCCAGGGACAGGAAAACCCTTCTTTGAAAAGGGATACTCCCTCCGGATTAAAAGTTTCGTAATGTGAAACTTTTTTGCCAAAGGAACTTGCGCTGTACACCGGTACTTTTACCGGGTAACCCGAAGCGGCGCGTATCGACTGCCAGGGGGTTGGCCGCGGGCCGAAAGGTATCAGGAACTCTTCCGTCTCCTCAAGATTCTGATGCCCGGCATAACCGGAATGAGGTTCGTTAAACACTCCCCAGCCTTTTATGGACGCGCAATTTTTCAGGCGGCGCTGCGCGTGCCGGAAGGCAGCGATAAAACGGTTTTGCAGATAATCTTGAATGTTTTCTCCGTCAATGTGTAAATCCGGTGCATAGGTTTTTCCTGCAAAAAATAAAGTGAACATGGTTGCGGCGGCGTATCTGTTGTAGTTACTGGGCCAAACCATTCTTGGGAAAGGATCGCCGTCCGGGTATTTTTTGCTTTTGTGATATATGCTATAACGCTGTCTGGTAACAGCCGCGCCGCATCGATCCGGCATGTCCAAATCCATGCCAAGCATTTCCATTGTCCATGCCGGCGCTCCGTCTCCGCCCGTCCACCTGCTCCACACATCCTGATGCGGATCAATGAAAACTGAAATGCCTTCGCTTTCAGCAATCAGAAGAATTTTTCGCAGATAGGCAAGATATTCTTCGTCATAGATGCCAGGCCCCTCATGTTCAATAGCCTCCCATGTTACAACCAGCCGCAGGAAAGTCATCCCCGCTTTCTTAAGCCGTTTCAAATGGCTTTCCGCATCTTCAAGCGGGAAAGGCCTGCCGGTAAAGGACGCATCTTTTGTTTTTTTCAGGAATGTGTGATCCAGTTCGCTGCCGGGCGCACCAAAGGGGCATTTTGCATCTCCCCCAAGATTAACTCCGCGCAGAATTAACGTTCTGCCCTCATCGTCAAATATCAGATTGTTTTGAATACGCATAGTATCTCCACAACTATTATTCTCTTCCTGAAACAGGAAATAACGATGTTATTGAAGGTTTACCCTGCGGGGTTCGTTACTCCGTCAATATTTTAAGGATTTCTTCTGGCGAAGGGGCTTTCAGTATTTCTTCGCGCTTTTCGGCGCTCTTGAACAAAAGACTGACTTCAGCCAGAAATTGCAGATGAGGTCCTGTTTTTTCCACCGGCGAAAGGGTCATTATAAAGATTCTGCACGGCAGATGATCCAGTGAATCGAAATCAACCGGCTTGTCGGAAATTCCGATGCAGGCTACCAGATCATTTATGGCTGCGCTTTTCCCGTGGGGAATTGCGATTCCGTGCTTCATGCCGGTGGACATTTTTTCTTCCCTGTCCATTACCGCGGCAAGAGCGGCTTCCCTGTCCTGTATTTTTCCGGTTTTGACCAAAATATCCAGCAATTCATTGATGATTTCCTTTTTGGTGGAACCTTTTAAGTGGAGATTAATTGTGTCTGTTGTAAGTACCGTTTTGAGATTCATACTTTAAATATAGTAAAAAAACGATAAAATGTCAAGGTTGATTTGTTAACACTTGTTCCTCTTGCCCGTTGGCTGAGGTATGTTGATTACAACCCGTTTCATGCTATTATAATCTCACAAGGAGCAGTTTATGGCAAAGATTCCCGTCGGTGTATTAGGCGCAACAGGCATGGTTGGACAGCAGTATATAACCCTGCTTGATAACCACCCCTGGTTTGATGTGAAGTATGTGGCAGCCTCACCCCGGAGCGCGGGGAAAAAATATTCGGAAGCGGTCGCCGGAAGGTGGCAGCTTGCGAAGGATTACGCGGCTAATGTGGGCAAAATAACAGTTGAAGACGCAAACGATGTCAAATGCGCAATCGCGGCGCATAAGCGCAAAAAGTGCGCCTTTGTCTTTTCCGCTCTTGAAATGGGCAAGGATGAAACAAGCGCCCTTGAGGAAGCGTATGCCGCCGCAGGCATTCCGGTAATTTCCAACGCCTCCGCTCACCGCTGGACGCCGGATGTGCCGGTACTAATCGCCGAAATCAACCCGCATCACACGGACATTATTCCCTTTCAGCGAAAGGCGCACGGCTGGGACAAGGGTTTCATCGCCGTAAAACCCAACTGCTCAATTCAAAGTTACATGACGCCTCTTCATGCGCTGGTTCAGGCAGGTTACCTCATTAAAAAGATCATTGTTACTACCATGCAGGCGGTTTCAGGCGCGGGTTATCCGGGAGTACCGTCACTGGACATAATAGACAATATCATTCCCTACATCGGTGTCGGCGAGGAAGAAAAGTCCGAAAAAGAGCCTCTCAAGATTTTTGGCTCCATTATTAACGGTGTGATTCAGAACGCCATTATGCCGAAGATTTCCGCAACCTGTAACCGTGTGCCGGTTGTTGACGGGCATACTGCCTGTCTCTCTATTGCCTTCGGATTGAAGAAGCCGTCTGTGGATGAAATAAAAAAAGTCTGGCAATCCTTCAAAGGATTGCCGCAGGAGGCGAAACTTCCAACTGCGCCTCAGCAGCCGATTATTTACCGTGAAGAGGAAAACCGCCCTCAGCCGCGGAAGGATCGTGACGCGGACAAGGCAATGGCGGTGGTAATTGGGCGGCTGCGTCCCTGCAATGTGCTTGATGTCCGCTTTACGGCACTTTCGCATAACACGGTGCGCGGTGCGGCAGGCGGGGGAATTCTCAACGCTGAACTTTTGAAGTACAAGGGATACCTTGGATAAACCATGAGCGAAAAATATTTTCCCCTGACAAAGCCTGAACTTGACAAGCTGGCGCAGAAGTATCCTACGCCGTTTTTTATCTATGATGAAAAGGGCATTGTCGAAAATGTCCGCAGGATAAAGGCTGCCTTTTCGATTTTCCCCGGATACATTAACCATTTCGCTGTTAAGGCTCTGCCCAATCCTTACATACTGAAGATTCTCGCGGCGGAAGGTTTTGGCGCCGACTGCGCAAGTTACTCTGAACTGCTCCTCGCGGAGATGACAGGCATTAAGGGCGAGAAGATAATGATCACCTCCAATGAAACTCCGGCAAATGAATACGCGGCGGCGCGGAAACTGGGCGCGGTGATAAATCTGGATGATTTTACACATATTGAATTTCTGGAAAAGACCGCCGGTTTGCCTGAACTGGTTTCCCTGCGTTACAACCCAGGCCCACTCAAGGAAGGAAATGCAATCATCGGCAAGCCGGAAGAGGCAAAGTACGGCTTTACACGCGAACAGATCATCAGGGGTTATGCACTGCTCAAAGAAAAGGGAGTGAAGCGGTTTGCCCTGCACACCATGGTGGCATCAAACGAACTTTCCGTCCCCTACCACATCGAAACAGCACGGATGCTTTTTGAACTTGCCCTTGAGATAAAAGACAAAACCGGAGTACGCCTTGAATTCGTGAATCTCGGCGGCGGTGTGGGGATTCCCTACATGCCGGATCAGACGGCGGTTGATTATGCTTTTCTGCAAAACGGTATTCAAAAAGCATACAATGAAACCATCCTATCCGCTGGGATTGATCCAATAGCCATCCGCACCGAATGGGCGCGCGTGGTTACAGGGCCCTACGGCTGGCTTGTTGCGCGGGCAATTCACAAAAAAGAAATCTACCGCAAATACATCGGGCTTGACGCCTGCATGGCTGATTTCATGCGCCCGGCTTACTACGGCGCATATCATCACATAACGGTTCCGGGCAAGGAAAACGCGCCGTTAAGCGAAACATACGATGTGGTTGGCAGCCTGTGCGAAAACAATGACAAGTTCGCCGTTCAGCGGCGACTGCCGAAGATAGAAACCGTAGCTGAATGTTACGCTGATGCCGGTTGCTGCGCCGCCGAAAATTGTCTATGTGGCGATTTTGTCGTTATCCACGATGCCGGCGCTCACGGAAGGGCGATGGGTTTTAACTACAACGGCAAACTCCGCTGCGGCGAACTGCTTCTGCGGCAGGACGGCTCTGTCGTACAGATACGGCGGCCTGAGACAGTAGAAGATTACTTCGCCACGCTTGATTTGAATTCTTTGAAAAGTTTCTGATAAGGAGACAACAATGTTAAAACGAAACCCCTGTATAGCAAATATAAAAGCGGGATACTTGTTCCCCGAAATCGCCAAGAGGCGGCGGGAGTATGCCGCATCTCATCCTGACGCGAAAATTATCAGCCTTGGGGTCGGCAACACAACCGAACCCATCCTACCGCACATCAACGCGGGACTTGTGGAGGGAGCAAGGCGGCTTGGGACAGTCGAAGGCTACTCCGGCTATCAGGATGAGGGAATAGCCGCGTTACGGGAAAAAATCTCCAGCGTTTTTTACGGCGGCAAATTCTCGATAAACGAAATATTTATTTCTGACGGGGCAAAGTGCGACATCGGCAGATTGCAGTTGCTCTTTGGAGCGGGAACAAAAGTCGCGGTGCAGGACCCTTCGTACCCGGTGTATGTTGACGGCTCGGTGCTGACAGGGGCTGCGGGAGGCTGGGAGGGTGTTGGTTACGCCGGCATCGCCTACCTCCCCTGCACGGCGGAAAACAATTATTTCCCCAACCTTGATCTTATTCCACAAAACAGCCTGATTTACTTCTGTTCACCTAACAACCCCACCGGCGCAGCAGCGGATCGCAGCCAGCTTACCGCATTGGTAAAGACTGCGCTTAACAAAAGTTCCCTCATTGTTTTTGACGCTGCATACAGCGAATTTGTCCGCGATCCGGCTGTCCCCAAAAGCATTTACGAGATTGAAGACACCCGCCTATGCGCCATCGAAGTAAACTCATTCTCCAAGCCCGCTGGCTTTACCGGAGTGCGCCTCGGCTGGTCTGTAGTTCCAAAAGAGCTCAAATATTCTGGCGGCGAAAGCGTCAACGCCGATTGGAGCCGGATTGCAAGCACAATCTTCAACGGCGCATCCAATATCGCGCAGGCAGGAGGGCTTGCCGCCCTTGACGAAGAGGGACTGAAAGAAATCCGCGCTCTTACGGATTTTTATCTTGGCAACGCAAAACTTATCAGGGACGCATTGCAGAAGAAGGGAATCACCTGCATAGGCGGATACAATTCGCCCTACATCTGGGCGCATTTCCCCGGCAGGGACAGTTGGGAAGTGTTTTCAGAAATACTCGAAAAATGTCAGGTGATAACAACTCCCGGCGTTGGCTTTGGCCCGGCGGGGCAGAGCTTCATTCGTTTTTCCGCTTTCGGACACCGCGCAGATATTGAAGAAGCCTGCAAGAGGCTGTCAGTCTTTTAACCCGCCATCAATTGTTCTGATTGCGCCGTTCTCATCATATTGAAGCCCGGTAACTTTCAGGCTTCGCAGCCATGTCCTGCCGCCGGAAGGAACGCAATCGTGATGAAAGAGATACCACTTGCCATTGAACTCAACAATGGCATGATGCGTCGTCCAGCCCACCACGGGGGTGAGAATCACTCCCTGATAGGTGAACGGCCCGTATGGGTTATCGCCTGTCGCATAACACAATAAATGCGTGTCGCCTGTGGAATACGAGAAATAATATTTACCGTTGTATTTGTGCATCCATGACGCTTCGAAAAAGCGGTGTTTGTTGTCGCCTGCCGTTAACGGTTTTCCGTTCTCATTAATAATCAGCACATCGCGCGGTTCTTCTGCAAACTCCAGCATATCGCCGCTGAGTTTCGCAACTTTTGGGCAGAGAGCCAAGTCACTCCCTTCGGGAAGGACGGCGCTCTCCAGCGCTTTATTGTTACGGTAACGCTGCAATTGCCCTCCCCACAAACCGCCAAAATACATGTAGTAATTGCCGCCGTCTTCAAAAACGGCAGGGTCAATGCTGTAACTGCCTTTCATCGGGTTGTCGAGGGGGATAAAAGGGCCTTCCGGTTTATCGCTAATTGCAGCGCCAATACGGAAAATATCATTTTTATCCTTGAGCGGAAAATACATATAATACTTTCCGTTTTTGCAGGCGACATCGCAATCCCACAACTGGCGGCCTGCCCAGGGGATATTTTTTACTTCCAGAACAACGCCGTGATCGATTACTTCGCCATCGATGTCGTTCATCGAAAAAACATGATAATCTTTCATATTGAAATGATCGCCTGAATCATTTTCGGTTATCCCGCTCTCCCAGTCATGAGAGGGGTAAATATACAATCTTCCGTTAAAAACATGAACGGCAGGATCTGCCATATAATCGCCGGGAACTAAATATCTCATGCTAACACTGTAATACGGACAGCGGATTTGTCAAGCGGGCTAATTGCCCAAAGTCTTCGAAAAGCGCAGTATCTCCCAGCCGCGTTTGCGCGCAACACGAGCCAGTCTTCGGTCGGGGTTTACCGCTGTCGCCTTGCCGCTGAATTCCAGTGACGGAAGATCGGTGTAAGAGTCCGAGTAAAAGCAAACATCTTTGGAGGACAGGTTGTTATGTGCAAGCCATGTTTCAATCGCGTCTTTTTTACCGGTGCCGAATAAGCTGTGTCCGGTTAATCTGCCTGTGGTTATGTCGTCCCGGAATTCCAGCTCGGTGGCAAGCGAGCCTTCAATGCCGAAGAATTGTTCCAGAGGACGGATGATGACGCCCAAAGAAGAAGTCGCAAAAAAAACCTTTTCGCCGCGCAGCTCTTCCCTGATGAGCTTGAGCGCTTCGGTGTAAATATTCGGCTTGATGCGGCGCTCAAAGCAAATAGCGGCGCACTTCTCAAGATCGTTCCGGCTGATGCCCGTAAGGTGTTTTACCGTGTTTTCAATAAAATCCATATCCGGGCGGCCGAATTTATACCGTATCAAATCAATGGGAAGGCGGCGTATCTGCGAAAAGCGGATAACGTTTTCGTTTAATGCCTCGCGCATAAAATACCATGCGCTTGTTTTTTTTATGACAGTACTGTCAATATCGAAAATGTGTGTCATTAAATGAATTCCAAATATTTAGGATCAATCTCAGCCTGCCGCACGTACGCGCCACGCATTTTTTCAGGTAACAGCCGCGCCATCTGTCCCATCACTTCATCCAGTATCTCTGTCCTTATTTCACGATCCGGCCTTCCGTAAACTTTAATCTTAAACGGCTTGCCTGTTTTAAAACAAAACGGAGTGCGTTTCAGGCGCCGGATATTCTTCCAGATGTTTTCCCCGCCGTAATGAACCACCGGCAGCACCGGCGCGTCAGCATCAAGAGCGAGTTGAATGATGCCCGCTTTTCCCTGCCCCAACACGCCGTTTTTACTGCGCGTCCCTTCCGGCGCAATGCAGACAAAAAAGCCGTTGTCCATTGCCTTTTTCGCGCGCTGAAATGCGCCCTGAAACGCACCGACTCTGTCAATTGGAATTGCCCGGTATGTATTGAAAATAAAAGCAAACAGGGGATTGTTCCATGTTTCCGATTTTACAATGCCTGTAACATACCG
>JAIRRJ010000111.1 GCA_031256035.1 Treponema sp. | reverse complement strand
AAAATCTTGGGCTAACATGAAACGGTATCTTCGTGATAATGTACAGTATTATCACTCTCTTGATTCGGCTATCTATGATTATTTTGGCTTTTCAGCTAGTTAAATTGATTGACTATATTTCATCAAAATCGGCAGGAAAATCATTTTGTTCTATTATTTTTGGCTTGGGTAAACTATTTTTATTTGTTAGGTAGGGACGCTGTAGTGCCTTCTGATTGTTTTGATGAATTTTTTGTTCGTTACAATCTGATAATGTCACTCTTCTACTTTCTGCCACATCTCGTTCCCAGTTATTTGCATACCACTTTTTACTCTGTCGTTTGTAATAATTTTCATCATTTAAGAAAAGACCGGTATAGACAACATGCCCATTCCACTCATTTCTATGTAGGTCAGGTATTGATTCAGATAATTGATTTAAGATCATGCTGAACCGCTTAAGACTAATACTTGGTTTCTCCGGGAGATTATAGTTATTATACATCCAGTGCTTAAAGCTGTATTCATAAAGATCGTTTACCATGTATTCCTGATTCCCTTCTCCATAATTGGAAGGTTCTATAAAATATGTTAAAGCCCACATTTCTACCATACCTCCTCGTAGGAGAATCAAATTTTTTAAGGTTTGAGAAAAATAGCCATGAATAACCGGTTCGCCATGCCGAACACAGTAACTGGACCTTTCTAATAAATATCTCAGTAGATAAGAATAAAAACCTTTGTCATAGTTAAAGTTGTATTGATAATCTTGCTGGTATGGGTAAGCCTGACAAATACCTTGATTGTGCGACATAGGAACAACCACGATAGACGATAACAAGGAATCAATATTTTTGTAATTGGAAAATTTGGGTATTTTTTCACAAAAAAATACTAGGTTTCCTTTAAAAGTAAAACTTATTTCCTCTTTCGTTGATTTACGCAAGGTAATTTCGGTGTTACTTGTAATTTGGCGAAGGAGATTTGTATCAAGAACATCACCATCTTGAGGGTATACCATTATTACCCGATTTTTTATTACATTGCAAAGACTTGGACGAAGATCAGGATTATTTCTTTTCTTACAAAGACCTTCAGCATGAATTACAGCAGAGTAATTGCCAAGCAATTCTTGTAACAAATTTTTTAAAAGAGTTAATATTGACACGGGCCCTGCAAAGAAGATTATTCTTTTATCTTTTTGGCCACTGTACAATAAAGACGAAAATATCGACATAAAAGACTCAAAAATAGTATCATTTCTGAAAATATATTTGAGTAATCCAAAAAATTCTTTAATTGATTCAGGACAATTGCCAGGAAGACCACCAAGAATATTATGCCCAGCTTGCATGGTGATCAGTTGCTCCGGATGATGCTGTAATATTTCTGTATTTCTAATGTCAACCAAACCATCTGGTGTATTGAGAAATTCATTCTGATTATCAAAATAATCCTCAACAAATACATTTTGAGGATTATTTTTTAAATGGGTTATTATTTGAGTAGCAAATCTGCTAAAACAATTAGTTTTTTGGTAGTCCTGTTTGCACAAGCCAGACTTTTCCTCCGATGAAACAGTAATACCATATTTTTCTCCGCTGTCATTAATAATGTCTATTAAAATATTATTAATTGAATTTTCAATGAAGGTTTGATTTTCATCTTCTTTGAAGAAATATCCGCTCCAATAATAGCTTTTGCCATCTTTTGAAAATTTGGGATGATGGTTTTTTTCCATGTACCGTTGAATCTGAAAAACAAGAGGCAGTTTTTCCTGTTTTTTAAAGGAGTAGCCCTTTGGGATTATATCCCTCACCACTTGGGGCGCTTCTGCTGGGGGTGCGAGTGATTTCAAGATAAAATCTTCGATACCCTGCGGTTTGCCGCAAGTAAGTTCATTTTCGTTTTCCATTATTTTCTCCTTGATCTGGAATTTATAAAGCATTTTTTACCATTATCAATATTTTTTTTATAGCTTTTTCATGGACTTTTTATTCCACATAAAAAAACCCTCTGTATTAACAGAGGGCTCTCAATTAGTTACGTGTTGAAAGCAGAATTAACTGCGTTTTTGCATACTTTGATTTTGTATTTCGAACCGTCTCTTTTGACGAATGAATCGGATAACAGTTTTGCGGTCAGTTGAACCCCTTGATCATGCAATTCTACTGCAATATTTTCCAGTGATTTTGCAACTGTTCTACCGTCCTCACATAGCAATCCAATGTCGATAAGTTGTTTTTTATAACTTGGTAATGAGCATTCGTTGGTTTCGTTCTTTTTTGCACCATCAATTAGGTTTTTCTGCATTTCGAAAATGTCAGGCATCTGCAAATGTGCATAATGAGCAGTCATTGATGAACTTGAATGTCCTAGAATTAAACGTATAGTTTCTGGTTGCATACCAACTTGTAATAAGGTTGAGTTTACCAAATGCCTGTAGCTGTGGAATGTGATGTTACGCCGTTCTCTCTCATGCTTGTCAATCCCTATTTTAGCAAGCGCTTTCCAAAACCATTTATAAATAGTTTTGTGATCTAATGGACGTTTACCGTTATTTGCAGTGAACATAAATCCATCAGGTAATTTCTCCTGACAATGAACCATTAACAGTGCTTCCAGTTTTTGATTTAAAGGAATAATCCGTGATTTCCCATTTTTAGTACATTTTAGCCCGTCATCAGGACTAAAAGAATGAGAAATAATCAAATTACCTTTGGAAAAATCTTGTGGTCTTAAAGCCTGTATTTCTCCGAGCCGAAGCCCGGTGAAGGCAGCTAAATAATTGATTAGGAAATGAGTTGGGTCGGACCAAATTTGGTTCCGGTTTTCTTCATCGAATAATGTCTGTATTTCTGTTTTTGTAAGAATACCTTTTTCTGACGATGTTACCTTGAATGGTTTAATCCCTTTGCAAGGATTGATTTCAATTTGCGATCTTATTGAAGCATAATTAAAAATGCATTTCAATGTGGAAATAATATGGTTGATTGTTTTGTTAGATTTTTTACGTCCTTTTAATGATAATATAAAGGCGTCAATATCATCGAATGTGATATTAGCTATATCTTTATGATCGAAATATGGTTTTATCACAGTATCAAGCAACCTCTTTTGGCGCTTGGCCCATGAACGGCTGTATGTATAACCGCGTGTTATGCGATGATTAATATATGGACACTTCGCATAATCGAAAAAGGCTCTAGACCATCATCTCTTGAAAATTTTAGAAACAAGTATTAGCAAATCTTCGTTACGGTGGTTGTAACGGAACTCGCACTCCTTAAGGTGTAAAATAAATTTATCAGATGCGCAACCGTTGAACTTGGACAGCCTGCGCTTGGCGAAACTCCAAAAGTTTTCTATCCCGTTAACGTGGCTCTTTCCTCGAGCAAACTCATTGTGCGAGTGGAAAACACGGTAATGGTCATACCCATTCAAAATCAATCCGTCATACGCTTTCCAGCCATCGGTATGAATAACCGCTCCTTCCAGTATTTTACCCTGTATTATAGGCATTAACTCCTCTTTAGAGCAATTTTTCACGATTTTCACAAAAACTTTTCCACCACGCTTTAGAAGCCCAAAAACTGGAGTTTTTCCGGCGGCGCCTCTACCGCGCTTTCCTCGGACTCGTTTCGCTCCGAAATAAGACTCGTCCAGTTCGAATTCTCCGTCATCTTGCGGTGTCTGTTTAACAGCCTCTTTAAGTATTTTTTCGCGAATGTCGTTGTAGTAATTGTTGGCGGTTTTGCGGTTAACCTTCACCAATTTTGCCGCCGCAGTTGCGGTGATGTCCTCGCAGAAGCACAATAAAATTTTGTTGACTTTCTGTGTGCTTAATCTTTTATACAGCATAGACTTACATCATCTCCCTCTCGGAGATGATGGTCTAGAGCCTCGAAAAAATTATTCGTATATGAACTGAATTGGAGAAAAGGTCTCTTGAGTAACTGTCCTCTGATCTGTAGATCCCTACAGTATTTGACAGCATCATCACGATTCCTTTTTCCGGTCGATTTAAATATTCTTTTTCCTTTTGAATTATAAACCCAAAAATAATAGATGATCGAGCCGTGGATATTTTTCGGATAAACCCCAAACTCGTTCCCTCTGGGTCGCATAAAATTGTACTCTGTGATTGGTGGAATCATTGCTCAGCAGAGCATGATTTTGATTTGACAAATTATCCTCCTTAAAAAAAATGCATTGCGACACCCAAACAAAACTTAACACATGATCAAGCATTGCTGGATAAATCCCTATTTAAAAACCCCTTCCCTAAAAATATTTTCAAAAATCATTTTACGCTGATGCCAAACATCAACCATGATGATTATACCATAAATGCCCTATATGTCAATAAGTAAATTTATTATAGAAATAAAGTATTATTACCCACCAATGCTTGACCAACCTACCCCCAAAACTGCTCCACAGACGGTTTTACCCCCTGATATGCCGCCAGCCGCTCCATTAGAATGGGACGGTCGTAATGGTCAGTCATTGCCACAGACCGATGACCGACAAACTCCCGTAAAACCTGTTCCGAAAGCAATGTCCTCATCCTTGTGTTATATGTATACCGGAGGCAATGCGGAGTAAGACGGCGGTTCTCATAATCGATACCGGCGTTTTTAAGACCGAAATGGAAACGATCCAGAATATAGTAGTTTGCTATAGGTTTGCCCCGATATGAGAAAACTAATCCAGGACATTGAGGACATTCAGGCGCTCTGTCCAACCAGCGTTTCAGCATTTTCAACGTAATTTCAGGGATTATAACAGCACGAGACCGGGGATCATCCCCGGTCGCTTTTTTCAGAAGTCCAATCTGTCCCAGATCATCTATTGCACGATCTACAATCAGTCCGCTATTAGTAATGCTTATCTGGTCACGGTGCAATGCTCTAACCTCACCGGAACGCAGACCTGCCGAAACAGTAACGCAAAAGAGCGTTCCAAACATCAGAGCAATTTCTGTTTTTTCTTTCCGCATATCATCAGGACGTCTCCAGATTTCGATGAGTTTCTTTTCATCGTATGGAAATAAAGCGGTTAGTTCTTCGCTGGAAAGGGTATCCTGACGCCTTCCGTTCCGTTTGAATGGTTCAAACTCAGGGACCATTTCAATGATACCGGAACGGCGGGCTTCACGCATTATAAGCTTAAGAGTGTAGATTATGGTGTTGCGGCATGAGTTTGAAAGCCTCTGCTCCAATAAAAAATCCTCAACTGCTGTAGGAGTTATCTCTGAAAATTTTATTTTTCCAAACTTGGGGAGCAAATAGCCTGTTAAATGCCTCCGGTGTTGGACAATGGTCTGCCGCTTAAGAATCTTGCCTTTAGCAGCCCATCGTACAAGGTGGGGAGCGCCCTCTATAAACATATCTTTGGCAAAGTCGTTTATGGAAATAGAACCGAGCGCAGATTTACGTTTGGTTTCCGTCAACTCTGCCTTGAGAAGCTGCTCAAGAAACGCGACTGCCTCTCGTTTTTCGGCACAGGCACGTCCGCAAGATTTGAAAATCCTTTCATTTTCCTGCTGATACCAGTAGTAATAGAAGGTCTTACCCTGACGAGTTTTTTTGAATAAATGGTACTTTCCGACTGTAACGCCCATAATGGCCTCCAAAAAGTCGTTGCCTTTTTGTTGCCTATACTGTTACTATCGCCTTTTTTTGACATTTATAGGCGATGGTGTCAGGTTACAGTCAAGATGTCACTATGAGCTAATTCCTTATCCTATAAAGAATTAGGCCGCCCTCTCGGACGGCCTTGAAGCTCCCCCGCGCGGATTTGAACCACGGACCCAGTGGTTAACAGCCACTTGCTCTGCCAGCTGAGCTACAGGGGAATGCTTGTAAAACATAGCAAATTTAAAAAAACTTGTCAAGATCAACATGAGAAGCCAAAAATATAAAAAACCCCGGAGAAAGGAGTAACTCCGGGGAAAACGAAATAGGAGGAACATGAAACAACATTGGGTTGCTGACTATATAACCATAAACTGTACTATAAGTTACAAGAGGTTGCTGTAAAATTATGCATTTTAGAGCAGCCTAATTTGAGGTTTCGGCCTTCCATTGGGCGATAAATCGCTCGTAGGCGGCAATTGTGGCGGCCATGATCGTATCCTGAACACTGCCGCGCCCGTCATGATCGGAGCCGTCCATGGCATACAGTGACTTGAGAATCCCTTCAAAATCCTCAATTTTACAATCCGGATCGGATTGTCTCCGGCGGATAAGCCCCCTAGTCTCTTCTTCAAAGGTTTCACGGTACTTGATTTCCCGCCATTCTACCGAAACACCCATTATTAATCCTCTGGCGGCTTTTCGGCAATTTCCGGTAACAATTCAATTTTACGGTACCATATTCCCCTGCTGTAAGTTGGTTCAGGTATTGATAAATCAAAGCGGCTTACAAATGCTGTTTCCTGACGTTCTGACCAGCCGCCGGCTTCATCCCTTTTATATTCGTAAGTATAATCAATATTTGCATCCGTGGTTTCTCCTGTAGTTTTTACCGCTGTTAAAAAACCCTGGGTATCCCATTGCAGTTCAGATCGAAAATCAGGACATTGCCAAAACCGTGGGAGGCCGTTTCCGTAAACGGCAGAGAACCGGCGATCCTGACGGCGAATCTCTGTTACATTGCCGCTCGAATCAAAATAATAATCATCTATGAGGGTATCTCCGGCATTGTGCATTTGCAATGACCAAATGCGCCATGCGCTGTTATCCCGGTTAACAAGCGCTTTGTTAAATGAAAGAAAAACGCCTTCGCTGTCGTACCATGTTTCGGTCAGAAAAGCAGGAGATTCAAAAAAGAAAACATAAAAAATATCATCGCCTGAGCTTATTTCAACAGGAGGAAATGATCCGCCGGGCGACAAATCAGTGTAAGGCATGAAGTTTTCAGGAAATTTCACATTAAAAGTTTTTTTGTTTTCATTCTGAGATTCATCATCAGTCTCGGTTGTTTCTTTTTCATCAAATGAAATAATCATATTCAGTAAAGCGCCGTTACTGGCATAAGCCATTTCTATCTTTACACATTCATCCGGCAAAAAAAATGGGTACTCAACAAGCCGGTTATTATCATCGCGTTTAACTTTGTAATTAACAGAAACATTGTACAATTCCAAAGTCCCCGGCTCTTTGTTTTTACCTATGGGAAAGAAGGCATCAGGAGGAATGTCGAGAGGCCAATCAGGACGCCAGCTTAGTTCGCCTGAAAATGCAGTTTCAATGATTGGGAGGATAGAAAAAATTAAAGGTTTCTTTGGAGCTTCGGCATCCTGAATTTCGAGTGTTTGGGACACAACGGCATAAGATAAAAAAATAAAAGTTAAGAAGGCTAGTACTTTCATTTTACCTCCTGAAAATCTTTTGAATGATTTCCCGAAGACCGGCAGGTTGCAGAGTAAAAATCAAAGCGATGGGAAGTATCAGCATCTGATCGGTAAGGTTTTGCTGCCAAAAACCCGGTAAAATCTTGATCAGTATGGAAGCGAAGATCCCCAACACAGTAAGAAACCAAATTAATCTTGACAGGGTGCTGTAAATAAATCTTCTGCGGTCATTTTTTGTTACCGCATAACAAATACCGAGCGGAACTGCCGCAAGCAGCAACGGCGAACCAAAAAGCATATTAGCGTTATGGTATGTGTAATCATGATTTGTAAACAGATTCAAAAAATACAGAAGCAGCCCGGCAAAGCCGAAAACAAATCCTGCAAAGCTCATGCTGACGCCTGTCAAAATACGACCAGCTCGGTATTTTTTTTGCTGTAGAAAAAAGAAAAATCCAATCAAAACAGAAATCACAAGGCTGAAAGCAAGTTCCCTCGGCCATTGTTTCCGGGGAACATCCAGCACCACAGGTCTGTTTTTCGCCTCATACACAGTTTCCACCGAGGTAACCAATTTCCGCCTTATGCCGTTTGAATCGGTATACCAAAAATCTTCAATGCGTTTTCCAACTTCCGAAGGAAGAAACATTTCATCCCACACGGTAATGCCCACATCAATATCCTGACCCATCCAGAAATTTAATATCCAGTCCGCCGGAGAAAAAAACCATGTATGACGGCGCACATGCTCTCTAAGCGTAAAGCGTCCGGGAGCCTGCCCGAACTCTTCTATAAATTGCCCATCAGTTGCAAGATCAATTATATCCCTTATTCTTGTAGAACAATTATCCTTAAAATGATGATAAAAATAATCCCGGTTTTCAGGAAGTACATTTTTTTCTGCAAAATTTTGTATTTCAATTCGTTTTTCAGGAGGAAGATCAAGTGTATAAATGATAATATCTCGGTTTGTATTTATGTATGATGCAATATTCCTGTCAGACGGCGAAGAACCGCAGCTGTACAAGAGCCTGCCGAATGCAAAATTAAAAAAGAAATTATCATTCTCAAATGAAAAAAGTCCGTAATCGTAGAAACGGCTCCTGTTTGCGGCAGTGTCGTCAATCATCAGCGCAATATGCCCCCACCAAAAATAAAGCTCATCCCCCGGGCCTGCAACAGCAATTTTCAGGATCAGATTTTCACCCTGGGAAAAAACCAGTGTCATGGATAAAACGCAAAAAAGAATAAGCAACAAAACAATTCTTTTAATCATATCTGTCAGTGTGCATTATCGGGAAAATTTGTTCAATGGTATGTTTTGCTTTTTCCCAGCAGATTCATGACAAGATCAACTTCTGAGAGGCTGATATTCAGGCGGGAAGCTATTTCCGCAGGGGCAATGCCTTGCATAATCAGGGTCTCAATTTGATCGCGAATGTGTCCGGGAGATGCCCGTTCCGCCGCGCCATTTTCTGTTTCAGGCTTAAATTGAAGAGGTTTGGAAAGGCCGCTCGCAGCCTGCGGTTGTTCCGGTTTCAGGGCAGCGCGGATACCTCGTCCTAGGTTTGTGTAGAGGGTTGCGGCCGGATTGCGGGCAATTTTTTGTTCATGGACAGCGATGCGTTTATCGGCGTCCTCCAGAATTGCTTTGAGTTTTGTAATTCGATCTTCTATCAAACGGAAATCCCTGTCCGTAGCCGCGTCAATTTGAGCTATCAGCTTGTTAACTTCCGTCCAGTGATCAGACAGCAGTTTTGATGCGGAGGTACGTTTGTTTATGTACCATTTGAAATAAAAAAAAAGGAACAGGCAGAATGATATGCTGATAACCGGAATCAAAAGGTAAATACTCATGATTTTCCGCTTTTTCAAAGGCTTATGTCAATTTTTTTTCCCAAACTGGGATCGCTTAAAACAGAAGGTATTTCCCGGTTCTCTTCCGCATTGCCGCTCTTGCCTTTTTCTTTCTTTTTACCGCCTGATTGATCCCGGTGAGCATTGTCATTTATCTTTTCAGCTCCTTCTCCGGTATTCTGCGCTTCGTTCACTTCCTGAATATGCTCTTCCATTTTCCGTTGTATCTGCGCTCCCTGTATTGCCTGCTGTATTAACTGCCCTTCTTTATGGACGGTCTGATATTTACCAACCTTATCCACTTGGGAAAAAATAGTCTGAAGATCAATTGGAGTTATACCCATCAAGTCCCTTCTTGGCAAGTTCGTCAGGTTCTTCATATTTTGTTACCCGAACAAGCCCATTTTCCAAAATAAATGTTACTGCTTTGTAATCGGTGCGGACATCTTCTCTTACATCCCGAATCATTATCTTAACGCCGGGGTATACCTTGGTAGATGCTGATACCTTTCCACGGACATTAATATCGTTCATGAATTCCTGTATCTTTTGAATACCTGAGTTGGCCTTTTTAAGGTCCTCTGTTAAAATTTGCCGCCTGTCCATGAGTTCCTGCATATAAATTTCTTTATCTTCCGGAAGGGACTTACGCTGTTTTTTAGTATTGATCAGCGTCTGGAGATCAAGCCTGATATCCTCAAGCTCTGTTTCAGCCGCTGTTTTTATTTCTGTCAGGCGTTCCAATTCAATCTTACTCTGCGGATCAAAACCAACCTCGCAGATGGTTTCGGTTCCGCTTGTAGGATTACCCAGAACTTTGGCGTTGATCTCCTCACCCGCGCGCAGCCGCCCGCCCATAATACTGGCGCGCTTGCCTTGACAAATGATGCTCTTGATCGCATCTATCTGTGAATTGATAATACCGTCTGAAACGACCACCATATTACCGGATTCCACATTGGCGTTTTCGATAAAACGAGACCATATCGATCTTCCCGCACGGATCTTTCCTCCGCCTTTGCCGTTAACTCCCTGATAGATAATTATGTCCCCTTCTGCGTCAAGCTCCGCTTTGGCGACAGTCCCCTTCACTTCAATATTACCGGCTGCTTTAACCGAGAATCCGTCTTCCACATTGCCGTTTATAACGACAGTCCCAAGGAAGATAATATTTCCGGTTTTCAGGTTAACATCGCCTTCTACAGTTAAAACAGGTTCAACATTAACATGCCCCCCTGCCATGATTACCTGTCCGTTAATTTCCGCAACAATGGATTCGCCATCGTCGCCTACCCGCACATTAGTGCCCAACGGCAGTGGGATATCGCTCCCCGATTTAGCGGGAAGAATCTTTCCCGTAACAGTTTTGCCGTCAATTCCGTCTTCCGGCGGCATTTTAACGGCCAATATCTGATTCTGCACCACATTTTGTATGATATTAAGCTCTTTGAAATTCACGCGGCCGTTAGTCCCTTCGCGCAGCCGTATCTTTGTCTGATCGGTTTCAAATTTATAATCAATATAAGCGTCTTTGCCATTGATCGGTCTTATACCTTCGGCAACTTCAAGTTTTTCCCTGTAAACCGGACTGTCAGCAATTTCCTGTAAATAGTCTTCTTTTACGCCATGGTATACCCTGTGCTGTTTAAGAAGGCTTTGATATTCTTCCATTTTAATGTCGCATCCGCCTTCTCCTGGAGGTGTAACTGTCATGTAGACTTTCATTTCACCATCGGCTACTTCTACACTCGCCATGCTGTCGTTTTCAAAACGATGCTCAAAATCCGCCACCTTTACATAAATACTGCCGGCTTCATGAAGTAAATTGTCAACAATATCTGAATCAATATTGGCAGCGTCCTTATGATTAAGCGCCTGCATAGCGAGCGCTTTATGGGCTTTCCTGCCGTTGCCGGACGGAGGCGTTACCTTTAGATAGATACCGTCCCTCCAGCGCTGCGCGAATGCTTGTCCGTCTTTATCTTCAATGATCGGAACATCACTGGCCGCCTCATCGGCAAGCATCTGTTCTTCAAGTTTTGTTTTACTGACGCGCGTCCGTTCATATGCGCGGATAAGCCAGTCTTTTTGACCTGCGCCCAAAAACCCGCCGAAACCTCTCTCAATAATCTCATATTCCAGCCATTTGACATGAGTATCAAGCAAAGCGGCAGCTTCATTAACAGCTGCTTCAAGAGTGGGGCCGACCGCATCTACAGTACGAATTGCACGATCCTGTTCCAGATGCTCTTTGATTATCCCCTGCAACTGGATAAAATCGATCATACTATGCCTTTTCGAATATTAGTCAATTTTGATCTAAGGTGCATTACAGCTTTGGTGTGAAGCTGTGAAACTCTGGATTCAGTAACCTCCAGAACGCGGCCAATGTCTTTTAGGGTCAGGTCTTCATAATAATAAAGAACCAGAATTTTCTTTTCTTTTTCCGGCAGTTCGTTGATAGCTTCCACTATGACGCGGCGGATTTCGTCATTTACAACCATTACATCAGGATTGAGGCTTGAGGGAGATTCGATACTGTCTCCGATTGAAACTTTGTCGTTTTCATCTCCCGAATACCATAGATCATTAAGCGATATTATGGAGGTTCCGGATATTTTCTGGATTACTTTCATGTATTCCGCTTCATCAATGCCTAAAGCTCCGGCTATTTCCTGATCCGAAGCGGTCCTGCCCAACTGTGCTTCCAGGGAAGAGATTGTCGTTTCTATTTCGCGGGTCTTTTGCCTGACAGAACGGGGAACAAAATCAATTACGCGCAATTCATCGAAAATGGCGCCTCTTATTCGCGTAACGGCATAGGTTTTAAATTTTATGTTTCTTTCGGGATCAAATTTATCAATGGCGTCTATAAGCCCAAAAACGCCGTACCCCACAAGATCATCGAATTCCACATTATGGGGCATTCCAACCGCAACCTTGCCGGCTACATACTTAACAAGAGGAGCGTATTGTTTTATGAAGGACTCTCTTATTGCGGGGTCCCGCGTTTTGCGGTACTGCTGCCAGAGTTCCTCTTCTGTCTTCTGTTCCGGCATTCTCCCAAACCTTTCCTTTTTTTATTTGTCTTTGCTCAATACAGTTCTAATGCCTTCCGCCAATTCTTTGGGGTTAAAATCACCTTTTAACGACTGAGGCTTATTTCCTGACGGAGTCCGCACTGCCTCTTTTGTCTCCTGAGGCTGCGGATTTAAGTCCATTTCAGAACCTGTCGAAAAAGCCATCGCCATGGTGTCCAAATCAGGCAACCCTCCCAATCCATCAGAATCATCCCCAAAACTTGGGGAAAAAACAGACCTCTCAGCCGGAGTTTCAAACGCCTCCGCATCGGGAAATCCGCCTCTCCATTGATCCTGATTCTGACTGCCCTCCCCTTCGTCATTATAATCGTCTTTTCTGTTCCGGTCTATACCCTGACCGGCATTATATGAACCGGAAACAAGGTCTTCTATGTTGCCAATTTCCCAAGTTGATGATGAAGAATTACGGTAGAATTCCGGGACGGCATAGTCACCTGTATTTTCCAAGGTGATATTCACGCGCGAACCAGGGCTTTCTGAACTGTCATTTTGAGAGGTTTCTCCATCAGAATACAGCAATTCCGGGAAAAAACTGTTGACTAGAATATACATACCGGCGCCCATCCCGAAAAAAACGGCCAAAAATACAAAAGCTCTCAGAATAATGGTAAAGAAATTTACACCTGAAATAACACCTATGAGGATAGAAATAACAAACGCGCCTACGCCTGCTATCAGGCCCCATCTAAGATTAATCACTTCCTACCTCTGTATTGCGGTGGAAAATTTTTCGCAGCATAGCGCCAAAACCGCTGGATTCCTTCGGCCTGCTCCTGTCCATGCGCTCAACGAGGTGCTGGACACACAGGCTTGCTTTGCATTTTGGATCCACAACCATAAACGGTTTTTGCCTTAAGACTGAATGAGGAACGGATAAATCATCGTAGATAAACCCCAGATAATCAACCTTTAGGTTCAAAAATTGGCCTGCAATATTGATCATGCGGTCGGCGACTCTTTTGGCTTCCACCGCTCCCTTTGCGCGGTTAACCACCAGCTTTAGCCCCATGTTAAAAGATTCATATTCGGTGGCAATGATCTTGATTATGCCGTAAGCGTCAGTAATGGCAGTCGGTTCAGGAGTAGTAATAATTATCGCGTCATCGGCGGCGGCTATAAAATCAAGAACATTGCTTGAAACGCCGGCGCTGGTATCAATGATGATTATATCAGCGTTGGAAAGCGTATCAAGTTCGTTGATGAAATCCTTTCTGTCCTCATCGCCCATATTTGCAATCTGGGAAAAACCAGAAGCTCCCGCTACAATGGAAATGCCGTACTCGGTTTCAACAAGAATTTCACGGATTGTTTTCTGTTTTTTTATTACATGGTAGAGGTTGTATTTTGGGATCATGTTAAGCATAACATTAACATTGGCAAGCCCGAGGTCTGCGTCCATTACAACAACTTTTTTACCAAGCCGCGCAAAGGCAATCGCCATATTTACGGAAAGGTTTGTTTTCCCCACGCCTCCCTTGCCTGAAGTAACGGTTATAATCCGCGACTTGTCATTTGACTTTTCAACAGGCTTGCCCGGTTTTCCTGCCAAAGCTTTTTTCCGCCTCATTATCTCCCGCAGTTTTTCAGCTTGATCTTCCATTTTCTAACTCCACATAAATTGATCCGCTTCGCCGGAAGGAAAGCGTTTTTCAATTTTATTCCGGTCTACCTTAAAATCATCCAGATTAATCAGGAAACGAACAACTGTCGCTTTCCTTATATCATTCGGCACTTTCTGCCCGTCGGTTATAAAGGATACTGACTTACCCTTTTCGGCAAGGGCGGATATTACATTGCCGACATGGTTTGTTTCATCCAGCTTGGTAAGCACTATGGATTTGTAATTGAACGGCTCAAATTGCCGCATGGCATCTTCAATGTCGCTTGTCTTGGTGCTTGCTGAAAGCACCAGATGAACCAGCGTCCCCCTTGGGCAGCCGTCAAGTATTTCCTTTATTTCACCTAACTTGGCGGAATCTTTGGGGCTTTTTCCGATTGTATCTATCAAAAAAAGATCGGTGTCTTCCGAATAAAGCGCGATTTCCTTTCTTAAATCCTGCTTGTTATCGACGCAGGACACAGGAATGTGCATGATGTCTCCGTAAGATTCCAACTGCGCTTTCGCTCCGATTCGGAAAGCATCTATGGTTATCATGCGCACGTCAACGGCAGGCTTGCCTGTGGTTTCAATACCGTAAATGGCGGCAAGTTTGGCGATGGTTGTGGTTTTGCCGACTCCGGTGGGACCGACAAGAACCATGACCCTGGTCTTGCGCGGGGAACTTCGCTGCAAAATGCGATTGTTTTCTTCTTCCGTGTATATGCTGATACTCTCGCCAACCCACTCAAGAAGTTTATCCTGTACCGCATCATCATCTTCCAGCGTATCAAGGGGAAGCTCCTTCCTGAGCCTTTCCAGCATCCCGTCAATATAATTTTCAGAAAAATCATTGAGTCTTAGAAGCTGTGAGGCTCTTGTAAAAGCCGGATGTTCTTTGCCGCCTGAGTCAATTTTTTCTTTTATTTCCTTGAGCGAGGCGAGAATCTGCTGCGATGTTTCTCTGCCTACGGCTTGTTCCTGACTCTTTGCCGCTGTGGCAAGCAGTTTCTTTTTCGCTTCTTCCAAATCCGAATCGCTTTTACGTGAAACCTGCTCAGCGGGATACTTCTGTTGACTCTGCCACAGTTCACGCAGAGGCTGTTCATCCGAAGCCGGCCGCCATGCCTGATTTTTGTTAAGCATCGAAGAAAAATAAAACTGAACTTCAACGCCGGATTTGGCAAAGAAACCTAAAAAACCGCCGAGCTTTACCGGTTTTTGGCTGAGTATATGAAACGGGCGTTTGTATTTTTCGGCGATTTTCAACTCACAGTCCATGCGGCTCAAGCCCTGCTCAATATACATTTCCATATTATTTCCTACGGCATTGATGCCGATGAATCCTCACTGCGAATCATTCCTACTGCTTCAGGAATAATACCCTGCACAACTTCAAATACCGATATAACCGCCAAATCAGGCAGTTCCCTGTCTGTTGAATTTTTCACCAGAAAACGCGCGTCCGGCGAACACAGAACAATGGGCAGCCAGCCTTTTGCCTTGACTGCCGTAACGGCCGCGGTAACCGCCTTGATCCATACTTTGCGGCTTTGCGGATCAAGAGCCGAAACCACCCCGGACGGAGTTTCGTATTTACTTTCGATGATCTTTTGCTCAAGCGCGGGTTCAATCGTAAGCACCCGCAGTCTCTTGTCGTCATCTGCATATTGACCGCAAATCTGGCTGGCAAGAGCCTGCCGTGCTTTCTCGGTAAGAAACAGAATGTTCTTGGATATGGGCGCAAAATTCGCGATTGATTCCAGAATGGACACCATGTTGCGGATTGACACTCTTTCCCTTAACAGACCCTGGAGAATCTTTTGAATCTCCGTTACACGCAAACCTTTGCCCTCTCTCAGCGCTTCATCAACCACGGCGGGATACTCCCTGCGCAGAGTGTCAAGAATTGCCTGAGTATCCTGCAAGCCCAGTATGTCGGCAGCGTGCCTGCGTATTATTTCCGTTAAGTGGGTGGCGATAATTGACGGCGGATCAACCACGGTGTAACCCGCCCGCTCGGCATCATCTCTTTTTTCCTGATCTATCCAGATTGCGGGAAGGCCGAAAGCGGGGTCTACGGTTTTTTCGCCTTCCAGTTCGGAAGTAACCGTTCCGGGATTGATGCACAGGAAATAGCCGATGCGGATTTTGCCCCGGCCGGAATCAACGCCCTTGATCTTAAAGCAGTATTCAGCAGGCTCCAAAACCATGTTGTCAATTATCCGTACTTTGGGAATCACAAGGCCAAGGTCAAGGGCAGACTGACGCCTGACGCCCTGCACCCGCTCCAGAAGCTCGGCTCCTTTTTCCTTGTCTACGAGGGGGATGAGGCCGTAACCCAGTTCCAGCGAAAGAGCGTCAAGCGGCACTACCGGGGAAATTTCCGCGGCCTTTTCATCTTTCTTCTCCCTGCTTTTTGCCATCATTTCGTTGAAACCGGCGGCGCGTTTTTGTTTCTGGCCAAGCCTGAACGCGTGAAACGCTACAAGGGCTGCCATGGGAAGAAGCACATACCAGCGTTCACGAATACCCGGCAATACCGAAAGAAAAACCAGCACTCCTGCGCATATCCAATAAATGCTCGAATAACGGGTGAATATCTGTTCCGCTACTTGATCCGACAAATTACCGCTTGCCGCGGCGCGGGTAACGACAATACCCATAGCGGTGGAAATCAGCAGGGCGGGAAATTGCGAAAGCAGCCCGTCTCCGATGGAAAAACCGATGTAATTACTTACCGCGTTTGCCAGCGGCTCCTGGCGCATTGCCATACCGATAATGATGCCGCCAAGAATGTTGACCACGGTTATAAAAATTCCGACCTTTACGTTACCTGAAATAAATTTGCTTGCTCCGTCCATCGAGCCGTAAAAATCGGATTCTCTCTGTATCTGCGCCTTGCGAGCCTGCGCCTCTTCTTCGGTAATGGCGCCTGAACTGTATTCAGTCTCGACAGCCATCATCTTTACCTGCATACTGTCCAGGGTAAAGCGCGCAGCAACTTCTGACACGCGGGTTGCTCCCTTGGTGATAACCACCGCCTGCACCGCGATAATCACGATAAAGATAATAAAACCAACAACAATACCTTCGTTGCCGCCTGACCCGACAACAAAACTTGAAAACGCGCGGATCATCCTGCCGTCAAAACGCGCTCCCATTGTCAAAATCAGGCGTGTGGAAGAAACGTTCAGCGCCAGACTGAATACGGTAGTTACCAGCAATATTGTCGGGAAAAGGTTGAAATCGGTTGGCTTCTGGGTATAAAGCACAATAAGCAGAATTAAAAGTGAAAACATTAAGTTTACAGCCATCAGCGCGTCAAGCAAAAATGTAGGCAGGGGAAGAATTAACATAACAACTGTTACCAGTACAGCCGCGGCGGGAAAACTGTCTTTGAGGAAACTTAAAGGATTTCGGGTATTTCCCGTACCTATTGCCGCATCAGCCATTATTTTCCCTCATTACGCGCTCATTCTTCTGCGCCGTTCTTCGTTTAAATTCCAAACTCTTGCCAAGATTATGGCAACCGTGTTGAAGTAGGCGTCAGGAATAGTATCGCCTACATCAGTTTCCCGGAACAAAGCCCACGCAAGCGGTTTGTTTTCCACCAGAGGCACTTCGTTATCCTGCGCTATCTGCCTGATCCTTGCCGACATTTCATCAGCGCCTATGGCGGTAACCATGGGGCCGCGCATGGTGCGGGAATCGTATTCCAGAGCAATAGCAAGGTGGGTCGGGTTTGTTATTACAACATCCGCTCTTGGAACTGCGGTGTTAAGATTTTGCTTTAACAGTTCGCGGAAACGGCTGCGTATCCTGCCCTGTATCTGCGGATCCGCTTCGTACATTTTATGTTCTTCTTTTATCTCCTGCTTGGTCATCCTGTTCCTCTCCCGGAAACGCCACCGCTGAAACATATAATCTGGTATCGCAAGAATGAGCATCAAAAAGGCGGCAATGAGCAGCATTCGTATTGCAAGAGACGCCACCGTGGTAAACCCCAGCCAAAGACCGGCTTTCTGCAGATTGAGGAGTTTGTTTATATCCGACCGAATCAGGAAAAAAGCGACACCCCCTATTATCGCCATCTTGATAATTGATTTAATAAAATTGTAAAACCCGTCTACCGACACGATCCGCCTGAAATACTGGCCTATTCTGGGAAGCACCCGCGAAAGATCGGGAGTAATCGGTTTTGTTGTAAATAGAAAACCAACCTGCACTATATTGGAAAACAACGCCGAAACCAGCGCCACAATGAGAATGGGCAGGGCAAGCCGTATCAGGTATCTGAAAAATATAACTACGATAATCCTGTCTTTTGTGGGGTCAAGCTCCGTTACCCGCAAAAAGAAAAACCGAACCATCTCAACGCAGGTACGCAGCATATAAGGCGCCAAAAACAGGATCAAAAGCGCTGGAAGGAAAAGCGAAAGAGCGCTGACAAGTTCCTGGCTTTTTACAACCTGACCTTCTTCACGCAGCCGCTGGAGCTTATGCTCGGTAGGCTCTTCAGTCTTCCCCGGCGTATCATCGTCATCTGCAAACCATTGGAGGTGAATACAGAGAGCAGTGAACAATGAGCAGTGGTCAGTGAATAGCGAAGAAGCTCCCGCACTGTTCACTGTTAATTGTTCTCTCATAACACCTCTCCCGTGATCTGCCGTCCGATCTGGATATAGAGGCTTTGGATGCTGCTGAAACCTGAATCAATTATCCTTGAAAAAGCTTCTGTCATAAACGGAAGCGAAGCATAGATTAAAAAGAAAGCGACTGATATTGAAATGGGAAACCCTTCGGAAAGAATGTTGATCTGCGGCGCCGCTTTGGAGATGAGGCCGGTCGCCAAGGATGTCAGAAACAGCGTTCCCAGGATGGGCAGGGAGATAACAATAGCGTCCATAAACAGCCGCGAAAGGCCGGATGCGATCATGCTGACGACATTCTCCCTGCCTTCGATTAGATAAATAATGTTGAGAGACTGAACCGACCGCCAGAAGCCGCCCAGAAAAAGTTTGTGAAAGCCGCCGATTGAAAGGAAGACCAACATGGACACAAGGTTGAGGTACTGCCCCATGAGGGGGTTTTCAATCTGGGACAGAGGATCGAAAGTTTCCGATGCTCCAAAGCCCATTTGCAGGGAAAAGAACTGACCTGCTGTGGAGAAGGCGGCAAAAATTATCATCATGAAAAACCCGATGATAAGTCCGATTATCCCCTCGCCCAAAATGAGTAGGATAAAACGCAGGCTGAATGGCTCATAACGCAAATCAGTCAAACCGCCGCCGGGAAGGGTAACCATGCCTGTCTGAGCGTTTGCCGCTGAAAAAATCTCCGCGGTGGGCAGGACTGCGAACGCGGTAAATCCGGCAAGCGCCAGCTTCGCTACCTGGGGAATTGCGTCAGAGGAAAAAAGCGGCGCAACTTCGATCATGGCAAGCGCCCTTGCGGCAATGAGGAGAAACACAGGGCCGTAGAGAAGAATGTTCTGTAAAACCGCGCCATCTACCACTGCTTCTACCTCGCCATCTCCGGAATTCGCCTGAACAGCTCTGTTGTGAACCTTCCAAGAGAGCTGAACATCCATCCGCCCAACAATGCAAGCATTGTCAGAATCGCCACTACTTTCGGCACAAAGGTGAGCGTCTGTTCCTGAATAGAAGTGGTCGCCTGCAATATTGCCACAACCAGTCCCACTATCAGCGCGGACGCCAGCAAAGGCCCCGCCATTATCAGCACTTGCAAAATCGCCTGACGCAAAATAGCCGTTAATTCACCGATACTCATCGTATACCTCTAATGGATAAAAGAACGGACCAGCTGATCCGTCAACAATCCCCACCCGTCCACCAGAATGAAGAGGATGAGCTTGAATGGCATGGAGATCATCACCGGAGGGAGCATGATCATACCCATGGACATGAGGGCGCTTGCCACCACCATGTCGATTACAATAAACGGAATAAAAAGCAATATTCCTATTTTGAAAGCTACCGTTAACTCACTTAAAATAAACGCGGGAATCAAAACGTATGTGGGAACATCCGCCAGAGTATTGGGACGGGACAGACCGCGCATCGCCATGAAGAGCCTGATATTTTCGGGACGGCTGCTCATTTGGCTGTACATGAAAAGCCGTAAAGGAGCTTCAGCCTCGCGGTAAGCGTTCTCAACAGAAAGCTCTCCCGCCGCAAGCGGCCGTACCGAATTGGTATAGATTGCGTCAAAAGTAGGCCACATTATAAACACAGTCAGAAAAAGCGAAATCCCCAATATTACCTGATTGGGCGGAACCTGCTGCAATGAAAGCGCCCGCTTGATAAAGTCAAGAACGATGGAAACCCGCAGGAAACTGGTCATCAAAATGATGATGCTGGGTGCAAGTGAAAGCACCGTTAGCAGCAACAACAGTTGCAGCGAAAAGGCGACTTCCTGGCCTGAGGCGGGGTTGCGTACAGTGAGGTCAATAAACGGAATTATAGGCGGCGGGGGCGGCGTTGGAAGATTCATTGTCCCCTGCACAGCCATATCCGGGAACGGTTCCGCCTGCGCTTCTGCACGGCTCGGCAGGAAAAACATGAATACCAACATCGCCATGAATGCTATCTTGAATTGTTTACCACGGAGTATCACAGAGTACCACGGAGTTTTGAAGAAAACACTCAAAGCCATCTTACAACCCCTTTAACCTTTCGCGGCGCTTGCGGATTTCATCCGCGCCGGGAGCGCCTGATTCAGCAGGCGCACCCTGACGGCGGAGCATTGAAATAAAATCTGTTAAACGACCGCCTGCCGTTTCGGCGCTTTTCCGCGAATCTTCGAGTAACATGGCGTTTAATATGTCGTTGTCATCAATCTCGCCGATAAGGTTTACCCCGCCGTCGCTTGACCCCAAAAGCCAGGCTTTTGAACCGACTGAAACAACATGCGCATAACGGTTGGAACCAAGATGCGCGCTGGCGAGGATTTTCAAGAAGGGGTCTTTTACATCAGTCCGTTTAGCTGATTTTTTAATCATGAAAACCACACCGTAAACGGCTGCTGCCGCAAGCGCAAGAGTTAACACCATTCTGACTACAGTCCATATTGATGATGATGAACCCACTGTTTCCAATCCCGCGGCAGTATCGTCAAAAACGAAGGATTGCTCCGCAACCCGCAATGGATTTTCGGCAGGCGCTTCCTGTGCTGAGATTTTCGGAATTAAGGCAAGAAACCCTGCGCCCAAAAAGAGCAGGGCCAATGTCGGCATTTTCAGTTTTCCCCTCCCAAGTACAAACTGATACTGCCTAATTATATGATAATTTACGAATTATTTCAATAGAAAACGCAAAATTTGTGGAAAAACAGTCAAAAATGACCTATCAAAAAGGCTCAAAGACAGGTCTATTTCCAAGACAGGATTTTTTTCTCAGGCAATCACACTACATATAGCGTAGCGCACTGGCGGCAGCCTTCGAACATATGGTTCGCGGCTGCCTTGCCTTTTTCTTGATTGCGGATTTCACTGGTGCTACGCCATGCGGCATAAGCCAAATGACACAGCTATGCTGTGCATTTAGTTGGCGGGTGCCTGGCACTATGCGCGTACCAGGCGAAAGCCGAGGTTGATGATCCGGAAAGACGGCGTGAGGCTGCGCCGGTACGCAGAGCGTACGCCCGCGCCCGAATTGTCCCAGCTCCCACCGCGTATCACGCGGGAAGACCCCGAGGGCACGCCCGCCGGATCATCAAGATTCGCAGAGCTATAATCTCCAAACCAGTCCCAGCACCACTCCCAAACATTGCCATGCATATCAAATAAGCCCCATGCGTTAGCCGGAAAACTACCGACATTGGTTGTCCTTCTCCGGGATGATCCTAGAGCATTCCTGTTGTACGGATAATCTCCATCGTAATTTGCCTGACTTGTGGTGATATTATTCCCCGTGTTAAACGGCGTGGTTGTCCCGGCGCGGCAAGCGTATTCCCACTCAGCCTCGGTCGGCAGGCGGTAGCCGTTCGCGCTCCGGTTCCATGTTACATTGTCCCCGGTTCTCGTATACGCGGGGGTCAGTCCTTCTTCCTGGCTTCGCCGATTACAGTACTCAACCGCGTCAAACCAGGTAACCCTTTCTACCGGCAAATCAGACCCTTTGAAATTACTGGGGTTTGTTCCCATTATTTCTTCATATTCTTTTTGTGTTACAGTAAATATTCCCATATAGAACGAACTAACCGTTACTTGATGCTGTACTTCATTGTTGTCGCGCCTATATTCACCGGCAGGGCTGCCTATTGTGAATGTGCCGCCGTTGATGCGCACAAAGTTAGCAGGCAACCTGCTGCCGCCCTGAACCGCATCATCAACGCTGACGGTTTGCGCGTGGGCAAAAAGCGGCAAAAGCAGAAAAAACACACAGATTACACGAATAATACGCATGATTATTCCTCTCTCTCTATGGCAATATACCAATAAAAAAGAGAAAAAACAAGTGCTCGCAATGCCTCACGATAAATCGAACCCTAGAAGAGTGATGCCTCAAGATAAAAATCGAACCATACGGAAAGAGAATAATACCGGTAAAACCAATTACCGGAGCACGTATGGAGTTGAA
>JAIRRJ010000025.1 GCA_031256035.1 Treponema sp. | reverse complement strand
TTGACTTTGACAAGGACGACCTGTGCGGGCAGCAGCAAGCCGTACGAAAGTTTGTATGTCCAGTCAAAGGAGCAGTTCCCTTCTGTAAATGCCTGCTTCACATACATCTTGGCCTTTTCCACAGAGAGCTGTCCGTCCGGCTGGTATTCGGGATACAGTTCGGAATGTCCTGCCAAAAAGTCCTGTTTGTCCTTAAATCCGAAAAGTCTGAGGGCTTCTTCGTTGCAATCTATCTTTCGGAAACTATCGTCCCATAACTGGCAGCACAGCGGCGTTTTGTCCAGCAAAATTTTTGCCCGGTTATGCGCTTCAGCTACTTTTTGCTCCATTGCTTTGATATGGCGCAAATCCCGTGTATACCCTGCCAACACATAACCGCTGCCGTAATTCACCCGTACCAGTGTTATCTCCGAGGGCAGAGGCGTACCGTCAGACTTCTGATGCATCCATTCAAAGCTGATAGTTCCTTCGGCGAAAGCCTTTTTTACCAGGCGCAAACCCTCATCAGATGAACGTTTTCCGTCTGGCTGGTATTCGGGAGAAAAATCGTAAAACCTTTCAAAATATTCCTGTTTGTTTTTTAAACCGAGAAGATTGACGACGGCTTCATTACAGGCAATGAGATTGAGGTTTTGATCCCAAATGTTGCAGCCTAAGGGGGACGAGTCCAGCATTAGTTTTGTGCGTTCTTCCGCTGTTGCTATTTCGCGTTCCATTTCGGCGCGCATTACGGCATTGGCAAACAAAAATGCCGCCGAACGCATCATTTCGGCGCTTTCATTGTCAAAATACCGTTCATTATGACCATCCGCAAAAAGTACAAAGCCCCAAAACGCATTGCTAAAAAATATGGGCGTAACAAAAGCCGATACTGCGCCGAATGCGGCTAGCGTAGCGGCTTCACGTTCCGGCATCAGACGGGAAGGCCCGTTTATTGACTGTCCGTCCGATAACATCTTTTCCCAGCTTGGCGCATATTGGGCGTAGGTAACATCCTTAAAAACTGGCGGCGGTTCTGTAGTGCCGCCGAATTCACTGTTCCAGCGGTAAATCATTGACGAGTGCAAGCCGTCAGCTTTTTCAAAATTGCGCCAAACAGACACCTTGTCTAAATTCATTATGTCGGTAATAAACCTGACTTCGTTTGTCATGAGGGTTTCAAAGGTTGTATCGCTTTGCGAGAGAAATGCAACAGCCATTTTATTCAACGCTTCCAGCTTTTTTTCGCGCTGTTCAAGTTTCTCCTGCGATTCTTTTATCTCGGTAATGTCCTGGTTTCTTTTGGTTATATCTTCAATCGCGCCTGCAACTCTGATCGCTTCGCCGTTTTCATCCCGGATAACATCGCAAAAATCGCGGATATAAATACACTCGCCGTTTTTTTTGAATACCCGGTATTCTATGTCGTAAGGTGTTTTTCCGGTATTGTCGAGCATGTGCTTTTCAAAACGATCCATTACCATGTCAAAATCGTCAGGGTGTATTCTTTCGCTCCAACTGCTAAACAGATTCGGGAAATCTTTTTCATCTGAATAACCCATGAGGAGTCTGAATTCGTCTGACCATGTGAAAGCGTTAACCGGGTTTATCGGATCATCTTTTATGATCCACATATCCCAAAGGCCGAGTTTTGCCGCTTTTACTATTGCGTTTAACTGGGTCAATCGCAGGTCGTTTTCTTCATGGGCTTTTGAATTGTTGTTCATTGGCAACCTCCAATAAAAAAGAGCAAGAAAATATTCGTATCAATGTATACTCGATGGGGAAAGGTATTCGTTTAGTTTGCTAAATACTTCAGCAAAATTCAGCGGTTTACCCAAATGGCTGTTCATGCCCGCTTGAGTGCATTTTTCAATATCTTCAAGGAATACGTTGGCAGTCATGGCAATGATAGGAATCTTTGAATGTAAAGCGGAACTGTGTTCCTCCTCGAAAGCCCTGATCCGCCGGGCAGCTTCAAGCCCGTCCATTTCCGGCATCTGCATATCCATGAAAATCATCCGGTAGCGTTCAGGATTGTGGATAAACATTCGTACCGCTTCGGCACCGTTTACGGCACATTCAATTTCAAGCTCCGTAGGTTCCAGCAGGGCGAGAACAATTTCCCTGTTGATTTCCACATCTTCCGCAAGAAGGATACGGCAGCCTTTGAAAGATTTAATTTCCTGAGAATCCTTTCCGGGTTTGATTATACCGTCAATGCCCAGACATTCGCTTATAAGGTCGGCTATGTCCGAGGGGAAAAGAGGTTTTTGCAGAAACTTGAATACTCCGGTTGCATTTGCTTCTTTTTCAAGGGAAGTCCAATCCGTTGATGAAGTCATGATCACCACCACTGACTTGTCCGAACAGGATCCCTTAATGCGGCCGGAAAGTTCAATGCCGTTCATACCCGGCATTATCCAGTCCACAAAATAAATGTCGTACATTCCTTTCTGTTTGATGAGAGAGATAGCCTCTTCGCCGTCCGGTGCGGTGTCGCACAAAAAACCGAGCCTTGAGGCAATATCCGAAAAGTATTCCCGGACATCCTGTTCATCATCAACCACCAGAGTGCGAACCATATCCCTTGAAATGCCGGGCTTGAGGAGGGTTTCTTTTACGCCAATTCCTTTTTTGAGCCTTACGGTAAAAATAAAAGCCGCGCCCTTGCCAAGCTCGGACTCTATCCATATTTTCCCGTTCATCATTTCCACAATGCGTTTAGAAATAGCCAGACCCAGACCGGTCCCCCCGAATTTACGGGATGTACTGCTTTCCGCCTGTTGAAAGGAAGTAAAGAGCTTTGACTGCTGTTCGGGGCTGATGCCTATGCCTGAGTCCTTCACCAAAACCCGGATACAAACTTCGTCTCTATC
>JAIRRJ010000118.1 GCA_031256035.1 Treponema sp. | reverse complement strand
AAGCTTAAGAATTTGCTCTATGTGCGGTATTTATACGAGGATGGCGCGCCGGTTACTCAGCTTTTCCGGCCTGTAAAGGGGTAATTACAGGCGCTGAGCTTCAATCATGTAGCGAATATTGTACCCACTGTCGCTAAAACGCTTCATTTCAATTACAAAAATGATAGAATCCCCATTGGCGTCAATCAGCACTTTCTTGATGTTGTAGGAAGCGACCCCTGCTCGCACTGTGCGGGGATTTCCGATTGTATATTTCTTTACCTGGCCATTGCCGGTTCTGCTTTCCAAATTGATAAAAAACGAGGACTTTATGTTCTGTTCTTTGCCCTGAACAGACGACACCAGTTCTGCACGGTATTTTTTGTCAAACACAAAATCCCGGAATTCGATGGTTTCTCCGCTGTCAGGAGGGTTTTTATCCAGGGAAATGTAAAGAGGCTGCCCCTGGTTTTGAAAATTTATTCCATGCCGGCTTGCAGTTTCCGAATTGGCGGAAACTAACCGGTAAAAAACGCCGGAACCGTCCTGACCCGCTGAAATCGGAACGTTATCTGTAAAAGAAAATTTGCCATTCGGGACAAAATCATTGCCCGCTACATCAACTACAAAAATTTCCGCCCAGGGCTTTAGAGCCGGCGACAGCACTCCGTACTGGCCAAACATATAAGATTTGCCGTCCGGCGAGAAACCTAAATCAACAAAAGACGCAGTATCACCCGCCCACAAGCCGGAAACGCATGTCACCATAATTACTGCAATTATCGAAATATTTTTTTTCAATTTCATTAACATAGAGTTCCCCTTACTTGCCATTATCGGTATTGTTTTTTATCTCTTGAGGAAAAATAACATTTATGATTATGTTTTAATATGACTTTAACCGGGCGGAATATCTTTTTTAAGGCAGGAATCGGTTTTTGCGCTGTCTTTTTGTTCATAGCGGTGGTTGCTTCCTCTATTGTTATGCCCGTCTATTCGATGATGGACGAAGATACCCCCCGCCCGACAGGGGTTTTTCAGGTTTTTGTGAGCCGGTTACTGGAAAATAATTATTTTTCCGTTCATACCTCTGTGATACTGGCTGTTTTATTTTCATTAATCGGCACAATCCTGATATATTACTTTTTTGAACAAACACTTGCGCATGAAATTCTTTATGTCTACCTATTTACCTTGTCGTTTTCGATTGAAGCGTCCAGGCTCATTGTACCTCTTCACCTGATTTATGATGTTCCTCCGCTTTATCTGCTTATGGCGTCGCGTGTCCTGCTTTTTGGCAGATATTTCGGTATTTTCGCCCTTTTTGCCGCCAGCGTCTGCGCCGCCGGGCTGAAAATACAACAAACCCGCAACCCAATGCTGATAATAACAGCCGCTGCTTTGATCATTACTCTCGGCGTACCCATTGACACTCAGACATGGGATACCAGTTTGAACATGATCGTAGGTTACACTTCCATGTTCAGGTTTATAGAGGCGGTCATTCTTGTTACTTCCGTAATCAGTTTTATGGTCGCGTCTTATACCCGCAGTTCAAGAGAATATATTTTTATTGGTCTTGGCGCATTGTTTGTCATGATTGGCAGAAACATTCTCCTGGACGGCGATAATTGGTCAAGCCCCGTGCCAGGTATACTGCTTCTGGCAGCCGGAACATGGTTCATCTGTTCCAGACTGCACAAGATAAACCTTTGGCTTTAATGCGGCTAAAGATTCTCCCCTCTTTTGCCGATACTATATGACTATGTTCCGCAAAAATTTTTTATTGCATTTAGTGATTCTGCTTTTACTCTGTCCTGCCGGAATCACTGCAGAGGTTCATAATCAGCCATCGCCGGAAACAGATGTTGTCCTGAAGGGCGGGGCGCTCTTTCCTCAAATATATTTTACTGAAACATTACAATTCTTAAAAAATGCGGATGTTGCCCGTTTGTATTGGGCAGATACAAAAGAAGAAACAGACGCGATAAATCAAACTGCGGCAAATCAGGTTTCACTTCTTTTGAATAACGACATTCTTGCATATTACGGACATCCCAACTCGCGCAATATGGGTATTTTAGGCAGATACACGGTAGACGAATTGGATAAAAAACTCACCGAGCTTGCCGCGGAATATGCCGCAGTCAGCGGAGGCAGGCCTGTACGCAAGGCGTTCTACATCATTTACGGGACGGTTTGGCCGGAAGGCGAAATAGGAATACTCAAGGAAGAAACCCTGAAACGCTACATTGAATATGCCCTTGAAAATGACATTTTAATTTTTATCGACCATCAGATAGGCCGTTATGATCCGGTAGAATCCCTAAAAAAAATGTTCCCCTGGCTGCGGTATCCCAATGTGCATCTTGCGCTCGATCCTGAATGGCGCACTTCCAGGCCCATGAAGGAAATCGGGAGCGTTACAGCAGAGGAGATCAACCGCGCGCAGCAGGTCATGGAAGATTACATTATTGAGAATAATATTCCGGGAGAGCGGTTTCTGGTAATTCATCAATTTAACTATGTGATGATTAAAAATCGCGAATTGGTAAAGAGCGATTTTAAAAGAGTCAGGCTGATTCATTGCGCAGACGGCTTCGGCCCCCCTCATTTAAAACGCGGTTCTTACGCATTTAACGCCGCAGCCACAAATATACCGGTTAAAGCTTTTAAATTATTTTACAATTTAGGAATACCGGGCGCAGGTTACGACAACCCGCTGTTAACGCCAAAAGAAGTATACTCGCTTAACCCTCGTCCCTATATCATTATGTACCAATAAAAAAAGCCGCTTTTTTCAAGCGGCTTTTTTCCGTTACGGTTATTCTTCTTCGTCTACAGGTTCCTGTAAACCGATGAAGGAAACATCGGTAAGGGTGAAAACTGATCCTCCGTCAGGATCAGTAACTTTAAGGCACAAACCGTTTACCTTGGGTTTTACGACAGGGCCGTTGCCATACCATGCTTTGTCAAATCCGGCAAAATCTACCGGTGTTATAATAGGTCCTTTATCCATTACGCCGATTACCTCTGTACTGCCCAGAACAGCGCCAACCTGATAAACGCACTGCCATACAACTTCCAGCGGCTTATCAATGGTAAAATCTATTTGTATGCTTTCAAATTCAGCCCCGACCACGGGGAAATAAATGTACAAATAATTCCCATCTTTTTGTTTTCTTAGGGTTACCTGATTGTTCCTCGCCGCTAAACCGCCTTCTTCTCTGGAGAGGCGCCACGGCTTCTTTTCCTGTGGCTCTCCTCCCAATGCCATTGAACCTCCTTCAGAGGCGCACCCTGCCAGGAAAGCGAATGTTACTGCAACCATGATAAAAATAAATTTCTTCATAAATTTACTCCTTAAAATTTACCGTCACATAACGGTTTTCTTAATTAAAACATCCTAACATTAATACTGTCAAGTTCAAAAAGCGAGATTGTAGCATATTTAGAAATGAGGGTTGATTTTAAGAGAGAAAAGAGTACCTGACACCTTTTTTTAAACATGATAAAATCAACAAAATTACAAAGGAGGCAGTCGATGGACGCTTATAAACTTCACATAGGGCCTGCGAAATGTGCGCTGGATTTGGGAGACGGCAGTGAAAGAGGAGAATATGTTAATCAGGATTACATACTGAATATCCTCGGCAAGCCCCACAGGGCAATCAATCTTATGTATTGTTATTACCCGCTCGACAAAGGATGGCCTGCGCGCGCCAGCGCTCTTGCCGAACCGGGCAAAGCGGGCTTTGCGTGGGATTACGCTTATGACGACTATTTCCCCTATCAGGGCGGCATCGGCGGCGCCACCAACGGTGAGCCGTTTGCCTCCATGCGCGATGTGCGCCGCCACGGTCAGGAAGTTATCTTGACCTTAACAGTGGACTGCGCCGTGCCGGATGAGCATCTTATAAAAATCGCCGGTGAATTGGTCCCATTCGGCAGGCTTATGCTCAGGATAAACCATGAGGCGACCGGCACATGGTTTGCGTTTAACAAACGTTACACGTATCAACAGGTGGCGGATTTCTATGTCCGCTTCCACAAGATTATTAAGAAGCACGCTCCCAATGTTAAAACCATTTTGTGCATAGGCGGGGCGCACATAAACGATACAGGAAAACTGCATTATGAAGACGAGTTCGCCGAAGCCATAAAATCAGCGGACATCTGGTCATCGGATACCTATCTTTCGCTTCACTGGGGATGGCCTTTCGACATTGCCGAACCCGGCGGGAAAAGCCACAAACGGTCAGTCAACAAGGACATACTGGACGGTTTGTGTTTTGACTTCGAGCGGTTCATGGTATGCGGCAAAAACTCAAGACCATTTGTTTTGTCCGAATTTAACGCCGATGGCGATGTAAACGGCCCGTACGAGCAGGCGGAACAGTTGGTCGATTTCTACAACCGCGTGCCGAAGGAAGTCCCGGACATTACCGGAATTACCTTTTACCAATTCAGAGACAGGGGAAGGCTGGGGCTTGAAATCGAAGATCCCAACAACCCCGACATAGGCGTCGCCCAGCCGATTTTGGAAGAATACAAAAAATTAATGGCTCACAGCCATTATTCTCCGCAGACAAAACAGGGCGAAAAAATTACTTTCCCCGCAAAACTGCGCTGGGGTTCAAGCGAAGATTCTGACGGCATAAGCATCCCCATTCAATTTGACGCAAACCCCGTATTCTGCGAGGTTATCTTTTCCAATCAGGAAGACGCGGAAAAATTAAACGCGATGATGGAAATAAACGGAAGATGGTTTTACAAAAAGCCCGGCGTTAAGAGCATTGACCTCGCGTCCGCCTTTTTCAAAAACAAACTCAACGGAAAACAAACGCTTGATTTTATATTGTTCGCCCCTCCCGGCAGCGGGGTAAATGACCCAAATCAGGGAGAGGGTTGGCAGAACAATTATTACCATACCCTTAATACCATGCCGGAGTTCCGTATAAGGTATGAGCCGACTATGAAATAAAGGGAACTTCAACACTGGACAAAACTCAGAAAAAACCCTACACTTCTTTTGCGGCAGTGGTTTGCCTGAGCCACGAACGCATTATCAACTCTAACAGATCAGGCTCCCGCAGGGCGGGATTAGAGCAGGAGGACCATTTATGAGCGCCAGAATACGGCTCAAGAAATTCGGAACCAAAAAACGGCCTTGCTACCGTATTGTGGTTATGGACAAACAATCGCCGCGGGACGGAAAAACCATCGAAGAAATCGGTTATTATCACCCCATCGAAGTTGAAGAAAAACAAATTAATTTTGACGCCCAAAAAGCCAAAGCATGGCTCGCCAAGGGCGCTACCGTTACCGATACGGTACGCAAAATCTTCAATAAAAAAAATGTTACCATAAAGTAATAGCGGCTTTTCAAAGATAATTATTGAAAACGGCTCAACCTCATAACATGGTAACGCCCATACGGGCAAAGGAAATAATTATGGAAAAAGACCTGGTTGAATATCTGGCGAAGTCTTTGGTAGATGATCCTGCTCAGGTGCAGGTTAATATTGTCGAAGGTGAAAAATCGACTATTTTGGAGCTGCGGGTCGCAGAAAGCGATATTGGCAAAGTAATCGGCAAGCATGGACGGATTGCCAAGGCGATTAGGACGGTACTGCAGGCAGCAGGCGCGAGGTCCGGAAAGCATTTGGTGTTAGAAATATTGGATTAGGATTTTTGCGGTAAAGTGACTGAAAAGTTCATTATTGGGCTGATAGGGGCGCCATTCGGGGTTAAAGGTTTTGTTAAAGTTCACCCCTGTTCCGGGGAAACCGGGCATCTTTTAAAACTTCAATCGGTTACGGTAAGCAAAGACGGAAAAGAGCGCGTCCTCAAAATTGAGGAAAGTTCTTCCGCCCCGCCTGTTGCATTAATGCGCTTTTCCGGGATTGACAGCCCCGAGGCGGCAAAAGCCTTGAACGGGGCGCAACTGCTTGCGGGGCGGGAGCAGGCAAGCCCGCTGGACGCCAGTGAGTTCTATATCGAAGACTTAAAGGGGCTGGCTGTAAATACGGAAAACGGTGAAATCATCGGTCATATTACCGACATAATCGAAGGCGGCGGCGGCGAACTTGTGGAAATCAAGCTTACCGGCGGAGAAATAAAGTTGATTCCTTTCAGGCATGAGTTTTTTTCTGAAATATCTCCTGAAAAGGGCAAAATAATCCTTCAAAACCTTTGGATTCTGGAATGAAATATACAGTTTTAACGCTTTTTCCTGAAATTACCGATGCTTATTTTGCCAATTCTATCATGGCAAAGGCGATAAAACGGGGAATAATCGAGTATCAAGCAATAAATATCCGCGATTATGCCCAAGATCGGCACAAAACCTGCGATGACGCACCCTACGGCGGCGGCCCCGGGATGCTCATGCTGCCGGAACCGTTGGGTTTGGCGTTAAAAGCCGCTGGTGCGCGGGAAACTTCGTTGCAATATGCAGAAATAAAACCACGGAGTTTTACGGAGGAAAAAGGGGATAATTATCCACGAGTTATATATCTTACTCCATCCGGCAGGCCGTTTGATCAAGCGATGGCTAATGAACTTGCCGCAGAGCAGGAGTTGATCCTCATCTGCGGGCGTTATGAGGGCATTGACCAGCGGATAATCGACCTGTATGTGGACGATGAGATTTCCGTGGGCGATTATGTTCTTTCTTCCGGTGAGGTTGCGGCGCTGGCGGTTATTGACGCCACATACCGGCTGGTGGATAAGGTAATATGCTCAGGCTCGCTTGCTGAGGAAAGTTTTTCAGGGGGGCTTTTGGAATATCCCCAGTTTACACGTCCTGAAGTTTATGATACAATGAGTGTACCTGAGGTTCTTCTGTCGGGGCATCATGAGCAAATACGCCGTTGGCGTCTTGAAAAAAGGGTTGAAAAAACCATCCGGCAAAGGCCTGATCTGATACAGAGAGGCAGAGAACTTGGGATTTTTGACAAAGAAACAAACAGCATAATCGACCGTCAGGTCGAAGACCGGTTGATGTTGGAGGAGAGATAAATGAACGAGATTAAGGCAATCGAAGCCGAGCAAATGAAATCCGAACCCGATCAATTCAAGGTAGGGGATACTGTAAAAGTACACTTCAAGATAATCGAAGGTAAAAATGAGCGCGTGCAGATTTACGAAGGTCTTGTCATTGCCATGAAAAATTCCCAGGCGGGGAAAACATTCACCGTCCGGAAAATATCCTACGGCGTAGGCGTAGAAAGGGTATTCCCGCTCCATTCGCCAAGAGTAGTAAAAGTTGAGGTAGTGCGCCCCGGCAAAGTCAGAAGGGCAAAACTCTACTACATCCGGGAAAAAATCGGCAAAGGCGCCAAGATTAAAGAGCTTATTGTCAGGAAAGCCGCCAAACACAACCAGACTCCCGCTGCAGAGTAAATCATTCTCTGAAAAAACATCCATTATCTCCTGAATTCCGGTAAACCTTTTTCATGTTATGCCGATAGTCAAAGGGAGAACTCCTAATTTAAGGACAAGGCATGAATACTGTATTTACCAATACCCTGAAACCGGGCATGATTTTCTCGGCGCCGGTTTATATGGAAGCCGGAAATATGCTCGTAGCGGCGCAGATCCCGCTTCGTCAAAAAGAAATGGATCTGCTTTTTAACCTGCGCATCGAAACTGTTACCACAGAAGGCGCTATTGTTAATTCCGGAACCGAAATTGCTGGAATCGATGAAATCACCGAAATTGCTGAAATCCCCGATGTCGATGTCAATGATATTTTTAATAATTTTATCGATGATTTTGCTGAAGAAGAGGAGCTTGCAGTTGCTGTAGAAGAATTTCCTCCGCTAAAAATGGGAGCGGTAAAATTTTCCATCAGCGAAGTTCAACAGAATACACCCTCCTACCGCGCATACAGAAACCTCATTGACAAGCTTGATTCTGTATTCACAAATATGAGCAAAGGTGTTGATATAGAGATGCGCTATATTGACAATATCGGCACCCAACTGCTTCAGGAACTGCACGATCATAAAGACAGTTTTATAGATTTTATTCTTGGCGGAGAAATATCAGGTCAGGAATTGGCAAAAAGCTCGGTCAATACTGCAATCCTTTCAGCTTTGACCGCCCAGGAATTCAGACTGCCCAACCATAAAATTCTGCATATAGTCGCGGGCGCGCTTGTCCATGACATCGGTATGCTCAGGCTATCCAGAGGCATCCGGGATAAAAAAGGCGGTCTCTCTCCCGCGGAGCTGGAACAGATTAAAAGCCATCCCCTTCATTCATCAAAAATCGTTACAAAGGAATTATTCGGCCCGCATGAGGTAAACCTTATCGCCCTGCAGCATCATGAACGGTGGGACGGAAAAGGTTACCCCGACCACATTGCGGGGCCGGCTATTGATATGGGCGCCAGAATTGTGTCGGTAGCGGACGCTTTTGAAGCTATGGTAAGCAAAAAATCCTTTCGCAGTTCCATGGGGGGCTACGAGGCTGTGAAGAATTTACTGGCGGATAACTCCCGCCGTTTTGATCCGGCGGTTTTATTGATTTTCACCAAAATCATGGGAATTTATCCCATTGGCTCAATTGTCCGGCTCAACGATAATTCAGTCGCAAGGGTCGTAAAAATAAACTCCGACGCCCCGATCAGGCCGACTATTCAAATGATAATTGACGCAGCCGGAAAGGTACTTAAGCCCGGCGAAGGTCAAACCCTCGACTTATTGACCGTAAAGGGACTTTTCATTAAAACCGCAATAGATCCGGCGGAATTCGCCGAAAAAAAATGAATAGTGCCGGTTTAGGCAGAAAGGGGGAAGAGCAGGCCGCCGCCGCCCTGGAAGCCGCAGGTATGGAAATAATCGCAAAAAACATCCGGTCCAGGCAGGGTGAAGTTGATATTGTCGCCATTGACAAAGATACGATAGTTTTTGTTGAGGTAAAAGCTTGGTCAGTCTATGGTTTGGAAGACCTCCAATACGGGCTAAATGCTGATAAAAGGCGGCGAATCATTGAAACTGCTAAGTATTTTCTTTCAGTAAATCGAAAATATAATAGGATGGCTGTACGTTTTGACGTGATATTAATCCAAGAAAACTCATTTTACCATCTTGCATCAGCCTTTACGGAGAGTGTATGATGACAGAACAGGCTTTGAATTCCACAAAATTGGAATCCCTGCGGCAGCGCATCAACGATGAAAACTATCTGCATGCCGCGATTCAAAGGCTGGCTCTGGTACTGAGTAATGAATTAATGGATGTTACCCGGGAGGGTGCGCGTCATGAGCGGCAACGGAAGAGGCGGAAATAACCGAAAAAATCGCCAGCGTTTTTCCGGAAAACGGGACGAGCCTCAAAAAAACGATAAAAAAAAGCAAAATAACAGCCTTCTTGCCGAAGGAAAACTCGAAAGAAACCGCATAAGCCTGCACGAAAGACCGCGCTGGATAGCGCCTAAATTGCCCGCCGATCCGATCACCACTCCCGACTGTCCCTGGTGCGGGAAACAAATTAAAGATATAACCACAGCCATTTCCGATAAAAGTACCGGTCTTCCGGTGCATTTTGACTGCGTGCTTGAACGGATCACCAAAATGGAAACCCTTGAACTAAATGACAGTATCTGTTACATCGGCGGCGGACGCTTTGGGGTAGTTCACATAAATAATCCGCCTGACACAAGAAATTTCAGCATAAAAAAAATACTGGAATGGGAAATCAAAGAAAACAATAATGACTGGCGCCGTCCCATAAGCGAATATTTTTCGATTACCTGAGGGACGCGATGAACGAACCGGTAAATGAAATTACTGAAAAGGAATTCATGTCAAGGCCAAAGATCGTTGAGAATTATTCCCTGCTTCAGGATATTGGCGTACTTGATTTTATTAAAGCCCAGAATGATGAGATATGCAATTATAGAAGCCTTCTTTCCAGAGGTCTGGATATTTTTAACCGAACCAGCATTGATGAAATAATGGATGCGACAGTTTACCAAATATCGGATCACTTCCTTCCTTCGTTTATCGCGTTTTTGTGGAAACCGATTCAAACGCGGGAAGAAATAACGATTAAGGCATTCAGAAACTATAAGCCTGTTGATCTGAATCTTCATGTCAATTGCATCACCCCATTTGAGGCATTTTTCCGGCAGTTTCCGAAGCCGATTAATTTTGACCAGTTGGCAGTTGAACTTAATAACGACGAAGCTGTGAAGCCGTATCAGAATATAAAAACGGAACTCGCCGTTCCAATTCTTGGCCCCTTCGGATTGTACGGAATAATTCTGGTGGGCAAAAAACTTCTTAACGATGAATACAGCCGCGAAGAATTATTCTATCTTCAGCAGTTAATGTCTTTTGTCTCTCAGGCAATAAAAAATCATCTGCACTACGAACAATCCCTGCGTGATGTGAAAACCGGTCTGTTTAACCATGGTTTTTTCCTGACACGTCTTAATGAAGAAGTTGCCCGCACCAGGCGCAATGGCTACCAATCTTCCATTATTGTAATGAATGTGGACAAATTCAAAGACTTTAACAACTCCTATGGTCATCTTGCCGGAGACAGGGTTCTTGAAAAACTTGCACAGACAATGAGGCAGGGAGTCCGCGGAGACGATATTCCGTCCCGTTTCGGCGGCGATGAATTCACAGTTCTTTTACCGCACACTGATAAAATAACTGTTTGGACAGTAGCTGAACGGCTGCGGAACAATGCCGCCGCAATGCAGATTCCATGGGAAGTCCCTCTGCCGCAGGTTACTATCAGTGTGGGGATTTATACATTTGATCAAAACACAAACACTGATGCTTCAAATGTTATTCGGCGTGCTGACGAAGCGCTTTATATTTCTAAAGAAAGGGGACGCAACCGGTGTACCATGTGGACCCCGGGAATTATTGATCCTCATCCTGATGATTGTTGTTCTATCGAAAAGATACAGATTCGCGATGCGGCAATGGAGGCAGTATGATAGGTGTTATTTGTGCAATGGAAGATGAATTGAGTCTACTCTGTGAAACGATGGGGAAATACATTACCCAGAAAATCGGAGAGTTTGAATTTCATACCGGTAAAATTGAGGGTAAAGATGTTACCCTGCTGCGGTGCGGTATCGGCAAGGTAAACGCAGCTATAGGCTGCGCCCTGCTCATTCAGCGCTTTAAGCCCGGTTTTGTCATTAATTCAGGCTCTGCGGGAGGCATCAACCCTGAGCTAAATGTGGGTGACGCTATCATATCCACCGGACTGGTTTACCACGATGTGGATGTTACGGCCTTTAACTATGCCCCCGGTCAGCTTCCCGGACAGCCGCAAATTTTTACCGTTGATGAGGTATATATCAAACTTGCCGAAGATGCAGTCAATCAATTAAAGCAGGAAAATATCCTTCCCGGTTCTTTTAACCAGCTCCGCGGTCTGATTGGTACGGGTGACATTTTCATGCATGAGCCTGAACGTATAGAAAATGTACGGCGGCTTTTCCCCGGCTTGACCTCGGTTGAAATGGAAGGAGCGGCCATCGCTCATTGCTGCCGCCTGTTTTCTGTTCCCGTTCTGGTAATCCGCGCTCTTTCGGATATCGCCGGTACTGAATCGCCGATGAAGTTTGAAGAATTTCTTCCCATTGCTTCCAAACATTCGGCTCAAATTGTTATACGAATTATCAGGAATAAGTAAATCCACAGGAGGGTGTTATGCGTTTTGCAACGAAGTTTCCCGCGCAGAGGAAAAAAATCGTGCTGGTTTTGAGTGCCGCAATCTTGTGTCTCGCGGCGCTAAATTTTCAAAGCTGTTTTTCGCAAAAAGCCGGGGCACAGCCGGTTGCATATGAGACATCACATCTGGATGAACTTACTCCCGGTGCGGAGAGACCGGTCGTTTACATGACAACCAGCATTACCCCCGCCGGCTTACAGGCTGTTTATGAAGCCCTTGGGTTAAAGGCGAACGGTAAAGTGGCTGTCAAAATACATACCGGAGAACCCGGTAATCCCAATTACCTTAAGCCGGCTCTCATCGGGGACTTTGTTAAAGGGATAAATGGCACAATCGTTGAATGTAACGCTGTCGCCGGCGGGCGGGCTGCGACTGCGGCGCACTATCAGGTCGCCAAATCCCACGGTTTTACCTCCATTGCACCGGTTGTGCTTTTGGATGAAAAAGGCGAACTCAGCCTCCCGGTCTCAGGCGGAAAACATCTAAAAGAAAATTTTGTTGGCTCCCGTTTAACGGAATTTGATTTTCAGGTTGTGCTTTCCCATTTTAAGGGACACGCGATGGGCGGTTTCGGCGGCGCGATAAAAAATACATCCATTGGCTACGCTTCATCTGCGGGTAAATCATGGATACACTCAGCCGGGAAAAGCAGAAACACAGGTTTTAGAAGTTCGGATCAAAACGCATTTCTGGAATCAATGGCAGAAGCCGCAAAATCAGTCGCTGACAGGTATCCAAGGAGAATGCTTTATATCAATGTGATGAACCACCTCTCCGTTGACTGCGATTGTATATCAAGGCCGGCCGCACCGACAATGAAGGACATCGGCATCCTTGCGTCCCTTGATCCTGTGGCGCTTGATCAGGCCTGTGTTGATCTTGTTTTCAAAGCGGCGGACGGAAAAGACGTTGTTAAGCGGATAGAATCCAGAAACGGGCTTTTAACCCTTGAACATGCGCAAAAAATCGGGCTGGGCAGCAAGTCATACGAATTGAAAAGAATTGATGATTGAAGTTGTACAACGGGAACTTATTTTCTTTTGGTATTATTTCTCAATTCAATTTGAGCAGATTTTCCGGTACTGGGTGCTGGGAATGGCGCTCGGTTCCCTCATCAGTGTTTTCGGAAAAGAAAAGATTCATGCGTTGTTTACCGCGCTGCACGGTAAAAAATTGGGAATTCTCGGCGTAATTCCCGCGTCTCTTTTGGGGATCGCTTCCCCTCTTTGCATGTACGGGACAATCCCGATAGCCGCCTCTTTCGCTGAAAAGGGCATGGAGGAGGACTGGCTCGCCGCCTTTATGATGGGTTCTATCCTGCTCAATCCTCAGCTTCTTTTTTACAGCGCCGCTCTCGGTGTGCCCGCACTGATTATTCGTTTTATCTGTTGCTTTTTTTGCGGCATAGCAGCCGGCATTGCGGTAAGATTTTTTTTTAAGGGAAAAACATTTTTCAATTTTAAAGGATTTACCGTATCCGCATCTTGCAACGAAATTTCCAGCGCTAACAGAAATACCGATCCCAACCCTCTATTTCGTTTTTTGAAAAACTTCGGCAGAAATATTAAGGCAACCGGGCTTTTTTTTCTTGCCGGTGTGGCGCTTTCCGCGATTTTTCAGCGTTATGTGCCTCCCGCCGGTTTTGCGAGGCTCTTCGGCGGCAATAGGGGATTCGGCGTACTGATGGCGGCGACAATCGGAGTACCACTGTACATGTGCGGCGGCGGGACAATCCCGCTCCTTCAGACATGGCTGCACCATGGCATGAGCATGGGCAGCGCGGCTGCGTTTATGATCACGGGGCCTGCCACCAAGATCACCAACCTCGGCGCAATGAAAATTGTACTGGGGATGAAACATTTTTTGTTTTACATTGCGTTTGCGGTTGTGTTTGCCCTGCTGAGCGGGATTGTGATTGATCTGCTAATTGCCGAGGCTTTTTTGTCGAATATCAATTTTTAGCTGTCATGCTGCTTCCCCATGTTGTTCCCATTGCCGGTTACTGGCATTTTAAATCCATTGCAGCAGAGAGAATCGGTTTGAACCGGATCAGCGTTTTCACCGTCACATCCGCCAATTATTGATATGCGGGGTAGTTCAATGCAGATGGTTTGACGGACCGGAATGTATGACAGATTATTTCAAAGCTGCTATGCTGGCTAAAAAAAATAATGACGGCATCTTTGTACTCGCTCCTTCTCTTGTTGCAAGGCTTCCACTCTGTTACCATCACTCATGATTATCTTCAAACTTTTCCTTGACCTCTTCAAGTTTATGCTCTTTTGCTTCACTCACCGAAAACGGCTGAAGCAAGTACTTTTTATGCTGTTCAAGGTGGTCAATATCCTTTTAAGGAAGCTCGAACAGCACAACCTCCGCCCGGCGTTCCTGCCTCATGAGAAATTCCTTATCGCTGCTTTGTTTGAAGGAACCGAACATGCCGAACGATTTTTCAATCTGGTTACACCGAATACAATCCTCTCCGCATGGAAGAATATCTTTTCCAAATTATGGGCGCAGAAAAAGCACAAGCCCGGCAGGCCGCCAATCACTAAAGCAATCAAAGAACTTATCCTGAAAATGAAAAACGAAAACCGGCTTTGGGGTTCACGCCGTATCAGGGACGAACTGCTTAAACTGTCCGTCAAGGTGTCCCATGAAACTATCAGCAAAACCATCCAGCATTTCATGAAAGAAAACGTTATTAAGCCGACCTTGGCATGGAAAAAGTTCATATCATCCAACTTGAAAACACTGTTCGCCTGCGATTTTTTTACCGTTGACATCTTCGGTTTTAAACGGTTCTACGCCTTCTTTATCATCCAACTGGAAACAAGAAAGATTGTCCAGTTCTCCTGCACCGATCATCCCAACATGCTGTTCGTACGGAATCAGTTGTCCTGCTTTTCAGAACAGTTCCCCAATGTTCATCTCATTCATGACAATTCAGGCGAGTTAAAACA
>JAIRRJ010000090.1 GCA_031256035.1 Treponema sp. | reverse complement strand
TTTCGCGGGCTCCATAGGCGGATTCCTCAAGCGCATTTCCCACGCCTCCTGCTGCCTCGCACTCTAAAGATAAACTTGATAATTGTGGGTCAAGTTTAGTGCTCTGCGGCGGGGTTGTTGATTCTGCCGCAGCATCGAAAAATGCAAATACAGTATTGGCAAATGACGAATTTTAATGAATAATAAACAATATGGTTAAAAAGAGTTTCAAATATAAAATTATTATCCCGACCGTCCTCGTATTTGTGGCAATGGTGGCAGTTTTGAATGTTTTTCTGTCGTTAAGATTTTCAGCATTAAGCGAGTCCCTTATTGACGAACAGCTTGAGACAAACATCAACAGCCTGAAGAATTACCTTGATACCAGCAGGGTTAATTCCGAAATCGCCGCTGTTTCACTGTCAGTGAATCCCGATGCCATAAAAGCCATCAAAGAACAAGACAAAAGCAAAATATTGCAGATTTTTACAGATTCGCATGATTTGTACCGGATAAACTACTGCACAATAACTGACAATGCAGGAAAAGTGCTGGCAAGGACGCATGAACCCGGTAATTTCGGCGATTCCATTACAAATCAGCAAAACATAAAAGACGCCTTGGAAGGCAGGGTGGCTTCCTATTTTGAAGCCGGAACTGCCGTAAAGGTTTCTGTCCGTACCGGAGCGCCGGTATATGCAGACGGCAGAATGATCGGCATTATTTCGGCAGGCGTAAGGTTTGATTCGGATGAAAAAATAGACGAACTGAAAAGACTCTTTCACACTGATATGTCCGTTTTTCTTGGCGACACAAGAGTCGCCACCACGATCATCAGGGATGGACAGAGGATCAATAGTTCAAAAATCACCCCGCATATCGGCGAAGTGGTCTTTGAAAAAAAACAGGAGTATTACGGAGATGCCGACATTCAAGGCGAACAATACAAGGCGTTTTATATGCCGCTGTTTAATGCCCGCCATGAACCTTTTGCCGCAATCTCCCTGCTTATTCCCGAGACGGACATAATAGCGGCGATAAATAAAACCCGCCGGGACGGAATTACCCTGGGACTCGGCGGGCTTGCCATAGCCATAACTCTGCTTTTCATAATAATTTCATCTTTCAGTAAACCGATAACGAGGCTCTCCGATGATATGCACCACATCGCGGAAGGAGACTTAAGCGTTAAAATTGACGTAAAAGGCGAAGATGAGGTTGGCCAACTTGGCAGTTCTGTGCTGAGTGTGGCAAATATACTGCACAAAATGCTTGACGACATAAATATCATGATTACAGAACATGAGAAAGGCAACACTGATTATTTCCTTGATACGGATGAATTTCACGGCGACTATAAAAAACTTGCCGACAATATTCTGGAATTATCGGCGCTCGGCATGAGAGATCACTTAACTGGAATACCGAACCGGCGCAGTTTTGACAACCGGCTGGATTTGGAATGGAAAAGGGCAATAAGGGAAAAGAATCTGATCAGCGTCTTAATTCTGGATGTCGATAAATTCAAAAACTACAATGATACTTATGGGCATCAGCAGGGCGATGTGGCGCTGCAAACAGTAGCGCAGACATTAAAACAATCGGTTAAGCGTTCGATTGATTTTGTGGCGCGCTGGGGCGGCGAAGAATTTATCGTATTGCTGCCGTCAACTGATTCAGAAGGAGCGGTAAGCGTCGGCGAACACATCCGCAAAGAAATAGAAAACGCGCCAATTCCCTGCTCTGTAGAAGGCGGCAAAAGAGTAACTGTCAGCGTCGGCGTAAACACACAGATACCGGCGGCAAACAATTCAATCAGCAGCTTTATTACAATTGCCGATAACGCGCTTTATAAAGCAAAAGAGACGGGGCGGAACAGGGTTGTCTCCGGAGCAAATGACAACAACAGTTAGCCCGGACAAGCCGGGCTAATTCTGTAATGTCCGGTACTATTGTACTTTGGTAAAAATAAATTCACTAAAAGATAAGGTTACCTGTTTTTGTACCCCTGATCCTGCTTTGCCTCTGACTCCTTCACCCTCTGTCTGAAAAACAAGCGCATTTGCGGCAGCAGAAGAGCCGGTTGCCGCTTTAAGCGTTTTGAGCGTTAATGTCGCAGAAACTTCCTGATCCTTCTGGGAAGCATCAACGTATAACATTTCCACACCGGCAGCATCGTCCCAAGAAAGCGAGTTCCAATAGTTTGCCGCTTCAGTGGTATCTACCAGGCCAATCATTAACTGCCCTTCCAGATCACGGCTTGCCTTATAGGTCATTCTTAATGTATAGGTCTCACCGGCGGTGATTTTTTTGCCATCGAACAATGCCCGGTTGGTCAGCATGCCCTGATAAGTAATTCCGTACTGGAAATTATCTTCAAGCCTCAGGCTGAAAGCTCCCAGATCGCCCTCCGCCTTTGAAGCTGCCGGAGCAGCCGGACTGCTGCTGCCGCCGCCACTGGTGCCGCAGGACAGCACTGCCACAGCACACAGGATCATGAGTACCAATAATGTCTTTTTCATGGAATTCTCCTTATAAAAGTTATTTGAAATAATTATCCTATCGTCTACCCTGCACGGTCAAGTAAAAAACAACCAGATTCTGTAAAAGCCCGCCCCCAGCTTTCCCGTTCCTCCAAAACCTGCTATACTCCCCTTAGAGGTTATCGTCGCCGCTAACGCGGCGTAAAGAGGGGTTATCGTCTCCGCTGGCGCGGAGCCGTTCGATTATAATCGCCGCTTCATTGCTATGCAATGCCGCGGCGTAAAGTGAGGTTAATATGATTTACAGGGAATACGGGCAAACCGGGGAAAAGGTCTCTCTTCTGGGCTTTGGGGGGATGAGGTTCAAAAATGTGGACGATCACGATGAATGTGTCCGCATGATGGTTGCCGCCGCGGAAGGCGGAGTAAATTATTTTGACACCGCTCCCGGATATTTCGGGACAAAAAGCGAGACTGTTTTCGGCAAAGGGCTTGCGGAACTAAGGCGGCGCAATCTGCCCTACTTTGCGGCTACCAAAACTTTTGAAAGCAGCGAAGCCGGCATACGCAAAGAAATCGAAGCCCAGCTTAAACGCCTCAATATTCCCGCGATTGACTTCTACCATATCTGGTGCATTACAGACCTTAACAACTGGAAGGAAAGGAAAAACAACGGGATACTTCAAACTTTCAAAAAGCTGAAAGATGAAAAGCTGATACGGCACATTTGTATTTCAAGCCATCTGATAAAAAACGAAATAAAAGAACTCCTAATGGAGGGGGCGTTTGAGGGAGTTCTGTTCGGTTATTCCGCCTACAATTTCAATACAAGGCAGGAAGCGTTTGACGCAATAAAAGAAAAAAAACTCGGCGCGGTTGTGATGAACCCGATGGGCGGCGGGGTAATTCCCCAGCACCCCGAACTGTTTGGTTTTATGCGCCGCGAAGGAGAAAGCACGGTTGTTGCTGCATTGCGTATCCTGTGGGATCACCCTGAAATCACAAACACACTTGTCGGCTTTGAAACCATTGAACAGGTGAAAGAAGCGCTGCAGGCGATGGAAGGCTACAAGCCCCGTACCTCTGCGGAACTTGCGGAAGTAAAAGCGAAAGCGCCTGCTTCTTTCGAAGGAATCTGCACAGGCTGCGGATACTGCGCCGGCTGCCCTGCGGGTGTCCCCATCCCGCAACTCATGGACGCATACAACCAGAAACTGCTTGCCAAACCGGGCGAAAAAGACCCGATAGGAGACAGGCTTTATTGGCACTGGGATTTAGAAAGGGCGGATGCCGCCAAATGCACCGCATGCGGTCAGTGTGAAAAAGCCTGCACCCAGCACATTGACATTATCAAACGGTTGAAAGAAATTGCGGGATAAATGCTCAGCCGCAGCCTGATGGCGAAGCGGCAAAAGCGGCACTGCGCTAAATCTCCAGTTGCACCAAACGCCCGTGTTCACATTCGATTTTATAGAGATCGTGGACATAACCGCCGCTTTCCCGGTAAAGACCCGTTTCTGTGTCGCAGAGGCGGTCAAAAACCTGGGAATTGTAAAAAGCTTTCATGGCTTCGTATAAGGACAGCCCTGTATCCTTCATGATGCAGGTTATAACAACATAAGTAACATAATCCATCATAAACCGGATTTTTCCGTTAACCATGATGTGCTCCGGCTTTTCGTAAACAGGCAGCCGCTCTTTCGGTATGAAAAGAAACTTGATCGCTTAATTCGCGGAAGGTTAATTCTTTTGTAAACGCCTCATCTGAAAGGATTCCCGCCAGATAAACATTAATCAAAGCCGTAATGTCATCATTTGCCACCGGGCCTGTTACTATATCATATTTGTTGTCTGTATTACATTCAACAGTGGCAAAATCCTTGAAGGGTCTGCATTGAGTAAGGTCGATTTTTTCTATTTCAATATTTGAACCGTGGTAGAGAATCATTCAATGTTTCCCCCGTTGTTTCTACAAACCCGGGTCAAGTCATCCACCGCATCTTCCAGAGAAAGGGTATGCTCGGCTTCGTAACAATCAACTAGAAACTCTATGCCCTTGAATTTATACAGATAATTAAAAGCGTCCCGCTCTTTAAGTCCTTTTTTGTTCGAAAAAGCAGAGATACACATAACATAATACTGAATCCGATTGGCATCGGTCATTTTAAAAGTATAGTCTTGTCCGGCCCCGGAAACAAGTCTTTCTGTGCTTTGGAAAAATTCCGTCTCAACTGAATTACTAACATTGTATTCCCCGCCCTTAGCCCCCTTGCCTCTATTCACTGTTAACTCTCTGCGACATCTTGTCACCCATCCGCAATTAACATAAAATCACTCTATGAATGAACAGGTGCGGGAATCAATAAAAAACTTGAGCGGCAACATACGCCGTCTTATCTCAGTTGACGAAAAGAAGCTGGAATATATCATTGCGGCGTGGATTGCGGGGGGGCATGTGATCCTGGCGGACTCGCACGGGGTGGGGAAAACCTCTCTTGCGCGGGCGCTGGCGCAGTCCATCAAATGGCGTGAAGAGGATATGCTGGCGGGTGAAGTCCGCATGGAAGGTTTCAGCCGTATCCAGTGTACTGTTGACCTGCTGCCGCAGGACATCCTTGGCTACAACCGCTTCATCGGCCATTCGGGGGAACTTATTTTTAACAAGGGGCCGGTGTTTGCCCACTTTGTCCTCTGCGATGAGATCAATCTGCTTACCCCGAAGACTCAAGGCAGCTTCCTCCAGGTAATGGAAGAGCAGAGCATCACGATAGAAGGAAAAGTCTATCCCCTGCATGATCCGTTCTTTATAATTGCCACCATGAACCTGCGCGGGGCGCATTTGTTCCCTCTGCCGACTCCGCAGTTGGATCGTTTTATGATCCGCCTCTCACTCGGCTATCCTTCGCAGGATGAAGAACTCGCAATTATCGAAAGGCACGGGCGGACTGACGCATGGGAAGGTTTTAAGAGCGTGATTGACAGCGGGGATTTGATCCGCTGGAAAAAAATGGTAGACGAGGTGCAGATGCAGAGCGATGTCGGCGCGTATATTGTTTCATGCATCAGGCGGACGCGATCCCACCCCGACATCGAAAGCCCGGCAAGCCCGCGCGCTGGTGTGCGGATTTCGCGCCTTGTTCGCTCCCTTGCCCTCTGCCGCGGACTTGATTATGTTCCGGTTGATTTGGTAAAAGAGATTTTTATTCCCGCGATGGCGCACCGCATCATTACCAGAGACCCTTCCATCGCACCGGAAGCGCCGCTTCAAAATATCCTTGACACTGTCCCCGTGGAGCCTCAAGAGCGGAACCCTCCGCCGAGCCGCGAAGCGGCGACGGTTCCCCTCCGGAAAGTATTTTGATGATCAGAAACATCAGGCCGGTTTTCACTCTGCCGGGGATTGCGGTCTTCCTCATTTCATTTGTTGTGTTGATACGTTCCCTTGCCGGAAAAAATGTTTATGAAATACTGCTGTCCTGCGGCGCACTGACGTTATGGGTCATTCTGGGGTTTGCGGGCGGCTGGGCAGGCAGGCGGCTTTCCGAAGTAGAGCCGCTGTGGAAGCCTTTATTCCAGTTGACCGCTTCTTCAAATGACGAATGGCAGGTAACGATCCCTGCCGTTAAATTGCCCAGGTTCTTCCGGCTTCACTTTGTTGTGAAGGGGCGTTTCTTCCCGCAAGGGTCAACCAAAGGCTGCCTTTTTTTTGCCGAAACCTCTCTGCCCCGGTCTCGAAATGAAGAGACTGCCGCCTTCAAACTCAGTTTTCCTCTGGGCGGGCTGTTTGCTGGGGAAGGCTCATGCCGCCTTAGGGATGTCTTCGGTTTTTTTTCATTCCCGTGCGGGCAGAAGAGGCAGCAAACCTTGCAGGTACGGTGCGCCCCATGCACAGCGAAACCCATGCGAGTCAGCGCCCAGTCAGGAGCGGAAGACAGGCGCAATAAAAATTCAACCGATGAAGAACGCTACTATATGAGGGAATACGCTCCCGGCGACAGATTTCGCGACATCAACTGGAAAAGTTCAGAGCGCATTGACACACTCATCACGCGGATTTCACCTGACAATCAGGAGAAGGTAACGCGCATCGAAGTATACTTCCGCAACTACGGCTCGCAAGCGCCCTCTATCGGGGAACTGTGGCTTTTGGATCGAGCCAAAGCGCGGCTTGCTTGGTTTCTGCGGACAGTCAAAGAAGAAAAGGATTCATACATATTCCATGTCCGCACTGCCGCGGGAGATCGTGAGTTAAAAGACATGGACGAGATTGACGCTTTTCTTGGTGAGCTTGCGTCCCTTCCGTTCTCGCCGGTTCAGAATGAAGAGCCGGTTTATTCGCAAGCCGCAGGAAGAGAACTCTATGTTTTTTCCACTTCCTGCGATGCCGCCCTCCCCGCCTTCCTTTTGACCATGCGGGGAACGCCTCTGTCTCTTTTCATGGCGCAGCCTCCGAATGGGATGGCTGAATGTGAAAGTCTTCGCCTGCGGGATTTTATCGCCGGGGGTTCTTTCCCGTCCTTTCGCTGGCTCTTTCCAAAAAAGATAAGGCACACCAGCCCCGGCGGACAGGCTGTAATTGATTATGCAGAGGCGCGCCTATGAAAAAACCTTCCGTGCTGCTGTTTTGCCTGCGCCTCTTTTTCTACCTTAGCGTGGCAGGCCTTGTGCTGCTTCATCCGGGAATCATTGTCTCTTATGACAGGACGGGGCTGGTACAGTGGTTTCTTATCATCCCGCTGGAAGCGCTGATTGCATTCCTCCCCGCGCCAAAAGGCAGACTGAAAAACAAGCTCCTTCTCGCGCTTTTGCCGTTGTGCCTCATCTCCGTAATTGCCGGAGGCTTTTCAACTACAGCGCTGCTTCTCTTCTTTTCGGGGCTTGCAAGTTTTGTACTCACCCTGCTCCTCTTTCACCATCCGCGCTGGGGCAGGCTTTCGATATTGGAGCCGTTCTTCCTTGCATGGGTCTGTTTCCAGCTTTTAGTTTTTTCCCGTTCAGGAGAAGAGATCGCCGGTGTTAGTTTGCAGCTTACACAGTTTATCCTCGTGTGGACGGCTGTGGTTTTTCTTTTTCACAGCGCGGTTGTGTACTTCTGCCTTTTCCGCAGCAGCTCAGGCGGCGCAAAGCGCGAAGGGCTTGCATTCGCACTCGCGGCGGCGGCGATCCTTGCGCTGGTGATCTTTGTCCTTCCGCCGGACTTTATCCGCAATACGGTACTTGTCAATCTGTTACAGGACAAAGTAGACAGGATGACCAAACCTTCGGAAGAAGACTGGGGCATCCCGGACACCGGAGGCGGACGAAGGAGAGGGCGCGATGTTGTTCCGGGCGATCAGAACGGGAGAAGGCCGTCTCTGCGCAGCCTTTCCGAAGGCGACTGGCCTGGCGATGACGGCAGAAGCGGCGGCAGAGAGAGGCAGCAGTTCACGGTAATGGTTGTGGCGTCAAAGCATGAGCCTGTGTACATGGGGAATTCTATACGAGGCCGCCTCGATCCTGTCAGCGGTTTTCTTCCCGGCCCGGAGGAAACATTAAACCGCCTCCCCTCCCAGCGTCTCTTTGTTACATGGTTCGACAATGAATTTATTTTTGATTACGGCAGGGAAGAAAATGAGGTGTTTTCACTTTCCACCCTGTCGCAAAAATATTTACCTTACCGGCCTCTTGCCGTTGAACCCACAGTGTTAAGCGAAAATTCAGGCCCCTTTCGTTACATCCACAGGGTCATTTCAAACATTCACACTGATGATCCCCTGGAACTTGTCAGCGTTCCAGGCCGCGAACTTGGCCCTCTGGAAAAATCGGAGTTTGCCCCATACCTTGAAATCACTCTTGATGAAACTGATCGTGAAATCTTTCGTGCGCACCTTGCCCGTGTTACAGAATCATGGCAGACTCGCCGGCGTTTCTATCTGGATGACGAAGACAATGAATACATGGAAAGGATACTGGCAATACTCTTGGGGTTTTCCGATTATCAGTATGATGTGAACAACGGACAGGATTATTCGATTTCATCACTTGTTGAGTTTATCGCCGACACAAAGGACGGGCATTGCGTTCATTTTTCAAACACTGCCGCAATTCTGGGACGCATGGCGGGGATTCCCTCGCGGGTGGTAACGGGCTTCCTAGTGGCGGGCAATATGCAGACCATTGCGCACCTGCGCGGGCTTGCAGCCCTGCGGAGCAGAATCCCCCTCTTGCAGGAATTCGCTTTTGAAGACCTGTATCTCGTAACCGACGCACATGCACATTCATGGACTCAGTTTTATGTCCCCGATTACGGCTGGCTTGATTTTGAAGCAACAAGGTTTGCCATACCTCCGATTGGTTTCGGGGACGGTAATCTGCGGGATGTTGTAATACCCCAACTGGACAGAAATCAGGTTTTTTCCCGTGTCCGCCATTTCCCGTGGAGGGCGGCGCTGAGGATATTTGCCTTGCTTGCAGCTCTGCTCCTGCTTGGCGCATACGTTATTCGATACGGAAGGGAAGCGGCGCTTTATTTCGGAACAAGGCGCGGAGGCAAAGAAGGCTCACGTTCACTGTACTTGCTGCTCCTTGCGCGACTTGCAGCTGACGGGAAACCAATCAAGCCAGTCTCAAAAACCGCCCCCGAATATTCAAAGCTTTTCGGTGATGGAAATGATGCGCCCTTCGCCGCCTTTGCCGCAATTTACACAGAACTGCGCTGGCGCACCTTTGCGGATAAAGCGGAAGAGGAAAAACGTTTCCTCTCGCTCATGGAAGAGTATCGCAAGATACTGACCTCATTCAGAAGGAAGGGGTTAATTGGTTTTGTTATCCGCATTTTCAGCCTGAGGGGACTTGCGTATTTATGAACAATATTACTCGAGATTCATCACGCAAAGGCGCAAAGACGCAAAGTTGCAGTTCGAGAATCCTTCGTTTTCTCTTTGCGGCTCCGCGCCTCTGCGTGAGGTGTTTTATAGTAGTTTTTTCTCTAATATTCCTTTGCAGTTGTACGCGGCGGGCGGATTGGGTGCGCTTCCGCGGGGAAGGCGGACGGGGAGTAAGTTCTGCGCGCATATCGCCTCCGCTGGGGGTACGGTGGAAGATAAAACTTCAGCCGCCGGAAAGCGAAGAGATCGATGCTTTTAATCCGCCTGTGGTGATTGGGAATACAATCTACTTTGGTTCGGAGGACGGCAATTTTTACGCACTTGACGCGGAAAGCGGCTATATGCGCTGGATTTTCAGGAGCGGCGCAGAGATCAATTCAATCCCCTATGTGGACAACAGCCAGGCGTACTTCGGCAGCAAGGACGGCAAGCTGTACGCACTGTCGCGCGAGAACGGAACGGAACTGTGGAATTTCCCGACATACAGCCAGATCAACTCACAGGTAGAACGGTACAAGGATTACATTGTATTTGTCGGGGATGCGGACGCCATTTATTTTCTATCACCCGAAGGGCAGGAAGAATTCCGCATCAACAATCCCGGCTGGTATAACTTTACTTTCAACATGTCAGATGACGTTATGTACTTTGCCACCGGCCCCAGAGTCAGCCAGGTCGGCCCTTTCGATATCAACAAGCGGGAATTTCTCTGGTTTGTGCCGTATCATGAAATAGCCGCAAGTTGGTATTCTTTCGCCGCGGTGAGAAAAGACCTCGTGTATTTCGGAACCGCGGACGGCTACAGCGGCACTATGGAACTTGGTTATTACGCTTACGACCGCCAAACGGGAGAAGAAGCATGGCGGCAGACCCGCACAGGCGTTTTCCCAAACGGAGATTGGGATGAATATGCCGTATTCGGGTACTACATGAGGAATGTGGAGATGCTGGATTTCATGGCGCCTACAATCTGGGAAAATCTTGTTATCTACACGGGAGGGGACTCGACGGCGCGGGCATTTGACGCTGAAACCGGAATCCTCCGCTGGGAAAAGGCTTTTGAAACCCCGGTCGCCTGCACTTCCACAATAGCCGGAGGGCGGCTGTACTTCGGCTTGTTAGGTGATGATTTTAATCCTCCCAGGCTTGTCTGCCTAGAGGCACGTGACGGCAGATTCCTCTGGTCAATGGAAACCGAAGGCTCGCTTTTATCATCTCCGGTAATCGCCGGTAAAAGGATCATTTTCGGCACGGACAAAAGCGTATTCTATGTGCTGGAGTCGGTTTTTTAGCCGGGAAAAGTTTCACACAGATGGGAATTAATTCTAAATCATTTCTTCAGACTAAAGCACCACACATCTGCATGCCATATAATAGGTATGAAATCAAACAACAATCTTGAATCTTCTCACCGGCTCGACCTGCCGGAAAAAAAACCAGGCGCACATTGCAGCGAATTTCCCCGCGTAAATACCAAATACAAAGACAGTTTGTTCTCATTCCTGTTCAGCGACCCTGACACC
>JAIRRJ010000072.1 GCA_031256035.1 Treponema sp. | reverse complement strand
TTCCGAACAGTGGTTTGTAAGAATGAAGCCCCTTGCGGAAAAAGCCCTTGCCTGCTGGCAGCGCGGGGAAATTATCTTTTACCCAAAAAAATGGGAAAACACCTACAAACACTGGATGGAAAACATAAGGGACTGGTGCGTCAGCCGCCAACTGTGGTGGGGACACCGTATTCCGGCATGGACTTGCGCTGACTGCGGGAAGCTTACAGTTTCACGTAACGATATAACCTCCTGCCCCGGATGCGGCAGCAAAAAAATTGAGCAGGACCCCGATGTGCTTGACACATGGTTCTCAAGCTGGCTGTGGCCGTTTAGCACGCTGGGGTGGCCTGAGCAGACTAAAGACCTCACCCGCTACTACCCCACTACCGCGCTTGTTACAGGCTACGACATAATTTTCTTCTGGGTCGCGCGAATGATCATGGCGGGGCTGGAGTTTACCGGCAAGGCGCCGTTCCGTGACATCTACATTCACGGGCTTGTGCGGGACAAGCAGGGGCGCAAGATGAGCAAGTCCCTCGGCAACGGCATTGATCCGCTGGAGCTGGTGGACGAGTTCGGCGCGGACGCGCTCAAGTTTACGCTTGCCTTCATGTGCGCACAGGGGCAGGATATCCTTGTTGACAAAGAATCTTTTAAGATGGGTTCCAAGTTCGCAAACAAGGTATGGAACGCAAGCCGCTACATACTGATGAACCTTGATGGCCGCGAAATTGTAAAAAATCCCGCCCTGCTTCCGGCGGACAGGTGGATATACTCCCGCCTTAACAACGCGGCGAAAGAGAGCAATGAGGCGTTTTTTTCCTACCGCTACAATGACGCCGCCATTACCGCTTATGAATACTTTTGGAATGACTTCTGCGACTGGTATGTTGAAGCGACAAAACTTTCGATTAAGGGCGGTAATGATGCGGAAAAAGATCGCGCGACTACAGTGCTGCTTGATGTACTCGCCCTTTCGCTGCGGCTGCTTCATCCGCTTCTGCCGTTTGTAACCGAAGAGATTTATCAAAAACTGCCCAATACCGCGGAAACAATGCTCATTAATTCTCCGTATCCCAAGTACGATGAAAAGTTACGCGACACTGACGGGGAGAAAAACTTCGCATCCCTCCAGTCGCTGGTGGGCATGGTGCGGACTCTGCGAAGCGAATGCGGCATAACCAACGAAAAGAAACTCCGCTGCCGCATACACGCCGCTAATGATAAAACATTTAAGGAAAATGAAGAGCTTATAAAGCTCCTTGCGGGAATGGGAGAGACGGAAATCCTGACAGGTTCAGGCAGCCGCCCGGCAGGTTCAATCGGCATGGCGGGCGCGGGGTTTGAAGTTTTTGTTTTTGTCGCCGAAGCGGTAGACACCGTGGCGCTGAAGAAAAAGTTCACAAATGACCTTGAGCGGGATCGAAGGTATATCGAAGGGCTGCGCTCAAAACTTGCCAATGATCAATTTGTCAAAAATGCGCCGCCGGAACTGGTTGCCGAGCAAAAGATCAAACTGGAAGAAACGTTAAAGCGTACCGGAAAAATAGAAACATATTTAAGGGATCTGTAAATGAATACCGATGAAATTACGCGATTGAGCGGAACCCGCCTTGTTCCGTATATCCAGCTTGCCACCGTTCTTATCGGCAAATCGCGGGAAGCCGGGGGCAATATGTTCCGGCATCAGCTTGATACAATGTCCATCCTGATTGACTACAATCATATCGAGCCTGTATTGCTGAAAGCCGCGATTGTCCATGATGTGCTGGAAGACATTCCCGATTTTAACCATAACATCATGATGACAATCGATCATGAGGGTCATGTGGTTTATGAACTGGTTCGTGAAGTTACCCGCATCAGCGGAGAAACGAAAGCTGAATTCTTAACTCGCATCAGGGAGACCGGATCGTATAACGCGAAGCTGCTGAAAGTGGCGGATCGTATCTCAAATATGATCTCTTTGGGGTTTGTAAACAATCCTGAATTTGTAGGCAGGTATACAGACGAAACCGAGCGTTTTATTTTTCCGATGGCGGAAGAAGTTAACTGCCACATGCTGACGGAACTTAGCGATCTGGTCGCTTCCAGACGGAAATTCCTTTCTGATATACGCAATATCAAAACAGAAATGCATAAAACAGATTCCACGGACTTTATTTAGCAATGCAATGTCCGCCTCTGTTATCCCGGATTAACTCTCCGCACGAGTTAAAAAAACTGAAACTAAAAGAACTTGTTTCACTGGCTGCGGAGATAAGGGACCTCATCGTTGACACTGTCGCCAAAAACGGCGGGCATCTTGCTTCCAATCTGGGTGTGGTAGAACTGAGTATCGCCCTGCACCGTGTTTTTAATTCTCCTGAAGACAAGATTGTCTGGGATGTGGGACATCAATGTTATGCGCATAAAATTCTCACCGGTCGCTTGGGCGCTTTTTCATCGCTACGAAAGGCCGGCGGGCTTGCCGGTTTTCCGAAACGCGGCGAAAGCCCCCACGATGCCTTCAACACAGGACACGCTTCAACCTCAATCTCCGCCGCTCTGGGCATCCTTGCCGCAAAGAAGATACAGGGCGAAAAAGGATGCGCGGCTGCGGTTATCGGGGACGGCGCGCTCACGGGCGGGCTTGCCTACGAAGCCCTGTCCCATGCGGGGCATCTGGGGCTTCCGTTGATCGTCATCCTCAATGACAACAATATGTCAATAAGCCCGAATGTTGGCGGGATTTCAAAATATTTAAGCCGCCTTTCCATGAAAGAAAAATATCAGGTGTTCCGCCGGAACTTTGACGCGATGGTAAAAAAAATTCCCTTTGTAGGGGACATGTTTTTTGATTTGGTGCTGAGGCTGAAACGGGCGGTTAAAGCTGTCTTCTATACCGACAATTTATTTGTTGACCTTGGATTTGAATATGTCGGGCCAATCGGAGGGCACAATATTGAACTTCTGGTCAGCGTGCTTGAAGATGTGCGGCGTTTGAACCGTCCGGTCGTAGTCCATGTAATCACCCGCAAAGGCAAAGGTTACGATTATGCCGAAGAAGACCCCAGCGGTTATCATGGCGTCGGTTCATTTTCCGTGGACGGCGGCATTTCGAATAACGGCGTACCTGAAACGAAGACAAGGCAAAGTTTTACCGAAGCATTTTCTGACGCGCTGCTTGCGGCTGCAAAGCAGGAAAAAAAAGTTGTCGCACTCACCGCCGCCATGCAAAAGGGGACAGGCCTTTCGCAGTTCAGGGAAACTTTCCCCGGTCGCTTTTTCGATGTGGGCATCGCGGAAGAACACGCGGTAACATTTGCCGCCGGCCTTGCGGCGCAGGGATTAAAGCCTGTGGCGGCGATTTATTCTACCTTTGTTCAGCGCGCGGTAGATCAGATAATCCATGACGCCGCCCTGCAAAAACTGCCAGTGGTTCTGGCTCTTGACCGCGCAGGCTTCGTAAGCGATGACGGCGAAACCCATCAGGGGCTGTTTGACATCGCTCTCTTCCGAAGCGCGCCGAACATGACAATCCTCTCCCCCGCCGCAAAGAGCGAGATGCGCCTCATGCTGGATTACGCCGTTTCCCATAACGCGGGGCCTGTAATAATACGCTACCCAAAGGCCTACTGCCCAGATGAAATCCCCGCCTTTAGCGAGCCGCTGGATGTTGGCCGCGGTGTATGGCTGAAAAAAGGACACCGTCTTTGCCTTGCATTTACGGGCGGGCTTTACCGTCAGGCGCTGGACGCGGCGGAGATTCTCAAAGGGCAGGGAATTGAAACCGGTCTTTACAATCTGCGCTTCCTTAAACCAATTGACGAAGATTACCTCGTTGAATTAATGAACAGCCATGAATTAGTCTGTTTCGCGGAAGAAGGAGTGCGCGAAGGCGGTTTCAGCGAATACGCCGCCGCCCTTGCCCGCCGCCGGTGCTGCAAAGCCTCCATTGCCGTACTCGCCGTTGAAGGCGGCTTCTGCGAAAAAGCTCTGGGAACCAGAGATGAACTGCTCTCCATGAACGACCTTGACGGCAAAGGGATTGCCCGGCGGATTGAGGAGTTGGTTAAGACAGATAGAAAATACGAAAGCTGTCTCTGTTAACTGATTCACTCAAAAAAGAGATTCACGCAAAGACGCATCGAACCTACGGTTCGCGCCGCCAAGAACACAAAGGAATTAAGAGGTTAATATGCATTACATGATAATTTGGTTCAGACAGAACACCAGCGCAAATTCTACTGGTGTTTCAGTTCTGGTTGCTCTGGAATCTTACCGGAAATTGGAAACATAATGTTTTTTCACTGAAAAATGTGTTCTTATGGCTGTTTGGTAATTTTTTGACAGTACGGGTTTGCCATTACGCTAACGTTTACCTTAATATGGCAGTAACTCAGTGGTAATATATTCCAAATTGGGAAGCGCATTTTTTAACGCTTCCCAATTTTCAATTTCAAAGTTTCCAATTTCAAACCCCAGTATGGTAAGACGCTTTAAATTTTTTAAATTGCTTAAAGGCTTCCCGTCCAGAGGCAAAGCTACATCGTAAAAATCATCGCGCATTTTCTCGGCTATAAGTGTTAAATCTTCCAGACTGCTATTGCCAGCAAGAAATTCCACGGAAGCAATTGAAGTGTTAAGCTCTAATTCCTTTAACCATGTCATTTTGCCTATTTCTTCAATGTTTTTATATGTGCTTCCTTTATTTTTTTCCACACTCAATTTCTTCAGCGATTTCAACCGGCTGATGCCTGTGAAATCAACTTCACCGCCTCCGATGTCCAAGGTCTCAAGTTTCGGCAAATCTTTGAGAACAGAAAAGTCTATGCTATAGGAACCCCACCAATAAGAAATAGTACTTAGATTTTTTAAATGCTGCAGTGCTGACATGTCTGCCAAAAGCTCACGATTATTGCCTATACACAAATATTCCAGCGTCGGTATCTTTTCAATACCGGCAAGGCTGGTCAAACTGCCGGAAATTATTACCAGTTGGGTAAGCAACGGCAGGCCGCCTAGATCGGGGATTGCGGTTACACCCCATCCGCCTATTTCCACTCTTTTTAACTTTGTCAGAGTTCTAACAGGTGAAAAATCAATGCCTTTGATATCTTGCAGCATAGTTAGATGAAGCGTTTTTATATTCGGCATTTGTTCAATGCCGGAAAGGTCAGCAGATTTGCCCTCACTTATGGTAACATAAATTGTACCGGTTCTAATATTTGCAAACCTTGCCAAATACTGTGTTTTATACCCTCCTATCACACTGTATTCTTCTGGCGAGTCACTTTCCAAAACCTGCTCAATGTCGGCGGCTTCGTTGGTGTTTCTTGCCTTTGTTATACAGGCGGACACGGATATGAGAATGATTGTCAGAAACAACACTGCAAAATTTGTTTTCATTTGTTTTTAGCCTTCTGTTACTTTGGGGGATTAGCTATTACATCGGGATATGTTCTCAGCAACTTAAAAAAACTGCCATTTTCTGTTACCAGAAATTGGAAACATAACGTTATTTTCAATCAACAACCTCCCCAACTTCCACATACTCTTTTTTCTCCGCATCCCATGTATATTATATACCTTCTTCATTAAAATACTCTTTTTAGAATGTTTTATCCAGTTCTTTCAAATTCCAGGGCAGACCATCTTTTTTATACAGAACGAACATGTTTACCTTAAGCTTATGTAAAAAGATAATTCAATGCCGCGTTCACGAAAACGGTGTTGCAATTCAGTTTCAAACGTCTGCCGCCTTTCATAAGTACCGTCATCATTGCCAAAATTAGGCGGGAATGCCCCCGATATTTTTTTTATTGATTTGCTTTCTAACAGCGGGGTAACGTCACTTACAAATGATTCAAACAAATCAACATCGATAAGGTTCGGCAATTTTGCCAAAGGGCTTATATCATTGATTATGCAACGGAAAAAGGTTAAACTCTCAAGATTTTCCAAATGCGTTATCCATGAAATGTTGAGGTCAACGCCTAAAACAGCCAAATCTTTAAGATTAATCAGTTTTCGCAATTGCTCGACATTTGTTATTACCGCTTTAGTTGCACTACTACCACGCTCTATCCCGGGAGTAATGTCAAGTTTTGTTAACGATTGCAACTGAGCTATATAGGTAATGTCCAAAGTAGCACGGTTACCCAGTATCAGCGTTTCAAGCTGCTTCAATGGCAACAATTCCTTAAAACAGCAGTCTTTATATCCGACAAGTTCAAGGTGTCTTAAATTAACAAGCGATGAAATTGGCTCTATACTTTCCAGCGACAGCTCAAACAAGTTCAATTTTTTCAATTTGGTGAGTGATTTTAATGGCGATATATCGGTTACATTTCTATTGAGTACAATTCGTAGTTCCTCCAATTCTGTTAGCACAACAAGCGGGCTTAAATCGGAAAAATCTCCAGCATACAAATCAAGCGACTTTATCGTCGGATCGTCAATATAGGCAAGCAAGTCGGGCAAGTCAGTTACATTCATGTAACTGCCCCCCCCACCCCTCCCGCTGAACGGCTGTGGTTTCACATTTTTGGTTTCAACAACGGCAGTTTCAGTCTGGGCCTCCAGCACTGCCGCTTCATGGCTGATTGGCAAAGCCCCACCGTTTGTTTTCATACCAAAACACGAGCAGAGGGTTACGGCGATTAAAAAGCTTAAAGCATAATAGCAAAGATAAAATCTGACTCTTAATGTTTTTTTACGGCTATTTGGTAATTTCATGGCACTCATGGTTCCTCGCTTGCTGAAAATTGGAAACATAACGTTATTTTCAATCAACAACCTCCCCAACTTCCACATACTCTTTTTTATCCGCATCCCATATATAAAAAATCCATTTGTTATTTTTAGGGTTTGGTTTGGTAACATGGCCGGGGCCGCCCGATACATTGGTTCCAAAAAAATGCACCTTAAACCCGTACATGCCGTTGTAGGTCATAAACTCTACAGGCGGGGGGCCGTCATAGACCGTATAATCTCGCGGCTTCCCTTTACCATATACACCTTCATAGTCATAGAGCTTAAATGTTATCCATGAATTATGTGTGTAACTCACAAAATTATCCTTTTCCGTATCATAACCATATATTTCTATTAGCGATGCCCTTCCCCCAAACGCGTAACTAAATATTTCATCTTTACCGTCGTCGTTAAAATCGCCGAACGAACTGGTCGAGTCGCCTATACGCATGCCGGGAATGTCCCGCATTATGTCATAAACGCTATGATCTTCAAGATTATCACTATGCATAGAATATTTTTTTACTATTCTATCACCGTTAATAGCATAAATTATTATAAAATAAGTATTCCAACTTTTATCCAATCTAACAATCCAGTTATCCCCGCCTGGTATCCCAAAATTCGCTTTTGCAATGAAAGTGATTTCCAATTTGTAATTTTTAATATTATCGTCATCATTTTCATAAATGAATTCTTTCATTGCTTCTTTTTCTTCTTCTTCGCTGGCATATATCTTTGAGCTGATGTCCTTTTTCATTTCGGTTACGGCAACTGGTTCTTCAAAACTGGCTTGTCCTGTTTCTTTCGTATTTTCTTTTTTATTTTCCAAACAAGACAGAAGCAATGTTAGCAAGATAAAAATAAAATAAATCCTTAACTTCATCACTTTCTCCTCCTTTATCTATTATCATTACGGAAGAAAATCGAAAAATCAATGCCGCGTTCTTCAAACTGACGATATAGATTGGTGATAATCGTACTTGGATAGTCGGGATCATCAGTTTCAGAATTCGCTGTAATAGGCCGCCATATTTTTTTTATCGATTTGCTTTTCAGTAAAGGGGTAATGTCCTTTACCCTTGTTTGATATAAATCAACTTCGGCAAGGTTTGGCAGTTCTGCTAAAGGGCTTATATCGTCAATACTGCTGTGATTCAAAGAAAATTCCCGAAGTTTTTGCAGGGCTATTATCCAGGAAATATCAAAATTGCGGGGGAAAAACTCGGGCATAGTATCCTCTATCATGGGAGTAGAGACACCCAGCGATTCAAGGTTTATTAAATCTCCTAACTTTTCAACATTTTGCATTTCCTTAAATGTGTTAGAGTATGTACTGGCGTTAAAGTGTGTAATACTAAAAGGGTAAATAGGAGAAATAGAAAAACGCTTTAAAGATTGCAACTGAGAAATATAAGTAAAGTCTACAATTTCGCCGTAACTCCCAAGATATAATTTTTCAAGATTCTGTAAAGGGACAAGCTCTCTAAAATAGACGTCGGAGTACTCCAAACGAAGATACCGTAAATTGACAAGCGTTGAGAGGGGGGCAATACTTTCTATGTGAGGCAATTCATCTAATAGCAGTATTTTTAAATTCTCAAGTGAACTTAACGGAGATAAATCGCTAATATGAGGGTTGTCTAATATGCTCAAAGTTTCCAATTCCGGCAGCCTGGACAACGGGCTTAAATCGGTGAATGTACAATCCCGAAGCATGAGCGTCTTTATTGACGCATCATTAATATAATCGAGCAAATCGGACAAGTCGCTTACACCATAATAATTATCATACCAAAATCTACTGAACGGTTCCGGTTTTTGCCCGGTATTTTCAACAGCGGCAGTTTCCGGTATATCTTCCGGCAGTGTTTCTTCATAACTTGGCAACATGGTCTCTGCGGGAGAATCTGCTGTTTTTGTTACTTTGGAACTGTGGCAAGAACAAACGGACATTATGAGTAGAAATAAGCAAACATATTTCATTGCGGCATCTTTCTCTTCCGCCTAACAATCAACACCACAACACCAGCAACCAAAACCGCCCCACCCGCAATAGCAATCCACGCCCACAGCGGCATCATCGGGCTTTCAGGGCTATAATCTGCGGTTTCTGTCATAGCTAATGCTAAAACTGCTGGCGGCAAGGGCCTGGCAACAGGCGCAACTTCGGCGGCAACCGCCTGCTTCGGCGGCGCAAATGGATCGGATACCGGCCACCAGTCTGATTCTATGCCGTCTTCCTCCACCTCTTCTATCTCAACAAATTTGCGCTGTTCCTTATCCCATGTGTAGAAAAACCATTTACCGGCCCATGAGGGGGGTGGGTCAGGAACCCAGCCCTCGCCTCCGGGCACTACAGACCCGGTGCCCCTGCGCAACATAAACCCCTGCATTCCCTTGTACTCTATAAACCTGACAGGAGGCTGCTCGTATTTGCTCTCGTCTTTGCTATAGAAGGTTTTTTCAAAGTACCGTATTATCCTGCCCGCCTGAGGATCATAACCGTAAATGTTAACCGAAGGGCCTCCTATTCCTATATGAAAACTCAATATCATGTCATAGCCTTCACCGTTAAAATCGCCAACCTGAAACGCCCAACTGCCAAGGGTATGTCCCGGTAGGCTTTCAAAGTACGAAGCAAGGGGATGAACTTGGCCCTTTCTGCTCATTCCAAGAATCTGCTCACAATACTTTATCTCCATGGAAACAACATCAACGACATATATAAACGGGTATCTTCTATCCTTGTCCTCCCACTCAACCAGCCAGTTTTTCCCGCTGGGTATGCCGAAGTTGAATTCCTCTTATAGAGACAATTTTTTCTTTATACCTTCTACTGTTCTCATCAATGTCATTCAACAGCGACACTACCTCATCGCTTGTCTGGGCAAAAGACAGCAGCAATACAGCCAATAACAAAACAGCCGTCATATATGTTTTTTTCATTTTAGATTCCTTTTCCGGGATGCACTGAGGCTTTTTCAAAACCAACCAAGTTTTGAAAATGGCTTAATTTTCTACTATAAATGGGAGTTTATTATGGATTGCTGGAGTTTGTCAATGGCGAACATTGCCCTGCAAAACGAATAAATCTTTTGGCGGCTGCGTCCAGACCTTTCGGGGTCTAGACGGTCGTGGATTTTTTCTCATATACGCTTTCGCGTCGCATTACGCCGTGCGACCCCTGCAGGCCTGACGCAGCCCGCCCATAGGCATTTTCATAGCTTTTTGGGGCAACTCCATCAATTATGGGGAATATTATATCTCCTGGGTGGCGGGGCTGTAGGGCTTGGAAAGATTTCTTGAGTTCCCCGCCGAGAAGACCTGTTAAGGGCTTAGAGGCGGACTCATCAAGCACTTTCCAAGTCCCTACCGCCCTGCACCCAAAAGACATAATTATCTACTTAAGGGAATACATTACTGTAATATCCCGCTGTTGCTGGTACACGCAAAAACATTGTATAATACCCAATAATGGCGTGGTTCTATCAGCTCCTGGAAATATACGACCGTGTCCGTCCGGTTCTGGATGTGGCAATACTCGCATTCCTCTTGTACAAAGGCTATGAGCTTCTTGTAAAAACACAGGCGCTTCAGCTTGTAAAAGGGGCGGGCTTTCTCGCGCTGGTCTACGGTCTCGCTTTTCTCTTTAACCTTACCACCCTGCGCTGGGTTCTCAACATTATCGGACCGGGGCTTTTTATTGCGATTGCCATTGTATTCCAGCCGGAACTGAGGAAAATCATCATAAGGCTGGGACAGGGTAATTTTTTCAGGCCGGACACCAAGCCGCGCATAGGGCAGCTTGACGCTGTGATTACCGCCGCGGAAATGCTTTCCCAGAGGAGGCGGGGGATGCTTGTCGTCTTTCCCCGCAGGATTAACATAAAAAATGTTATCGAAACAGGCACAAGGATCAACGCCGATATTTCCTCAAGCCTGATTGTGGCGATATTTGAGTTTGACGGGCCGCTCCATGACGGGGCAATGGTTATCCACCACGGGAAAATAGCGGCGGCAGGATGCCTCTTGCCGCTTTCGGAACAGCAGGATATACGCAAAAGTTTCGGCACGCGCCACAGGGCAAGCCTTGGAATGTCGGAACAGTCAGACGCCGTAACCCTCGTTGTCTCCGAAGAGACGGGGGCTGTCTCCCTCGCGTATGACTCAAAGCTCTATTATGATTTAACCACTACGGAAGTTACGCGCAAATTAAAGGAACTGCTTGACAAGGGCAGCAGAAAAGAAGCGGATCAAAATGACAACAACGCCGGCGCGGCGGAAGAAAGAGAGGAAGTCCTGACTTGAACACCAGAAAGCTGCTGGAAAAGATAACGGCAAACTGGCCTGCCAAGGTGCTCTCTGTGGCGGCGGCGCTCATACTGTCGGTGTTTCACCGGATGAGTATGCTGGAAACCCGTCTCTTTTCAACTCCTCTGCGCGTTGAGACAAGCGAACTTTTCATTCCGGCCGGTTCATATACAAACGTTATAAGGGTGAGCGTACGCGGAGACACAAACTCGATTTATCTGGTTCTTGAGGACGACATAGAACCTTACATCGACTTGAAAAAGTACACAGAGGACGGAACATATCAGGTACCGGTGCAGATACACAAAAAGGGAAGCGCACTGTTGGCAGGGCCTCTTGAAATAACGGTCGAGCCGCTGGAAATAACCCTCAAGCTGGAACGCAAACTGAGCCGGAATATGCCGGTAATCCCCGTATTCCGAGGGAGAGTAGCCGAAGGTTATGAAATAACAGACAGCTCGCTTGTCCCTGCCGCAGTGATTGCCGAAGGACCGAGGAGCATTTTGAATAACATAGATGATTTCCGCACCGACATAATCAATGTTGAGGGGCGTAATGAAGATTTTACGATTATGGTGAACATACTGAACGACAACCCCCTCATTGTAATACACGGAAACGAAATGGTTGAATACCGCGGCGTCATCCGGCGGCATCGGGAAACGGGAGATGAAAATTGATAACCGGAATCGGCATTGATGTGGTTCATGTTAAACGAATGGAACACTGGCACAATACGCCGGGGCTTCTGGAAAGGTATTTTCACGATGACGAACTTGCGGCTGTCTATTCGCGGGGAAAGAGCGCAAACCTTTCGCTGGCGGCGCGGTTTGCAGCAAAAGAAGCGTACGGCAAGGCTCTTGGAACCGGCCTTACCAATCTTATATTGAGGGACATTATGGTCATTAACAGTCAAAACGGCAAACCGGAAATTATAGTAGCGGGAAGCGCACGGGAAGCTCTGGATAAATCAGGCGCAAACCGGGTGCATGTTTCACTTACCCATGAAAGCGACAATGCAATCGCCATGGTAATATTGGAAAGAATATAGTATGCCGGAAGACCGCGAATCAACGCTTTCATTCTTCGCCAAGAAAGAAACTGAATGTCCGTTATGTGAAACCATTTTCCGCAAAGAGGAACTTCGCACCGGAGGCGGCAGGTTGATTGCCGGCGCGATTACCGATGAACTTCACCGGCTTTACGAGCCGTCCGCAAAATACGGAGATGTTTTCCCCCTTGTCTACCAGTCCGTAGTCTGCCCCGAATGCTGGTATGCTTCAATGGAAGCGGATTTTTCCCAGATACCGGCTTCCGGCAAACCAAAGGCAAAGGACGATTATGAAAAGCGAAAGAAAGACGCTTCCCTGATCTTCCCCGGCCTTAACTTCAATGAAAACCGCACGCTTATGGAAGGCGCCGCATCCCAGTACCTGACGCTGCGGTGTTATGATTACTTTAATAAAGACACATCCCCAACAATCAAGCAGGGGCTTGCATCCCTGCGCTGCGCATGGCTTTTGGACGAGCTAAACAAAAAGTACTCAAGCCAGCACTATGACTGGCTTGCGACTCTCTTCCGTAAAAAGGCGCAGTACCTTTACAACGAAGCACTTGCGCGCGAACAAAGCGGAGTTGAAACACTTTCCGGCATGAAGGTATTCGGTCCCGATACCGACAAGAATTATTCATACGAAGGGATGCTCTACCTGTGCGCATACCTCCGTTACAACTTCGGCCCGGCGCACGATGAGGCGGAGCGGACAACCTCGCTCGAAGACGCGCGCCGGACAATCGCAAAACTTTTCGGCATGGGAAAAGCATCCAAGGACAAGCCCGGCTCCTTTCTGGAACACGCAAGAACCTTGTATGACACCATCAACAAAGAACTTTCAGGAAACAGCGAATGAAGGGTATCAATACCGCAGGGCAAGCGCGTACCAAAGTTACGATGCACCCGGCGACTGCGTCGCCTTCCGCGGCAAGCCGCTGGGTGGGGTATTGAACCCTTCGTTTCCTCACTCGCTCGGTCATGGCTGTGCAAGCACAGCCGCGACGCTCGCTTCGTTCGTCAATAGAGTGGAAGGCAGGAACATAAAGCTGCTCATTGCGTATGACGGCACGGATTTTTGCGGATGGCAGCGGCAGGCACCTGCCGCCAAGCGAACGACAGTGAGCGAAGGTTCCCCTCCGGTTCAGGACAGAACAGTCCAGGGCGTAATAGAAGAAGCTCTTGAAAAGATACATCATGCAACGAAGTTTCCCGCGCATGATTGTCCCGTAAACATTACCGGTTCAGGCCGCACTGACGCGGGCGTCCACGCCATTGGGCAGGCCGCCAATTTTTACACAAACATAGACAGTATTCCCCCGGAACGTTTCGCACCGGCGCTCAACTCGCTCCTGCCGCAGGATGTGCGCATCCTTGAAGCAACAGAAACATCGCGCGAGTTCCACGCCCGTTTCAGCGCCACCATGCGCACATACCGGTATCATTTCCTCTGCCGCCACCCCCTCCCCCATGAACGCCGCTACTGCCTGCACCTGCACAAAACACCGCGCATAGAAACCCTTAACGCCTACGGCAGGCTGCTGTTGGGTGAAAATGACTGTTCGATATTCGCCGGTGCGGGGGATACAAGTAAATCGCATAACAGGTATATATACGGTGCGCGGTTTTTTATTGAAGGCGAACGCCTTGTTTTTGAAATCAGCGCCAACGCCTTTTTGCGGAAAATGGTCCGTTCTGTTGCGGGGACATTCCTGCATTATGAAGAAAGCTCCACCCCGCCTGAAAAACTCAAAGAGATAATCGCATCGGGAGAACGCAGCCTCGCCGGCCCTACCCTCCCCCCTCAGGGGCTTTTTTTGTGGAGGATTGAATATTGATTGCAAAACAATAACAATCTTGTGTATCGCTAACGGTAAGTGTATAATTGCGGATATTACCTGGTTGAGGAGCAAAAGATGAAAAAGATTGCTGTCTTTATCGCGCTGGCGGTTTTTGCCGCGGTTGGTATTTACGCCCAGCAGAAGTTCGCACTGGTTATAGGCAACGGGGCGTATACCGGAAGCGGTATGAGCCGTCTTGCCAACCCCGTGAATGATGCCAATGACATGACCGCCGCCCTGCAAGGTTTGGGCTTTACCGTTGACAAGGTGCTGGACGGAAACCTCGACCAGATGGAAAACGCTATTATCCGGCTGAAGAACCGTCTTTCCGTATCAAAGAACTCTTATGGCTTTTTCTTTTACGCCGGGCACGGCGTGCAATCGAGTGGGGTGAATTATCTTATACCAGTCGGGGAAAGCATACCCAGTGAAAACTTTCTGCGTGCTCGCGCAGTCTCTGTGCAGTCGATGCTGGGAGAGCTAAACGATGCGGGGAACGAACTCAATGTGGTTGTACTGGACGCCTGCCGCGACAATCCTTTCGGCTGGGCGCGTTCAAGCAGCCGCGGCCTTACCGTGGTGGGTAACCAGCCCGCAGACAGCATCATTGTGTATGCCACCAGCGCTGGCTCCATAGCCGCAGACGGAACAGGACGCAACGGCCTCTTTACCGCCCAGCTTTTGAAAAACCTGAAAACCCCGGGGCTTGAAGTAAGCGAAGTATTCCGCCTGACCGGCGCGGATGTAGCGCAAACCAGTGAGCGGCAACAGATACCCGCTGTGTACAACCAGTTTTTTGGTCAGGCGTATCTTGGCACGAAACCTGTTGTAAATGCATCTGTGCGGCCTGTACCCACACCAACGCCCGCAGTCCAGCCAACTCCCGCGGTGCAGATACCAGCCAACTTTGTACGCATAAATGGCGGCACTTTTACCATGGGCAGCCCTGCCAACGAACCGCAACGGAGTGGCGATGAAACCCAGCGGTTGGTAACGGTCAGCTCATTTTCCATGAGCAAGTATCAGGTAACACAGAAAGAATATCAGGAAATAATGGGGACAAACCCCAGCTACTTCAAGGGGGACAATCTGCCTGTGGAACAAGTGAGCTGGTATGACGCGGTACATTATTGCAACAGGCGGAGTTATCGTGAGGGATTGACCCCGGCATATACGGTAAGCGGGACAAATGTAACGTGGACCCGGAACGCCAATGGGTACCGGCTGCCCACGGAGGCGGAGTGGGAATACGCCTGCCGCGCCGGGACAACAACGCCGTTTAACACTGGTAAAAATATCACCACGAGTCAGGCAAATTATGACGGCAACAATCCGTACAACAATAATTCCAAGGGGACATACCGGGAAAGAACAACCAATGTCGGAAGTTTCCCGGCAAACGCGTGGGGCTTATTCGACATGCACGGGAACGTACGGGAGTGGTGCTGGGATCGGTATGGGGATTATAGTCTTGCGAATCTAAGTGACCCAGCGGGGCCTTCTTCTGGCTATGACCATGTGGTACGCGGCGGGTCGTGGGGCAGTTACGGCAGGTACTTGCGTTCCGCTTATCGGGGCCGCACCACGTCGGCTCGGTACGACGGCATCGGCTTCCGGCTGGTGCGGCAGTAGTGAGAACAGTTAGCAAGTAGCAGGTAACAGGGAGTAGGAAGCAATGAGCAGTGAGAAAATTACTAATTCCCATTTGTGTCCTTTGCGCCACGAACCGAAGGTTCGATGTGCCTTTGTGTGAGGCATTTCGAGTGACGGCTTTTGTATAAGGTGAAATACATAAGGAGCATACATGTCAATTGATTTTCATGTTAAGGACATACTGCACAAGATTGTGGTCAAGTTTGCGCCGGCGAGACTGCCGGAAGCGAAAAAAACCTACAGGCTAAAGACCGTTCATCAGCCGGTGCTGGACATTCACGACATCGCCAGCAAAGGGAGACTGGGAAAAACGGGTATCAAAGGGCGATTTTCATGCCTTTTTCTTGATTTTACCGAGTTTTATTGATATTTTATATGTATATGGGGAGATCGTTATGGGATTGGTGCATGAAAACATTACTCTAAAAAACGCTTTTGACGTGAGAGACTGTAGGCGCGGAATCATAGCTGAATCGCAGGTTCGTCAGGTAAACATACAGGCTATGGTCGATACAGGAGCTGAAACGCTGGTCATCAATGAGGTTATGAGGCAAGAACTGGGACTTGAGGTAATGGGAGAACAGTGGGTAAGAATGGCAAATGAAGCTTCCTGTGTATGTAAATTTACCGAACCAGTAGAGATTCACTGGAAAGACCGTTCCTCTATTATACGGGCTTTTGTTTTAGACGGATCAAAAGAAGTTCTTTTGGGAGCTATTCCACTTGAAGATATGAATGTAATGGTTGATCCGGGAGGTCGGCGGCTGGTCGGCATTAACGGGGATAAAATAATATTCAAAATCTAGAGGAATAAGTGGAACGCAGAGGTGACACCTGTAATTTGCCTTTGTGTTCTTTGCGCCTCCGGAGTTTGTAGGAAAATCCGTTTCAGCAATCTAATACAGAAGGTATAGTAGAAGAAGCGGAGGGGAACATGGCGAAATATAGAACAACCGATGCGGCAGCCGGGCAGGGAATATT
>JAIRRJ010000085.1 GCA_031256035.1 Treponema sp. | reverse complement strand
TTTCGCGGGCTCCATAGGCGGATTCCTCAAGCGCATTTCCCACGCCTCCTGCTGCCTCGCACTCTAAAGATAAACTTGATAATTGTGGGTCAAGTTTAGTGCTCTGCGGCGGGGTTGTTTATTTCCGCAATGATTTCGCGAACGACTTTAATTTTCCGCTTTTGATATTTGTCCCCGGCACTTCAAGGATTTCTCGGGCGACCTTGTTGCCGAGGGATGCGCAGTCTGAAAGAGATTTGCCCCTTATCCAGGCGGCAAGAAAGGCGGCGCAAAAAGCGTCTCCCGCGCCCACCGTGTTTCGCGGAATAATCGTAAATGTTTCTTCATGGTAAACATTGCCGCCTGCCACAACCACAGCTCCCCGGCCTCCCAGCTTTACAACCACGATGGGAAATATTTCACCGTCAGTGATGATTTTCAGCATGGGGCAGATGTCGCGCAGGATCATCCCTTCCTTTTCTTTTTCTGACGCAGGAAATTCCTCATCGCGGCTTTTTCTGATGGTATTGAAAAAAGTTATTGCCTCATCGGCGTTCATAAAAACAATGAGCGGGAAACTGCGGCTATATGTCAGGATTTCTTCAGACTTGCTTTTTACCTGTAGAATCGAAGCGGCGTCCAGAGCCACCGGAATCCCGCGGCGGCTTGCCAGCATTAAAATATGCTGCACCAAAGGGCGGCGGTCAAGGATATAGCCGTCAAGAACCACAACCTCCGCGCCGCCTATCAACTCTTCTCCGGCATCGGCTTCGCTGAAATTCAGCGCCGCGCCCGGGCTGGCGGCAAAACGGGTTTCCCCGTTCACGTTACATGCAAAACAGATACCGGTCTTTTCGTTTGATTTTTTAAGGATAACAGACGCTCCCGCGTTGTTAAGTTCTTTTTCAAAAATTGAAGCAAGCTTGTCTTCCCCCACATATCCTGAAAAAGCGGCGTTCATTCCCAGCATGGCGGCAATTTTCGCGACATTGGCTGCTCCGCCCCCTGAGCTTACTGTCGCGCTTCCGGCAGGATCGATGTTCAATTCTTTTATAATCAATTCCGCCTGTTCGCGGTCGATGTGCTGGACAGGTTCAACAATGCCGTAACGCGCGGCGCGGGCGGGATCAATGTCCACGAACACATCGACAATCGCATTGCCGATACAGAGTAATTCAGTTTTGGAATTCAAATCTTGTTTGTCAATCATTTCGGACTGGCTATAATTTTAGCCAAATCCGGATTCTTTTCAAGATCATGCTTTAACCCTTCGGCGCGCCCCTTGTTCACATAGTCTTTGCTTTGGAAAGAATAGGTGAAGTGGGTGTGCGTGTCGTAAATCCCGTGAGTCAAAGCGTAAGCGTCCTCGGTCATTACGAGTTCCTCATCGGTGGGGATGATATAAATCGGAATTTTCGATTCGGGCTTGCTGATTATGGTTTCAGTGTTCCTGGTATGAGACATTTCGTTCTTCTGCGGATCGTAGACAATGCCGATGCCTTCAAGCCCTTCCAGAATTTTGTTGCGCATAAACCAGGCAAACTCGCCGACTCCCGCGGTGAAGACAAGGGCGTCCACCCTGCCCAATACAGCCTGATACGCGCCTATGTATTTTTTTACGCGGTGGGCTTCGATGTACTGGGCAAGCAAAGCCTGTTTGTCGCCGCCGACTGCGGCAGCCTGAATGTCCCGCCTGTCTTGTTTGCCGGTAAGCCCCAGAAGCCCGGACTTTTTGTTGAGGGCAGTTTCGACATCGGCGGCGCTCATGCCGGTCTTTCGCATAACGTAGAAAGGCAGAGCCGCATCAACATCGCCTGAGCGTGTACCCATTACAAGCCCTTCAAGCGGGGTAATGCCCATCGAAGTATCAAAGGAAAGCCCGTTCTTTACAGCGTTCACTGACGCGCCGTTCCCAAGGTGGCAGATGATCACATTGGTCTTGAAAGGGTCTTGCCCCAGCAGCACCGCCGCGCGTTTTGCTGTGTAGAGGAAACTTGTTCCATGGAAACCATAACGGCGCGCCTGATATTTTTCAAACCATTCATTCGGCACCGCGTATAGGTAGGATTCAGGCGGCATGGTCTGATGCCAGGCTGTATCCATGATTGCGCAATGCGGCACATTCGGAAGCACTTTTTTTGCCGCCTCGATCCCCATGATGTTTGCGGGGTTGTGGAGCGGCCCCAAATCCTTGACCTCGTTAAAGGCGGCCATTGCCGCTTCGTCTACAATGACGCTCTTGGTAAATTTCATGCCGCCGTGCAGAACACGATGCCCCACGGTCTTGATTACCGACATATCGTTTATTACACCCAGTTCTTTGCTTGTGAGAGTCTTGATGATAAGCTCCACCGCATCGGTGTGGGTGGGACAGTCCTGATTAATTACAACTTCGTCTTTTCCCTTAGCTATGTGGGTAATAAAAGAACCGCTAAAGGTTACTTTTTCGACAATGCCCACTGCCAGAACATCTCTGGTTTCCCAGTTAAACACCTGATATTTCGCTGATGAAGAACCGCAATTCAACGTTAAAATAATCATATTTTCCCCCTGTTAATATAATACCACACCGGAAAAAAGAATGTAAGGAAATAATATCGCTTGTTTTTTTTTATCATTATGGTATAACTATCACTATAGTAGAAAGGAGTACATTTTATGAGAAATACCGCTTCAGCAAATGAGGTTTCGCAGAAACGCCGGACTTCAATAAAGCGAAAATTTGTTGTTTTTTCGGCTATCCTGTTTGTAATTATCTTTATAAGCGGGAGCGCAGCCTTTACCCTGTCAAGATGGCAGATTGTCCATGCTAACGTGGGCGGTGAACTGGCAAAATCCGTAGAAATAGAACGAATCAAACTTGAGGCGTCTGTAAACGGCGAAATTGCGATTGCCATGAAAATGGCAGGCTCTCCGATAATTCAAAAATATTTCGTCAATCCCAGCGATTCCGAATTGGAGAAAATCGCTTTTGAAGAAATAGCCGGTTACCGCATGGCTTTCGCGGGCAACACGGTTTTCTGGGTGAACGATGTGGATAAAAAGTTCTATTCCGATGACGCTTACGCCTTTACTGTTGATACGGAAGACCCAAACAACTACTGGTACTTGATGACCCTCAATGAAACACCAAGGTACAATTTCAACATCAATTATAATCCCGATCTTAAAGTTACAAATCTCTGGATTAACGCTCCGGTTTTTGACTCCAGGCGGCGGCCTGTTGGTATTCTGGGAACCGGCATCGATCTGACAGCTTTTGTCGATTCCATTTACAGGGGTTATTCCGGCAAGGCGGCAATGTACCTCTTTAATACCGAGGGGGAAATAACCGGCGCGAAGAATGCTTCGTTGGTGGCGAATAAAGCAACGCTGGAGAAAGAGCTTACCGGCATTGGCGGGGAAATAGTTAACAGGGCGAAAGCATTAAAGAAAGGGGAGGTTACATTCTTCAGCGCATCAGGCGGCGAGGAAATCGCCGTGAGCGAAGTGCCGGCTCTGGGCTGGTACATTGCCGCAGTTCAACGCATTACCATCATGGATGCCCTCCAAAGCAGCATGACCACACTGTTCCTTGTAATGATAGGGGTTGTTGCCGCTATCTTTGTTATCTTCTATGTATTTATCTCATGGATGCTCAGCCCCCTGCACGGTATGATGGAAACTCTCAATCTGGTTTCTACAAACTGGGATCTGACCCGGCAGCTTGACGTTCATCATGATGATGAAATCGGAACACTGGGCGAGTACTTCAACCTGACATTCGGTAAAATCAAGGAGCTTCTGAAAGACATCAAGAGCAAAGCCTTTACCCTTTCGGATACCGGCGATGAATTGAGCAGCCACATGTCCAAAACCAGCGCCGATGTTGAAGGAATCAACAAGAGCATTCAGGGAATGAGGGGGCAGGTACTGTCTCAGGCGGACATGATGAACGGCGCTGCCAACTCAATGGAACAAATAATAATCGGATTGAATAATCTGAATGATCACATAACGGTTCAGGCGGAAAGTGTTGCGCAGTCATCGTCCGCCATTGAAGAAATGCTGGCTAATGTCCAGTCCGTTACACAAACACTCGTAAAGAATACCGCGAACATCAATTCACTAGCGGAATCTTCCGAAGCGGGAAGAGTCGATTTACAGAAAGTAGCTTCTGACATTCAGGAGATAGCGCGTGAATCCGAAGGGCTGTTGGAGATAAACTCTGTTATGCAGAACATCGCTAGCCAGACTAACCTGCTTTCAATGAACGCAGCTATTGAGGCGGCGCACGCAGGAGAATCTGGCAAAGGCTTTGCCGTAGTCGCCGTTGAAATCCGCAAGCTGGCTGAAAATTCCAGCGTTCAGTCCAAGACAATCAGCGCGGTACTGAAAAAGATCAAAACCTCGATAGACGCCATCACCCGGTCAACCGGCGTTGTGCTTGAACGTTTCGGCACGATAGAGCTGGAAGTAAAGACGGTGTCAAATCAGGAGACGCAGATACGCAACGCTATGGAAGAGCAGGGAGTCGGCAGCCGTCAGATACTGGAAGCAGTAACCCAGTTGAATACGATTACAAGTCAAGTGCGGAAGGCATCATCTGACATGATAGCGGAAAGCAAGACAGTGCAAAAACAAAGCGGCGATCTTAAGCGGATAACCGCCGATGTGGCAGGCAGCATGGACGAGATGACCCAGAACGCGGATCAAATCTCGGATGCGATTGTCAGGGTGCGCGAAATAAGCCAGGAGAATAAAGAAAACATCAATCTTTTAGGCACTGAGATTGCGCGGTTTAAGGTCGAGTGAAAAAGGAATATCTGATGAATCTTAAAAAAACATCATTTGCGGCAATGATTACACTGGTAACATTGCCGATCATCGTAATTATTGTTATTTCTCTTTCAATGATATTTTTTCTCAACCTTCGTTCCGTAACCCACAAGGAAACAGAGAGTGAAGTCAGCGGACGCATTGTACACTTGCGGGACAATATTTCAGCTGTCCTTGAGAAACAGGCAGAGCTTTTGCATAACACAGCTTTTGGCATATCTGCTCTTTTGAGTAGTTCTGTTACCCAGAATGACATGGCAGCGTATCTTTTGCGCATTAAATCGCGGTTTCCCGAAATAGATATGCTCTACTACACCAATAACATGGTATGGAATCAGGGAGGCTATTCGGCTTTCTCCGATCTTGATTTTGTTCCTCCTCAGACATGGAACAACACCCAGCGCCCCTGGTTCCTGGATGCCAAAAAAGCAGGCGGGAAAGCCGCATATTCCGATCCGTATCTGGACGCTTTTACGGGCGGGATTGTCATTTCCGTATCTACCATCGTTTACGATGAGAACAAAAGAGACAACGGAGTGGTAGCGGCGGATGTCCAGGTTACCGATCTTGCGGTACTGCTCAAGAGTAATCTGTTTGTTCCCGAACAGCATCTCTACCTTTTAAATAGTGAAGGTCTTTTTATTACCTATCACGATGTTGAAGCGGTAATGGTAAAAAACTTTTTTACCGAAACAGGATTTACCCATTATCAGGACAAAGTGTTGTCCTCTGACCTGTTTTCCATAATGGACAGCGATGTATTCTTCTATTCTGCGAAAATACCAGTGAGCAACTGGTTTATTGTGTCCACGATTCCGAAATCGGTTATTTTCGCCGAAATCGACCGTTTTCTTCTGCGGCTTATTTTCATCAGTATTGCGTTTTTGGCAGCCGCTACTATGGTGATAGTACTGCTTACCCGCCGCCTGGTAAAACCTTTGGGTTATGTTACAAGCGTACTCCGTGAGATTTCCGGTAAATGGGACCTTACCAGACAGATTGACGAGAGGAAAGCCGGCAACATTTCTGAAATAGCCGAAATCGCCGGCGTATTTAACGTAACATTCATGAAAATGAAAGAACTGATCGCTCTTATGAAAAACGAGAGTCTGTCTCTTCTTGATACCGGCGATGAATTGGCTACCCATATGTCCAGGACCAAAAACGATATAGAAGGAATCAACAAGGGTATTCAGGGAATGAGAGGGCAGGTACTGTCTCAGGCGGACAGGGTGAACGGCGCCGCAAATTCCATGGAACGCATTATCACCGGACTTGGCAAACTGAATGATCACATAACGGTTCAGGCGGAGAGTGTTGCCCAGTCATCTTCTGCCATTGAAGAAATGCTGGCTAATGTCCAGTCCGTTACACAAACACTCGTAAAGAATACTGCGAACATCAATTCACTGGCGGAATCCTCCGAAGCGGGAAGAGTTGACCTGCAGAAAGTTGCTTCTGACATTCAGGAGATAGCGCGTGAATCTGAAGGGCTGTTGGAGATAAACTCTGTTATGCAGAACATTGCGAGCCAGACCAACCTTCTTTCGATGAACGCGGCGATAGAGGCGGCGCATGCCGGCGAATCTGGCAAAGGTTTTGCCGTAGTCGCTGATGAAATCCGCAAGCTGGCTGAAAATTCCAGCGTTCAGTCCAAGACAATCAGCGCGGTGCTGAAAAAGATCAAAACCTCGATAGACGCCATCACCCGGTCAACCGGCGTTGTGCTTGAACGTTTCGGCACGATAGAGATGGAAGTGAAGACTGTATCAAATCAGGAAACGCAGATACGCAACGCGATGGAAGAGCAGGGTGTTGGCAGCCGTCAGATACTGGAAGCAGTAACCCAGTTGAATACGATTACAAGTCAGGTGAGGAAGGCATCCTCTGATATGATAACAGAAAGCAGAGAAGCTCAGAGTCAAAGCGGTGATTTAAAACGGATTACCTCAGAAGTAGCCGGCAGTATGGACGAAATGACTCAAGGCACCGATGAGATTTCATCCGCGATTACCAGAGTACAGGAAATAAGTCAGGAGAACAAAGAGAACATCAATACCTTAAGCTCTGAGATTTCGCGCTTTAAGGTTGAGTGAAAAATAAGAGAAACTGTTTGAAACACAACAAGTCCGCACTGTGGTTAGGAGCTTGATATGTATGAAAAACAAACGATTACTGAATCGGTTGACTTTGTCGGTACTGACATTTTTGCTTTTAACTATGTTGGTGGTCTGTGGTAGTATGAGTAACCAGATACTGAATTCCAATATATTGCCGCAAGTTGGCAAAGCGTTTGATGAGGCAAATCCGCTTATCACGAATTTGTACTGTGCCGACCCGACCGCGGTTGAGTATGAGGGGCGGCTGTATGTGTACGGAACAAATGACCATCAACAGTATCTGCATAATATAAAGGGTAAAAATACATACGAGCGCATTAAGTCCCTCGTGATGATGTCTACTGATGATATGATCAACTGGACATACCACGGGATCATTGACACCGGTGCAATTTCACCGTGGATCATTGCGTCGTGGGCGCCGTCAATTGTTTCCCGCATTGAGGCTGACGGAAAGACGCATTTTTATCTGTATTTTTCAAACAGCGGCTGGGGCGTAGGCGTTCTAACCGCAACTTCGCCGACAGGCCCTTGGACAGATCCGCTGAAAAAGTCGCTCGTTGACGGCAATACTAAAGGTTTGGGTGAAGGATGCGAACATGCCTTCGACCCCGGCGTGGTGATCGATGATAACGGAACAGGCTGGCTTTCATTTGGCGGCAGCAAAACACACAATGATCCCAATGCCGACTATATGCCCGGTGGCGCGCGCATTGTCCGGCTTGGACACGACATGATTTCGCTTGCCAGCGATATAATGGAGATTCCCGCGCCGTATCATTTTGAAGCGAATGAACTTAATTATTTTAACGGCACTTATATTTACACCTACAATACCAGTTGGCTAAAACGGGACAAATGGGAAATAAAAGACCATGATCCTCCGAGTGCCTGCTGTATGTCCTACATGACAACCACTACGCCCCTTGACCCCGGCAGCTGGGTATACCGCGGCAACTATTTTAAAAATCCCGGTGAAAATGGAATGGAATACAGCAACAACCACACGCATCTTCATAAGTTTAACGGACAGTATTATTTGTTTTACCATACCCTCATGCTGCAAAAAAGATACGGCGCCGATGGCGGCTTCCGTACTATTTTCGCCGACAGAATAGAAGTCAATGAAGATACACTCCAAATATTCATGGCAGCGCCGACACTTCGCGGGTTGGATCAGATTAAAAATGTTGACCCGTACAAAGCCAATTTATTCGCAACTCTTGCCGTTTCAGCAGGCCTGTCTTTTGAACCCGCTGATGATGAAAACGGTGTTATGTTTGTTACCGCTGATGATTCGGGAAGCTGGGTTTTGTCTCGAGGAGTTGATTTCGGTGACGGTGCGAAAAAGTTTTCCGTCCGGGTAAAGGGAACCGGCTCTATAGAGATACGGCTTGGCAGCATCGATTCTTCTTCTGTTGGATTTATTGATTTTTCCGTTTCAGATTGGGAAATGATACATGCTGAGCTGTCCGAAACGATTAGTGGGAAGTATGACGTGTTTTTTCTGTTCGGCGGTAAAAGTGTGAGCGCTCACACATGGATGTTTTGAGAAAACAATGATTTATATGCTGTACCGCCCTCTTGACAAAATGCCCAATTTGCGTCAATAACTATGTGAATCATGTAGCTGGAAAATACCACAATTACGGAGGTGGGGTACAATGGCTGCGACAGGTAAAAAGAAGAAAAAAACAGCGCCGATTGACCAGGAATTTATCTCAAAAATGGAGGAATCCCTTATACGCTTGAAAGCCGAAATTGTTGACAATTTGATAGCCAACAATGAAGATTTCAAGGAAATAGTAGAGGGGTTGGAGGCAAAAGATGTCGTGGACGTCGCTTCTGACGATATTGACCGGAAGATGATCGAGGCAATCGGTTCACAGGAATTAAAAAGGATGAAACTGATTGAGTCCGCCCTTACCCGCATTAAGCAGGGCAAATACGGTCACTGCATAAAATGCAGTAAGAGGATTCCCCAGGATCGGCTGCAGGCAATTCCCTACGCACTGATGTGCATTGAATGTAAATCCGAAGACGAGCGGCGCAACCGCTAGTTTTTCATTTCCGCTGTGCCCATCTCAACCGCGAGGCTCAGTACAAGGGCGGCGTTCCAGTAGATGGCGTGTTCGTTGGTTGTCCATTCGCGGTCGCTGTCGACATAGGATTTGGAAACATAGTTGGACATAAAACCGGCTTCGTATTGATTTGCCCCGCCGGCGAGGTATCCTCTGGGTATCTCGTCTATCCCGTCATAGGAATATATGCCGCTGTAAATGTTCTTAACGCAGTTTTCGCCGTACCCCGACACAAATGAAAACGACAGGGGGTTGATGCCGAGCAGATAATGAATCGAATCGCGTAACATCTGTACGGACATGGCTGTGTCTTTTTTGAGTGCCCTGTTGCACATATACAATTCAACCGGAATTTTGCAAATCGGGGCGCTTGACCCCCAGAAGTACGCCCAATCAACCAGCGCCGTCGGCCATGCCTTTTCTCTGTAATTGTTTAACTGCCCCGCCTGGAATGTAGAGAACTTTTCTTCAAAAAATTTGATGCAGGCGGCATCGGGATTTTGACTCATCGCGTAATGAATGAAACCCGTTCCGAGAGAACCAATCGTAACCACCTGATACGGGTTGAACTGCCTGTTGTAATCAAAGCCGCGGTAGTTTTTCAAAACATATTCCTGATATTTTGCAGTGCCGGTTGCGCGGTACAGGGCGGCTGCAGCCCAAAATTTAATCATGGCGGTTTCGCTCTGACTGTGTTCATAGCTTCGTCCGGCACCGTTTACCCAAACATTTCCCGGATTGGCTTCCAGATAATCCCAAATCCGCTTTGCCGCGGCAAGGCATTTATCCGCAAAAGCCGCATACCGCGGTATGCTTTTGTATACGATATATGCATGAGCAAAAACAGCCCCTGCGCTCGCAGTGGCGGCAGTTGACTTGGTATTACCCGCGCCGCCTGAGCCGTTTGTATCAATGATGAAAATAGTTTCAACTCCGTTGACATCTGTATAATTTGCCACTTCGTAAAAACCGCCCGTTGCGCCGTCCTCCATCTTGAGCATCATATCGAGTTCCCACTTGATCTCATCCAGAAAATCCGGCACGCCATTTCCCGATTCGGGAATGTTCAACTGCCTATCGGAGAACAGGCGCGGGAACAATTCATAAGCAAATAACAGATCGCTTACTGTCGATGCGGCAGGGGGCATATATTTTCCAAAGTCGCCCGCATCGTACCAGCCCTGCGATATGTCGTATGTCGGGGCATTGGCATTAGCGCGCTCGGATAATTTTTTGACGCGGCTGTCTCCCGGATGCATGTTTTTTCGTGCGAATATTCCCGCGTATTGTTCTTCAAGATCGATACCCTGACGCTGGAAATAGAAGTACTTCATTGCGTCAACAAAGAGTATATCATACACTGAATCGCCAATGGTGAATGAGAATGAATTGTCTATTTTGGGATTCGTTATGCTTATGTGATACTCACCCGGTTCGTTAAGACTTGAAAAATCCGCTTTGAAAACAAGTTCGCCAGATGTTGCATCTACGGATTTTGCGACAGCCTGCAATGTTCCGGTAAAGCGCGCATCCCCGTTTTTATTGATGACGCTGAACTCTGTCTGCTCCGACAGGCTTACAATGCCGGGGAAACAGCTCACAAGCGCGTATTTCGCGTGGTTTAACCGGTAGCCCGCCTGATTGACCTTGATGACCGGATGTTGTTTTTCGCTGTCGGGAGAGGTGATGTACATTTCCGACAAATAAAATGTTTGCGCTCTTGGATTGTCAAGGACTACCATTGTTATGTTGTCAATACTGAAACCATCATCCGTTTTACCGGCAATGGTTTTGATGGGTATTTTGATGCGCTGCCACGCATTGGTAATCTTAATGTCTTGCGATGCCAAAGATACAGAATGTGTTTTGACTACGCCCCTCGTATCCGAGCGAAGGCCGATTGAAAAATACTCCCCGCCTGAAGCGCCCAGCGCATCAAATTCGATATAGCCGTTTTCTAAATACTGTTCCAGTGAAAACGCCCCCCACCCGTGCAGGGGGAACATAATACCGCCGGAACCTGCCGCTTTTACACGGTACACTTTTTTGCTGCCGTTTTTTACGGTTTTATCCAGCGGGATCGATCCGTTCTCAAGTTCAAAACTGCCCCACGCGGAGCAGTACATTGGGGCGTTTACGCCATTTTCACGGTAAGCGCCGTATTCATGAAATACCGAGATATTTTGCAATGTCATGCCCCCTGACTGATTTTTTAATAACGGCGAATTTGTCGGCGCCGCCGAATTTACGCAAGTGCTCATCGCTAGTGTATATAACAACATAAAATATGTTACGAATTTTCTCATTTGTATACTCCTTTCTGCAAGATTCAGAGCAACTTTAAAAGCGGAATAACCGGCGCGGTAAGTTCCATTGCAGCCGGGAAATCTTCAACTTGCAAAAGGACGGTCTCTCCGTCCATTTGCGCAAGAATGGGATGGCTTCCTGAAAATTCCAGACGGTGCGCGTTGAATAAGACAGGCTCAGGACTGCCGGGGTGTGTGCCTTTGGCGACTTGATTTTTAATCGCAAGTTTGCGGTGAAGCGGCATTTGCCTTATCCCGCAGACGTTGCGGTCGTCAGGGAGAATTCTTTTTTGTGAACCGTATGTCCGGTATCCTGAAACGCCCATTGCCAACAGCAGCATTTTTTCCCTGAACGCACGGATTTCGCGGTTTTGATCATCAAGGGCGCGGATGTCAAGATAGTCAACCTTGTATATGCGGTCATAAAACAAAGCGGCTATGTCCACCCAGAGCTTGTATGAATCGCCGGGGACTTTTCCTTTCATTTTGTTTGTCATGTGGGTAACATAAGCGTCCAGTCCTATCGAAAGAATGTTAAATGCCAGTAACGGACAATGTCCGCCGCGGGCGGTTATAAGTTGTATGGCAGGCGCGAATTCCGTGTGAACCGGTTTAACCAGCAGCTCCAAAGCGTCGCCTAAATGGGCGCTGCCCCATGCGCAGTCGGCTCCGTCATTGCCTGTTCCCATGGGAAGGCGAAGAACCGCCATGTTTGACCTGACATGGGCAGGCGCATTGTAAAGGGCAAGCATCACTTCAAGGCTTGTTCCGTCTCCGCCTGCGGTGATGATCAGGTAGAATGGACTTGGATCATTTTCCGCTTCATCAATTATCGTTTTGGTTATTTTTTCACCTGATCCTTTGCCCTCGGTAAGAATTGATCTTACATCTTTGGACATTTCCCGCGGCGGGTTTGCTCTTGCCTTTTGCCTGTATTCATTCAGAGTCTTTACATGGGATTTCCATCTGGAGCGGATTGTGAAACCTCCCGCCGCCGGATTGACGATAACGGTGCAGGCAAGAGGCCTTCCCGGCGAGACCAGTGAATGTCCGCAGATTTCAGCCATTGATTGGGCAAAAAAATCATATTCCATATATGACATTATCCATGCGAAATAACGGATAGGTCAAGTAAAATGGTTATATCCGAATCCACACAAGCATTTCACCGGACGTACGGTTGCCCCAGTAGCCATACGGCACGGCGGTGAGTTCAACCGCTTCCGACCGGGGTTCAAATTGTTCAGAAAAAGATTCATCCTGCTCAGGCATAATGAGCCGTTTGCCTTTGACTTTTATCTGCATAATTCCGCCTAACAGGTCTTCCCGCCAACATTCCTCAAGCGGGGAATGGGTATCCAGCGAAAGAGCGGCAAGATTTTTTCCGTTGTCAATTTCCTCAAAGCAGAATATCTCAGGCCCCCGCGCAATTGCCGCTCTTCCGCAATTCTGGTGAACGCGGGGATTGGCAAAGACTATGCGGGGTTTCATGGTGAAAGAAACCGTTATCGCATCGCCATTACGGACATTTGGTATGTGAAAATAGCCGTTTTGTTTTTTACCGCTAGCCGCGTTGCCGTTAACCGTTACGGAGAAATCATCGGCAAAGCCAGGTATTCTGATGTTCAGTGAAAAAGGAGACGCGGCATTTTTTACCGCGATGTTAACCAATCCGGTTTTGGGATAATTGGTTGTCATTGACAAGCTTACCGGCTTTCCGTTCAATTCAAAAGACGTTTCGTTTTGAATAAACAGATTGACGAATAACTCATTTTCGTTTGTAAAGTAGATATACTGCCCCAGGCTGGTGAATGTCCGCGCCACATTGGTTGGGCAGCAGGCGCAGTAAAACCATTTCTGGCGCACCGGTTTGATGTGCGAACGTGAGGTGAATTCCATGCAGGTTTCAGGCCACACTTCCAACGGGTTAACATAAAAATAGCGATCCCCTTCAAGAGAGATGCTGCTTCGGACGGTGTTGTATAACGCTCGTTCCACTGTATCGAAATAAGCAGCCTCGCCGGTAATCGCCGCCATCCGCAGACCGAACAGGGCAAGGGCGATGGAAGCGCAGGTTTCCGAATAGTTAGAATCATTGGGAAGGTCGTAATCAACGGTAAAACGTTCCAGAAAACCCGATGAGCCGACACTGCCGGTTATGTACATCCGCTTTTGCACCATGTTATTCCATAGGATTTTACAGCGTTCCAAGAGTTCTGTGTCATTGTATTCTGCGGCAACATCCGCCATCGCGCAGTACAGGTAGAGCGCCCGCACCGCGTGCCCTTCGGCGGTATCCTGCTTGCGGACCGGAAGATGCGCCTGTGAATAGGTTAGGTCATAATTAGTAAAACCCTCAAAGACATGCCGGAAGTCAGGCCGTTGCATTTCCTCAACAAAATAATTCGGCGCTGCGCCCCGTTGATCGATAAAATATTTGGCGGTATCCAGATAGCGCCTAACGCCAGTCGCATGGTACAGCCGCACCAGAGCAAGCTCAATTTCAGGATGCCCCGGATAGCCTTTTGTTTGACCATCTTCTCTGCCGAAGATTTTGCAGATAAGATCGGCAAGGCGGCAGACGATTTCAAGAAACGCTTTTTTTCCGGTGGCCGCATAGTAGGCGACCGCCGCCTCGATACAATGCCCGGCGCAGTACAGCTCATGGCCTTCGGTCAGATTTTTCCATTTTTCATGCGGGCATTTCAGGGTGAAGTAGGTATTGAGGTAGCCGTCTTTTTCCTGTGCGCGGCCAATGAGGGCAATCACGTCATCGGCATTTTTTTCCAGCGCCGGATCGGGGCGGCTTGCGAGACTGTACGCCACCGCTTCCAGCCATTTTGTTGCGTCAGAATCCTGAAACACCATCCCCTGATGTTCGCCCTTTGCTTCACCGGCGGCAATGCGGAAATTGTCCAGACAATGGCTCGGCGGGGCATCTGGAATCCGGTCGTTTAGGATTTCCCCTTGATACGGGATAACCTTTTCAGGGATCAATT
>JAIRRJ010000068.1 GCA_031256035.1 Treponema sp. | reverse complement strand
TGTTTTCCACGGCGGGAAAAATATTAAGAAAGCAGTCAAGAACATTGAAGGCTTAAAGTTTACGATAATTGGCTCTGTCTTCGGCCCTTTCGTAGGCGTTACATTCTCTCTCTATGCGCTTCAGCGGGTAAGCCCTGGCATTGTAAGTACCCTCATCGGGCTGACTCCGATCCTGATACTTGTGCCGGAACTTCTTGTTTTCAAAAAGAAGATAAGACTTTTGGAAATCGTTGGCGCGCTGGTTGCCGTATGCGGAACTACGGTCTTCTTTTTATGATGGTTCGCTCCACCATTGTTATTTCTTCGCTTATATGCTACCATACTTCTCTGAAGACAGACGATGGACGAAAAAGCGCTTTTTGAGCGGTTGGATGATATAAAAAAGACTCTCAATGAAATGCTGGCAATTCAGAAAAAGCCTAAGAGCAAAGCCGAACGGTTTTTTGATATATTGGGAACAGGCGTTGCGATCCTTGGTATCTTGACGATTATAGACGTGATTAAGAACTGGATAGGAGGCTAAGAATGTTTTTCCAACTAATCGTGGGAATAGCTTTAGTATTAATAGGTATAAGCATAGTTATGCTCGGTCGCTATTTTAGGAAACATTAAAGCTTCCCGCGCATAAATAATTTCGTTGCCCTTGTGCTTTTATCCTATTCGTAGTATTATCTTCCCAATGAGCGCCCAGTACGCCTTACAGCAACCAGCAACCAGCAACCAGCAACCAGCAACTGATCTAGAAACCCCATTATATCATGATAACGATAAGATTCTTGTCAACTATACAAACTACTTAACAAAGCAATTTTTATTAAAACCAACATTTTTTCCCTTTTTTGGAAAAACGCCGGGTGTATCCGTACGGATGTATACCGGCTTTTTTATATCTCAAACAAATAAACTGTAAGGAGGTTTATTATGCTTAAGAAAAAACTGTACGGGCTGATGACTATAATCATCGCAATTGCCCTTGTATTCGCGTTTGCCGCCTGCGATGAGAACGGCGATGACGATGATGACACAACAACCACGACTACCACCACCCATAAGGGTAAGCTGACCATTACCGGTTTGAGCGAATACGACGACCTCTGGATTGCTGCTTATGGTGCTACTGCTTATGATTATATTTACGCGGCAGGTAATGTTAACGCAACATATACCATGACCCCTGTAAAGATCACAAATGGCAGCGCGGTACTGAAGGTCTGGAAACAAGGAAGTAGCGGCCCCAGCGATTTTACAGGCAGCACATCCGGAACCCTGTTTATATTTATTCGTGACTCATCAGGGGCGGGAAGTTATACAGATTTCTTATATTCTCTTGATTATGAATTTGGATATGTAACCTTTACAAACGGGGTTGGTACATTAGACGCCAGTGATTTCTATGACGATGACGACGTTTAATTAGCGCGGAGTGTCAGGCACTTACGCTATATGTGGAGATACCCTTGCTACATATAGTATAGGTGTCAGGTACTTTTTGCGGCAGCGTTCTGAGCACGGCATTTCTTACACCTTCACCCTGCCCCGGAAACTGCGCGACAGGGTAAGGCGGTCGATGTACTCAATATCGCCGCCCACGGGCATACCGGACGCAAGGCGGGTAACATCCACATGAAAATCCTTGAGCAGTTTTTGCAGGTACAGGGCGGTGGTGTCGCCTTCTACCGTTGGGTTAAGGGCGAGGATGATTTCCTTGATATGCCGATCTGAATTATCTCCGTGAAGGCGGTCTATCAGTTTACCGATTGAAAGGTCTCCCGGCCCGACTCCTTCCAGCGGTGCAATGAGGCCTCCAAGAACATGAAACACTCCGTGAAATTCGCGGGACTCTTCGATGATGCGCATGTCCTGCGCGCGTTCCACAATGCAGATGATTGAGTGATCGCGCCCTGAATCCGAACATACTGAACAGGGATCGGTTTCGGTAAATCCCCCGCAGACGCCGCATCTGCGGATCGCCTGATGCAGGCCGGAAAGTTCTGCCGCGAGATTTTTCGCCAAAGCGGAATCGGTGTCCAGTATGTGATACGCAATCCTGCCTGCGCTTTTTTTTCCGATACCGGGCAGTTTCGACAGCAGGATTATCAGGCGGTCAAGTGCGTTCACGTAAGCCCCGGAAAACCCGGCAGGTTCAAGCCGCCGGACATGGCGCCCATTTCTCTGCTGATTATCTCCTTTATTTTCCCCATCCCGTCAGAGAAGGCGGCAACGATCAAATCCTGCAGCATTTCAGCGTCCCCAAGGGTTTCAGGCGCGATACGCACGGCAATCATTTCCATTTTTCCGTTCAAATCAATTTCCACCATGCCGCCGCCTGATGAGCCTGTGGCGCTTACGGCTGCCAGTTTTTCCTGAAAGCCGCTCATCTGTTCCTGTATCTTTTGAGCGTTCTTCAATAAGTCAAATGGATTGATATTCATATAAACTCCGTTAGTTGATTACTGTTCCGGGAATTACAGAAAGCACGCGTTCCACTTCGGGCGGGACTTCTGATGAAGCCTCCGGCTTTTTCTGAACAACACCATCCCAAAGTGGGACATCTTCGTCTTCTGATGCTCCGCCTTTGGCGGCAACCATGCGCCTGAAATCATCGGACAGGGAACGCCCCCCTGATGATTGCTGCGGCTCAACATTGCGGCTGGGAGCGGCATAAGTCCGTGTATCCTTTACCGGCTGTCTGCCGGGGATGTTTCGTCCCGGGGTATTTGATTGTCCAGGCACAGATGATTGCCCAAGTACAGCCTGAGCGCTGTCCACCGCATCCTTGAGTTCCGAAGGTGAAACCCACCGGCTTAACCACGACAATTTTGAAACCGCAGTTTCAAGTTCAAAGCGCGGAGATACCGAATAGCGGATGTTGCGGTAACAGTCAAGCAGAATATCCAGCGCCTGTTCAAGCCGGATCGAATCATAAACCTCAAGGGTTTTCGCTGAAAACTGAGCGGGACGGTAACCCAAAAGGGATTCCCTTGTTACGCCGTTTTTCAACAGCAGCAGCGCCCGGTAATATCCGGCAAGGTCGATTACAAACTGTTCGATTGCAACGCCTGAACCCAAAATTTCATCGGTCAGCGCAAAAGCGCCGGGCGCGTCATTTGCGGCGCATGCTTCCGACAGAGCGTTGAGTTTTTCAAGACCGACAAGGCCGAGTTTTTCGCGGATTAAATCACTGCGGATACTGCCGCCGGAAAAAGAGACAACCTGATCAAACAGAGTAAATGAATCCCGCATACTGCCGGTGGATTCTCTTGCTATCCAGAACAGCGCGTCATCCTCAGCTTCGATTCCGGTTTCGGCGCAGATTTTTTTCAGTATCTCCTGAATGGTCTCGACAGAAATAAGCCTGAAATTAAACTGCTGGCAGCGGCTTTTAATCGTAGCCGGCACCTTGTGCAATTCGGTTGTGGCAAAAATAAAAACGATGTATGGCGGCGGCTCTTCGATGGTTTTTAACAGCGCGTTAAACGCGCCGCCCGAAAGCATGTGTACTTCATCAATAATGTAGACCTTGTATTTGCCGGTTTGAGGCGGGAAAAGAACCTCGTCCCGTATCTGCCGCACATCATTGACCGAATTATTTGAAGCGCCGTCAATTTCCAGCACATCCATGCTGGCGCCCTGACTGATGGCGCGGCAGTTGTCGCAGACTCCGCAGGGGTTTCCGCTGCATCCGGCTTCTGCGGCTTTCTGACAATTTAGTGAACGCGCCAGAATACGGGCGGCGCTGGTTTTGCCGCAGCCGCGCGGGCCGGAAAACAAATAGGCATGGGCAATGTGCCCGCTTTTCAATGAATTTTTCAGGGTAGAAACCACAAATTCCTGCCCCGCCAATTCATCAAATGTTTTAGGCCTGCATCTGGACGCGGTTACTTCGTACATGAAATCAGTCTATACAATGGTCAAAAAAAAAACCAGTGAGAGGACGGTGCCAGGCACTCACGCTATATGTAGCAAGGGTGTCTCCATATATAGCGTAAGTGTCAGGCACTACATTTGTAACTAAAGCGCCCTGTATCTGCGCGCCATATATAACACAGGAGAAAATTTATGAGTGTGATGGCTTATATGCCCTATGGGGCGGGCGGAATCATTATCCGGGTTGAGGCGGATATTCGCAGGGGCATTCCCGGTGTTGATATTACCGGGCTTGCGGAAGGCGCGGTGCGTGAAGCGCGGGAAAGAGTGAGGGCGGCATTCAGGAATTCGGGTTTTAGTTTTCCGCTGGACAGGATTTTGATAAACCTCGCACCGGCTGGATTGCGCAAGGACGGAGCTGCGCTTGATTTGCCCATCGCCCTTTCGGTGATGGCGGCGGCAGGCATTGTTCCCGTTCCTGAAAAATTGCTCGTGATGGGAGAGCTTGAACTTTCGGGCAGGATCAGACCGGTGCGGGGCGTGCTTGCGGCAATTGCAGCGGGGCTGGCTGAGGGAATTAGCGAGTTTATCGTGCCGGCGGAAAACGCGAAGGAAGCGGCAATTCTGACCGGAAAGGGCGCAAAGTTTACAGCGGCGGAAAATTTACAGGGAGCTGTTCACGCCTTGATTATCAGAAATGAAAGTGGGCATCTGCCAATCCCGCTGGAAACAAATGCTGCACAGGAAACATCGCTGCAAAATGCGGCGGCAGATGACACAAATGCTGTATTTTGCAACGAAGTTTCCCGCGCAAACTGCGGAGACTTTGCCGATGTGCGGGGACAATGGGTTTACAAGCGCGCACTGGAAATCGCCGCCGCCGGCGGGCATAATGCGCTTGTTTTCGGACCGCCTGGTGCGGGAAAGACAATGCTTGCGCGGCGGCTGCCTTCCATAATGGCGCCGCTCACCCCCGATGAGGCGGTGGAAGTAACGCGCTTGCACAGCCTTGCCGGGCCTCTTTCGAATAACGGCGGTTTCATCGACAGGCTCATCACCCATCCTCCTTTCCGCGCCCCGCATCATTCTGCCAGTGCGGAAGGAATCCTTGGCGGCGGCAGAATCCCCCGCCCAGGTGAAATCAGCCTTGCCCATTATGGCGCGCTCTTCCTTGACGAAGCCCCGGAGTTCAGGATCAATGTGCTGCAGTCTCTGCGCGAACCTTTGGAAGACCGGGTGATAAGCATCGTCAGAGCGGAAGGGCCGATGCGTCTTCCGGCGGAATTTCAACTGTTGATGTCGGCGAATTCCTGTCCCTGCGGCCGGCTGGGTATGCGGGAAATAGCGGATGAAGGAATCGACACAAGCTACAACGGCGGTAGAACATGTTTTTGCTCGCCTGAAGAAATTAACCGCTACTGGCGAAAATTTGGCGGCGCTCTGCTCGACAGAATCGAAATCAGAACCGCCGTCATCCCTCCAACGATCAGTGAAATCGGTGCAAAAAACCTTTCTGCCGGTGAAGAAAAGAGCGGCGTAATTGCCGGCAGAGTCAGGACAGCCGTAGAAATTCAACGCCGCCGTTATAGAGGCTTAGGTATCCGCCGGAATGCTCTGATACCTGCCGGCAGGATCAATGCCTTCTGCCCCATGAGCGAAAAAGCGGAAGCCGCCCTTGAAAAAGCCATTGCCCGGCTGGGGCTTTCAGGCAGGGCGTATCACGGAATCATACGGGTTGCGAGAACCATCGCTGACCTTGAAGGCAGGGAAACCCTCGAAACAGAGCATATCCTTGAAGCAGTTCAACACCGCCGTTTTGGGGAAGACCCCTGGGACATTCTGGGGGCTTATGAATAAATTTACATTTTTTCAATACAAATGTATTGACATTTTTATGGAGGAGGTATATGATGTTATTAGAGTTTGAATGGGACGAAAAAAAGAACGCCATCAACATAATGAAACACGGCGTTTCATTTGATGATGCAAAAGCGGTGTTTTTCGATTCCGAACGATTTGAATTTTATGACGAAGGGCATAGTTTTTTCGAGGACAGATGGCTGATATTAGGTCTGTCCGGCTGGGAATTGCTCATGGTCAGTTGCACAGAAAGAAAAGGGCGAATTCGAATAATTTCAGCCCGAAAAGCGACAAAAAACGAAGAGGAGGAATATTTTAATGGCTATGGTACGAGTAACAGCTTCTGCCCTTGATCCAATTTCAGAGGAATCTCGCGCACGGCTGGCTGCCTTAAAGGACAGATCGGTAGATACCAGCGACATTCCTGAGCTGACCTCTGAGCAGCTTGCGGAGATGAGGCGACAAATGGTGGAAAAGCGAAAAAAGCGGATGTTTTCGCTACGGCTCACAAATGCGACCATAAGCTGGTGGCAATCATTGGGGGAAGGTTATACCGGCATTATGGCACGGTTGCTGGAGGAAGCTCCAAGACACCCGGAATGGATTAAGGCGTGTCTCTAAAATTCGCCAACATCATTCCAAGCCATGCGAGCGGTGAAAGATGTTTTACGCTAATTCCGGTATCGCTTCCAGAACAGTGTCTTTTATCTGCCTTCCCTTGTTGGAATGACCCAGTTTCCGGTTTGGACGGATTGCTCCGTGAAAATCGCTGCCTTCGGTAATGAAAAGACCGAGGGATTTACCCAAAGTTTCAAGTCGGCGGCATGCGCCAGGTTTGGCTGTGGGATGCCATGCTTCGATACCCATTAACCCCCGATCCTTCAACACTTTTACAAGTTCGGGGAGGCGTCCCCAGGCAACATAGAGCGACATTGGATGCGCAAGTACCGGTATGCCGCCGGATTCGCGTATAAGTACGGCGGCTTCTTCAAAATCCAGCCCTTCTTTGGGAACATAAAGGGGTTTTCCTACACCCAAATACCGGGAAAACGCCTGATCAGGATTTTTTACGATTTTGTGCTTCACCAAAAGGTTCGCAAAGTGAGGGCGCCCAAGCGAATGGCCGCCGGAACCTGCCGCCGAGCCTGACCGCTTACAGAGGTCAGGCGTCGCTTCAGAGAAGCGCGGTTCCCCTCCGGTTAAAGTTAATAGTTCTTCCCAGCTTCCCTCAATACTCAACTCCTGCATTTTGTCAAAAATCTCACGGTTTCGCGCTTCACGGCGACGGGATAGTTCATTTACCGCCGCAATAAAAGCGGGGCTTGGCGCATTGATTCCCAAACCCAGCAGATGAAATTCGCCTCCGGGGCCAAGGCCGGGAGCATCCCGCGGCGATTTTCCTTTGCTCCAATTTATATTTATCTCGATTCCGGGAATAAAACGGAAATTTTCGCCGGAAGCCGTGGTTTTCGCACTTTCCAAACCGTTAATGGTGTCATGATCGGTAAGGGCAATTGCGCGCAATCCATGTTTGATCGCTTCTTTGACAAGCATAGCCGGACTAAAATCACCGTCTGAAATGTTGGAATGTGTATGTAAGTCAACCATTTTCAACTATTTTACCAGTCTTATGCCGATAATGATATGGGATACTTTCCCCGGATCGTTGATCAACAGGGGTTTTTAATATATTATTAATAATGAGGGGTTTTTATCTCATATAAGGACGGTCAATAAGTGTTTGAATATACCTTGTCGAACGGAGTGATTGTTTCTCCTGGTAAAAAAGCACATACCGGTAATTTGGGAGTAAAAGGGGAAAAAATCGTTTCTCCGGGCGGTATCGTTGTCAACTTGAAGGAGAAATCCTTCGTGTATCCTTCTCTGATAAATTCTCACGATCATTTGCAGGGGAATTACCGCCCGCCTGTAGGCCCCAAAAAAGGTCATTTTTACCTTACTTGGCTGCCCTGGGATCAGGACTTAAAAGCTTCGGAAACATTCAGAGAACGTTCCAGATTGACCAGAGAGGATCTTTACGCCCTTTCAGGGTATAAATGCCTGTTCTCCGGCGTTACAACCGTCAACGATCATTTTCCACACAAACTGAACAATCACATTTTACCTACGCTGCCGATAAGGGCTATCCGCGAATACGGAATGGCGCATGAATGTTCATCATACGATCTTAAATGGGGAGACGGTATTGAGATTGAACATGAACGCGCAGTAAAAAACAATTGGCCGTTTATCACACATCTTTCCGAAGGCTTTGATTCGGAATGTATGCGCGGTGTGGAAACATTGGAAAAACTCAACATACTGGACAATCATTGCCTGCTCATTCATTGCATCGGTTTCAGCGACAAGGACATAAAAAAAATTGCCAAAGCGGGAGCAAGCGTTTCCTGGTGCGGTTTTTCCAATATGTTCATGTACAATGTAACCGCAAAAATCCGCAAAATGCTTAAAGCCGGAGTAAACATTGCCATCGGCACCGACTCTTCCGCCACGGGTTCCGCCAATTTACTGGCTGAAATTAAATATGACCGGGAATTGTACCGCAAACTTTACGGAGAAGACCTTCCGGCAGAAAAAATCTTCGAGATGGTTACGATTAACGGCGCAAAAGCGTTTTGGATGCATGAGAAGACGGGCAGCCTTGACGAAGGCAAGTTAGGCGACATTCTGGTACTCAAGGGCAAGCATGATGATCCGTTCGAAAATCTTGTCAATGCGGGAATGCACGACATTGAACTGTTGATTCTGGCGGGAAAACCGGTTTACGGTGAAATGCGTTTCCTTGATATTTTTAAGGGAGAGCTTCCTTCTTCTTACACACAGATCAAAGTAAAAAACAAAGCTATGTTTGTAAAAGGCGATCCTGCCGGTCTTTACAAAGAGATCAGGGAGAAAATCGGTTTTAAGAAAAAACTGGATTATCTGCCCTTTGATCCGGATACTCAGGACGAAGACTGATGCCAAAACCTTTTCAATACCGTACAGGTTCCGTTATTTATTTCCAGGGAGATGCGGCGGACAAAATATACATCCTTCAAAACGGAAAGATATCTTTGGTTTACCAGGATATTGAAACAGGAGAAGATGTCCGGGATTCAGTGCAGCCCGGCGAATTTTTCGGAGTTAAATCCGCGCTGGGCAGATTTCCGCGTGAGGAAAACGCAATAACCCTGTCTGACACCCACATTATGGCATTCACTGTTCCGGAATTTGAAGCTGTAGCTTCGGCAAATACCCGAATTATAATGAAAATGCTTAAAGTGTTTTCTAACCAACTGCGCCGGGTGCATAAACAAGTATCCAGATTGATGGCAAAAGAAGAAGAAGTGCCTTCGGACGGTCTGTATAATGTGGGTGATTACTACCTTAAGAATAAACGCTTCGCCCATGCAAAACATGTTTTTGGGCGTTATCTGACATATTATCCTTCAGGCAGATACGCAATTCAGGCCGCAAAGAATCTTGAAGTTGCTGAAAGCTCCCTGTCCCGCTACGGTAACGAACAAGGAGTCGGCGGCTCCGCTGCCGGAGCGGCGGCAAAAGCCCCTCCCGCCGATTCCGCCAAAACAGCCGATGCTTATTACAACGCCGTCAGCCTTGTTTCGCAGGAAAAATATCAGGAAGCGTTAATGTCATTTAAAAAGATAGTAGACGCCAATGCTGATCCGGAATGGACGGCGCGAAGTTCCTTTGAAATCGGACGCTGTATGTTTATGCTGAAAAAATACGAGGAAAGTCTTAAGTATTACACGACAATGTTTACTCAGTATCCCAAACATCCTGATATAAAGGACGCCATGTTTATCATGGGGCAATGCAATGAAAAAATCGGAAGAAAAGATCAGGCGATAGCCTTCTATAAAAAAATACTTTCTATGGCGCCTGTTGATGAAGGTACTGCGACAAAAGTAAAACGGGCGCTCAGTGCCCTGGGAGCGTAACAATGGCAATGGATTTAGCCGCGTTTGGCCGTTTTACCCGCACATTTCAACCAGGCGAGATGATTTTTTCTGAATATGAGCCAGGCGATACTTTTTACCTTATTCAATCAGGCAGGGTGCAGCTTCAGAAAATAATCGGGGATATTGAACGAACCCTTGATATTCTGCAGCCATCCGAGATGTTCGGTGAAATGGCAATATTGGAAAATTCTCCGCGTTCGGCGACTGCCATCGCGCTGGACGAGGTAAAAGTACTGGAATTTAATTCACAAAATTTTGATATTCTCCTGCTTGGAAATCCTCAGATTGCGCTTAAGCTGCTGAGAATGTTTTCTAAACGTATTTATGATTCCAAAAGGCGTTTCATGATTCTTACCCTGCCTGATCCGCAGGCGAAAGTTGCCGATGTGTTCCTGATGCTGGACGAAACCCAGGCTGATAACGACAAAACCTTAAATCACAGAGAATTTAAATGTTCTGTTGATGATGTTGCGCATTGGGCGGGAATGTCCGTCAATGAAACAAGAACTATTTTAGGTCATTTTGTTACCCAGCGGCGTGTTGAAATGTTCCCCGATCGCATTATTGTAAGAAACATCAATGATTTTTCCCGTTTTGTCGGTTCTCGGCGTAATAGCAGCAAATAACCCACAGGAGAAAAATATGTCTGATATAAATAATCCGTATCAAAGCCCCGAAGCTCCGATTATCCCCGAAGCTCAGAATTCAGGCGTACTGTCCGAAAAAATGCTGCGTTATCTGAAAGAAGCATCGCCATGGCTCCGATTTATGGGTATTCTCGGGTTTATCAGCTGCGGACTAATAGCCGGCGGAGGTTTAATACTCATAATTGCCATGGCTGCTGTATCAAGTTTTACCGAAGAGTTAAATCAATTTCCCGTTTGGATATTCATTCTTATTTATCTGCCCATGGGGTTGTTGTATTTTTTCCCTTCCCGTTTTATCTACAATTTTGGGACAAAAATCCGTAATTTTCAATTCAGCAATTCAAATGAAGATTTGGAATTGGCTTTTAAAAACAACAAATCTTTTTGGAAATTTTTAGGTATAATGAGTATCATCTTACTTGCCTTCATCCCTATCTCCATTATTATGGCGATCCTCGGCGGTATAATGGTAGGGCTAAGCAGTTTATTATCCTGACCAATGTCCTCCAAAAACGCCGCATTTGATGTATCTCTGGAAGCACTCACGCCGGAAGGGATAGAATTTCTCCTAACGCCTGCCGGTCTTCCTGTCAGGACTCTGGCTTATGCGATAGATAAAATGATTCAGTGGCTGATACTCATCATAATTTTTCTCATCTTTGTTTTCCTCAGAAATGCCATTGGCATCTGGCTTGTCCTGATTTTGAATTTTTGCGTTGACTGGTTTTATCATGTTATTTGTGAGCTGACATTCCACGGGCAGAGTCCGGGCAAACGTCTGACGGGTATCAGAGTAGTAAGAAACAATGGCACACCGGTAGACCCGGCTTCGTCTTTTCTGCGGAACCTGCTGCGATTTGCCGACACTTTCTTTTTCTTTTTTCCCATCGCCCTTGTTTCCATTACTGCAAGCCGCGGTTTCAGAAGGCTTGGTGACTGGGCCGGCGGCACTCTGGTAGTCTATTCATCAAGGGCGGTTAATTTCCAGCAGAATTCATTGAACCTGCTTCTGGCAAAATGCGAACCTGCCAATCCACTCCGTCCCCTTTCCAATGATGAAAAGCAGGCTGTCTTGAGTTTTGCCCGGCGTTATCCGTTATTGGGAGAGGCAAGAGCCAACGAAATAGCCGGAGTTTACGCGCCGTATCTGCGGGACAATGTGAACGGCCCTTCCGATGCCGCCTTCCTTTTGGGAATTGCACGTAAAATATCGGGCGAACCGCAGCCGGAGGCTGTGAAATGACCGAGCGGAATTTCGTACAACGGCGGGAACCTGTTTGGAAGGAATTTTCCGCGCTCATCAAAAACAGGAAAGATTTGAAAAAGGGCGCGGTTTCATTCGTTTTGAATTTTCGTGAAATAACTCAGGATTTGAATACAGCCAAAGCCAACGGTTTTGATCCTGCAATTATTGAACGGCTTAATAATCTGGTTAATGAAGGGAATCAAATTCTTTACGGCCAGCATGACTGGTCATTAAAAACGCCGATCCGTTTCATTCTGCGGACTTTTCCTCAAAAGGTTCGTTTCCAGTGGCGGGGGATATTGGCGGCTTCGTTATTCTTTTACGGCCTTGCACTTTTCTTCGGCTTTCTCTGTGTCCGTTATCCTGACATTGCCAAGGAGCTTGTTTCCGCCCGCACACTTGCGGAGATTGAAGAAATGTATGATCCTGAAAGCGAACATTTCCTTAAGCCCCGCGATGTAAGCAGCGATGCTGATATGTTCGGTTATTATATTTACAACAATATTTCCATCGCTTTCAGGACATTTGCCGGCGGCATATTTGCCGGAATAGGGAGTATTTTTTTTCTGTCCATCAATGCCGGTATTTTAGGTATTGTTGAAGGTCATTTAATTAACACCGGTTATGCGAAAACATTTATCCCGTTTGTAATTGCGCACAGCGCTTTTGAACTGACGGCGATAATTTTCTGCGCATACGCGGGATTGCTTTTGGGATACAGATTTTTTGTTACGCAGGGATTAAGCAGGGGAGCGTCAATACGAAAGGCGGGAGATGACGCCCTGCCCATTGTTGCAGGCAGCTCCCTGATGCTTGTTATTGCCGCAGTTATTGAAGCGTTTTGGTCTTCAAAACACCATCTGCCTTTTACGCTTCGCATAGGAGCGGGTATTTGTCTTTGGATTTTACTGTTAGTATATTTTCTGTTTGCAGGACGTGAACCTGCTGTAAAGGAAAAAAATCAACATACCCCGCCGCAGAGCGTGCGTACCATGGTACAATACCTCTGGTACGGCGGGGTATGTTGTTCTGTGTGGTATGGATTGTATGCGGGTTTTATACCCCACACACAATTATTTAGGCGGGGTTGTAACGCCCCAGAGGTGCGGGGTATCAAACCCGCTTGCGAATGAACTTTCCGTTTGAAGGTATCGTCAGGCGAAAAAATGCCCGGGAAGCGGCTGATTCCGGTCTTTTGATCTGGAGGGAAAATTTTATTTTTTTTCTGCCGTTTTTCGCGGTTCCCTTATGGATATGCGCTTTTTCTCTGCGGCTGCTTCCCGGCAAAACGCAGTATCTTTCATGGCTGATCATCTGGTTTTTAAAACCTCTCTTTGACAGAATTATATTGCACATAATTTCGATACGTTTCTTTGAAAACGGAGCAAGCATGAAGCGTCTTTGCATGGGACTGGGAAAAACCATTGTCAGAGGATTGGCAGGAGACTTGCTCTGGCGGCGTTTCAGCCCGATGCGCGCCGCAATGATACCGGTAAGGGTGCTGGAATATGACTCAATGTCCGGCAAAAAAAACCACATGATTAGGGATCGCAGAAAGCTTTTGGAAAAAGGCGGTATCGGCTATTGTTCCCTTTTGAGTCTTTGGGGCATCTTTCTTGAAATAGTCCTGTTGATTGGAGAATTACTTTTTTTTACAATGATGGCTGAACTAATCAGAAAAGGTTTTGTCACGTCATTCATTGACTTGCTGAGAGATGCGGAGATTTACATTTTTGCATTATGGTGTTTCAATTATATGTTAGTTGAAACTATTTATGTCTGCATGGGATTCGGTCTTTATATTAACAGCCGGATTGAGGTTGAAGGCTGGGATATTGAAATAATGTTCCGCAATTTCGCTAAAAAACTGAAAGCAAAAAATATGAACAGTTTATTGATTGTTTTTTGCGCGATCTGCCTGTTTCTGCCGGTAAAAACATTTGCCGACGATTGGAAACCGGTATCCGAAACCGCGCATTTTGAAAAACTACAGAACATTCTTGATTCTCCCGATTTCGGCGGCGAGAAAGATTCCTGGGGTATACGGCTCAAGAAACCGTTGAAACAGAGAGATTTTCCTGAGATGAACATGAATCCGATGCTGGAAAAGCTGCGTAGGATACTTGCTTTTGCTTTAAGATTTGTTTTAGTTGCCCTGATTGCCGCGTTTTTAATACTTATACTTTTATACCTGCGCAAATACAAATGGGAGAAAAAGGGAAAAACGGCAGCTCCCATAATAAACGCTGTTCATAAAAAAAATGCAGGCAGTCCGGAATTGTTTCTGAAAAAAGCATTGGATTGTTTTGAACATGGAAATTTCCGCTTTGCCTGGGGTTATTGCACCGCAGCCGCCATAATGTCATTTCAGCTTTACCGCGGGATCATTTTTCCGCCCAATGCAACCGAGAGCGATTGCGCCAACATTGTCAGCTCCATTACAGCTAACGATGAGGCGGATGAATTCTGCAATGTGATAAAATACTGGGTTAATCTGGCTTATGCCGGAAGGCTTCCGCCGGAAGGGAGTTTTGAAAAAGCCGTCACCCTGTGTAATTCACTGAGGGCTGCAAATGGATAAAAGGCTTTACATTTGCGCCGCTGTTATTCTCTTTCTTGGCGTGCTGGGGTTATTGGCATACACCCAACTGGAAATATATCCGCGAAAGGAGCGGACACGACCGTCTCAGGACGCACTTGCAAATAATTATTTCGCAATGGAAAAATGGTTAAACGAAACCGGTCATCCTGTCCGCATAGAAAAACGATGCAGCCCCCAAAAAATAACAGAGGCGCAGGAGAAGGTTGTCATTGTACAATCATCCGCCGGCAGTTGGGAAGACGCCGGAGAAATTATCAGTCCATGGATTGAAAACGGCGGGCATCTTGTCATCAGCCTTGATTATGATAAAAAAATAATTGATGAAGACCTTTTTAATTTTCTTTCCGGCTTTGGCATCCTTGTTAATGAATTATCCGGCAGCATTGAAGATGATGATAAAGAGAATGACACGGATAATTTATTGGATTTTTTTCCCGGCATTGACACCAACACGACAAAAGCAATTCCTGATTTTGACAGGGACGTTTATTTTTTCATTGATCACGATGTGCGCGCGTTCATAATAAATGATAATCGCGGCATCACAAGACTGGCGGAAATTTTCACCGGAGACGGAACGCTTACTGTTATCAGTAAGCCTCTTTTCATGTATAATTATTATCTGAAGAAGGACATCAATGCACGCCTGACATGGTATTTGACCGGCGCACGTGCAAACAATGCAGGGGTATTTTTTGTCCGGGACAGACATGTGAGCAAGGCACTGTTCGGGAAAATCATGGAGAGAGGAAATATGATTCCTGTCGGCATTTCAGCATTTCTCGTTATTTTCCTGGGGTTTTGGACGGTGATTCCGTTATTTGGGCTGGTGTATACCGAAAAGCAAAAAACAGCAAGACCTATCAGGGAACGTTTTACCGCGGAGATTCGTTTTCTCAGGAAATACCGCGCGCTTGATTATTATATTAAAATATATGAGCGTGAACATCATGTCAAAGACAGTTCGCCGATCAACGAAACCTACAACTACAGAGAGTTAATAAACAGACTGAAAGAATTTGAACCAAAGCCGGAGGGAATAAAATGGAACAGATAAATCTTAATGCGGAGTCCGCCGCTCTTAAACTGGAACAGGTTAAAAAAGAAATTGCCAATGCCTTCATCGGGCAGAAGCAGCTTGTGGATTATGCCTTGATCACTCTGATCGCGGGCGGTCATCTTCTGGTAGAGGGCGTTCCCGGCTTAGGTAAAACTTTGCTGGTACGCGCTCTGGCAAAGACCATAGGCGGTGATTCAAGGAGGGTGCAATTCACACCCGATCTGATGCCCAGCGATATAACCGGCAATATCATGCTTGATCCCGCGACCGGAAAATTTGTTACGCGCAAAGGACCGGTCTTCACCAATCTTTTTATCGCCGATGAAATTAACCGCGCGCCCGCGAAGACGCAAGCCGCACTTTTCGAAGCTATGCAGGAGTTTCAGGTCAGTCTTGATGGCGAGAGCCATCCCCTGCCTTCGCCATTCATGGTTCTGGCGACGCAAAATCCTTTTGAACATGAGGGAACATATCCTCTGCCCGATGCGCAGAAAGATCGCTTCTTAATGAAAATAATCGCGCCATATCCCGCTGCGGAAGAAGAAAAAACCATGGTAACAAAAGTACTGACCGGAGATACCGGCGCGGAACTTTCAATCGCCGGTGTAAATACCGCTCTTGATACCGGCATGTTTATTGCAATAAGAAACCTGACCGCTTCCCTGCGGGTTGATCCGCTGATCGTTGACTATGCTGTCCGCATAACCGCCGCTACGAGGGAAACTCAGGCGGTAGAAACCGGCGCAGGCCCCCGCGGAAGCCTGGCGCTTATACGCTGCGCCCGCGCCCGTGCGCTGCTGTCGGGCAGGGACTTTGTGTTACCCGACGATGTCAAGGCTCTGGCTTCGGCGGTACTTGCGCATCGTTTAACCCTTTCAGCGGAAAGCGAACTTGAAGGGCTAAGCGCAAAAAGAATTATTGAAAACATTCTTGCAAAAATTGAAGCGCCGCGGGGAATATCAGATAACAATGCCGAAAGCTGAAAGTAAAATACTGCTTTTACCCGGCAGGGTCTTGTTCATCACATCCCTGTTTTATCTCCTTTTGGGATGCTTCTCGTTTTTCTTTGATGTGGTTTTTCTGATATGGCTTTTAACAGGAGCCGGGCTTGTTTCATTTATTTTAATAGATTCTGTGTTACTCATTTTACTCGGCGACCGGCTGCGGGCGGAAAGGGAGATTCCGTCTTCTTTGGCGCAGGGTGAACCTGTGCGCGTTAAATTGCTCATTCACAATACCGGACGGCCATTCCTCCCTTCTCCTATCCGCCTTTATGACCTTCACCCCGACACCATGAGCGCTGCGGTTTTTCCTGCTGTCATCGCCGGACATGACAGAAAAATCCTTAAAGATTCGGGCGTCCTTGACTTTGAATATAACCTCCTGCCCAATGAACGGGGACGGTGGATTTTTTCCGGCATTGAGTTTATGCTCGGTTCACCCATGCGTTTATGGCGTTTGCGTGTAACGCATAATGTTATCAGCAGGGGGCGGACATATCCCAATTTTAAACAAATGGCGCAGGGGACAGAGCTTAAAGGTAAACCGGAAAAGGGCGAAATCAGGCAAATCCGCAAGCGCGGACAGGGGCTGGAATTTGAAAGCCTGAGGGATTATCAGGATGGGGATTCGATCCGCCTGATAGACTGGCGGGCGACAAGCCGTAACCGCCGGCTGGACGGCAGGCCGAAACTAATTGTCAGAAATTATCAGGAAGAACAGGATCAGCAAATACTTTTTATTGTTGACTCCGGCTACCGCCTGCCGGATGTTCAATTTGACAGCGCGTTAGGCGCAATGCTGCTGCTTTCGTATGTGGCTCTTAAACACGGCGATGCCGTAGCTGCGGCAAGTTTCGGCGCGCGCGATCTTTGGATACCGCCGCGCAAAGGCATGAGCGCCTACAACGGCCTTATGAACGGACTCTATGATCTTCACAGCGCACCGGTTCCGTCATCCCCTTTCGCCGCTCTTGAAAACGCCCTGAGCCGCCTGCACCGCCGCAGCTTTATCATCCTGATCAGCAATTTCCGCGAAGAAGACGGCGAGTCTCTGGAATGGATTCTCCCGCGCATAAAAAGACGTCATCTGCTATTGATGGTCAGCTTCCGCGAAGGCGAAGCCGAATCTCTCGCTTTTCCCGACACATCGGCGGAAACTTCTGTCCTGCGAACTCCTGCCCTGCGGACGGAAGAAGAAATTCTGGAAACTGCGGCAGCCTTTTCCTATCTTGCAAACCGCCGCCGCTTGTACCGGAAGTGGGAACATTCAGGCTTGCTTGTTTTGGAAACATCACCTCAGCATATTTCTTCCGCTCTTATCAACAGATACCTGAGCATAAAAAGATCGGGCAAGTTGTAAACTATCCCGCAAGCGTCTCCGTAATATCGGAACAGTAGTCGCCGAGTTTTTCTATTCTACGTACAAGATCGATAAACAGCAATTCCGCTTTGACATCTTCGCCTGCTTCAATCTGCTTACGTCCAAGTTTACGGAGTTTGTTCCTGTTCTTGTTGATGGCATCTTCAAGCTCTCTTGCATTCCTGAGCGTTTCAGCTGAAAGATCGTGTTCAAGATTGTCCTGAATCAAACTGAGAAAATCAGCTAACTGTTTTATATACGGCGCAAGCGCGTCCATTTCTTTTTCTTTAAAAAAATGATCCTTCTTTACGCT
>JAIRRJ010000063.1 GCA_031256035.1 Treponema sp. | reverse complement strand
TGGTTATTGTGGAGGCGTCACACCCGTTCCCTTTCCGAACACGGAAGTTAAGCCCTCTTACGCCGATGATACTGCGCCCCTAAGGCGCGGGAAAGTAGGTTGCCGCCAGGCCTTTTTTTTGGCCTAAATTCTTTGCAAAAACGTTTTTTCAACTAACCAGTAAACTGAAAACCTCTATAAAAGCGCAAAAAAGGCTTGACAATACTAAAAAAGAAAGGCTGAATAATAATTGGGGGTGGTAAAATGACTAAACACGGGAAAAAAATTATTGCACCTGTCGTTGTGGTATTATGCCTGACTTTATATAACCTTATAATATGGGTAATTTTCCTGCGAATTGGTCTCCCCAAAATGGTAATATTTCTGGGAGTGAGTATACCAATTGTAATAAACATAATTTTGATCAAGGTTTTAATTGACAGAGTAAAAGAAATAAGAAAGGGAGAAGAGGATGATCTTGGTAAATACTGATTTTATATCCGGCAAGGAAATTGAGACAATCGGGCTTGTTAAGGGAGCCGCAATAGAATCGAAAAATTTGGGAAAAGATATAACTCAGGTCCTCAAATCACTGGTGGGTGGAGAATTGAAAGAATACGAAGAAATGATGAATGAGGCAAGAGCAATGGCTACCAAAAAAATGGTTAGAGAGGCCGAAGAGATGGGAGCTGATGGAATTGTTTGTGTCAGATATGCGACTACATCAATACTGCAAACCGCGGCGGAGATAATAGCGTACGGTACCGCAGTAAAATTTAAGTAAAACAGGCTTTAGAAAAAAGGGGGAGATTGTATGTTCCATGTAAAGGCATTTTGGTTTAAGAAAAGCAACATTTGGCAGGTCATCTATGTTCTCATTATTTTATACGCAGTAAGTTCCATCAATGTACTGATGCTGCTTGCAAGTTTATTTCCGTACGTGCGCGCGTATGTGGGGCGTCCTACCTTTATAAAAACGCATATTCTGATTATTTTTGCCGGGATTGCATTCTTGCTTGTCGCCGCAGTAGGCATCCATCATCTGGTCATTATGTTCAGAAAAAGAAAAAGAAAGACCGATGTTCAGGATGGGGTGAAGAAAGCCGGTTTCAAAGAAACCTCTTTCAAAGAAATTTGGATGCGTTCAAATGTTGTAACCAGAATACTGTTGGTTTTGTTAATAATTTATTCGTTGATTTCTGTCTTTGTTTTAATCTGGGCATTGGATATTATTCAATTAGACAGATCGATTGAGGGTGATTCCGTATGGATTGGTTTCGGGATATTATCATTTGCATTGTCGGCTATCATTTCAGCGTTTCACTTAAGTACCATGATGCACAGGCGGAAAAGACATTCTGACAGGCTGGAAGATAAAAAGGCGGCCTAAGGATTCAAGTTGTGTTAATGAAAAGGACTTGTGTTTTATTTATTTTTATTTTTCTCACTGTTTTTGTTTTTGCGCAATCGCGCGATGATACCCGTGTTTTTATACCGCCGATTGTCGGATATGGTCCTGATGCCGGCAGTCAGGCTGCGTTCTTTAAAGAAAATTTCGAGATGGAGACTACCGCAGCCGGTTACAGCATAACCGATTCCGCCGGTAACGCCGATTATCTTCTTAGGCTTGGAGTAAGGCCAAACTTGGTTCTTTATGATGATGGTACCGAAGAGCAGGCTCCTCCCGAGGAAAAACAGTTTATTCTGCAGATAAATCTTATCAGAACCGAGGATGATTTTGAAATTATTTCATTCGCTTTTCCTTTCACCGAGCTTGATGAAATGTACGAATACAATCTATACCTGCTCTACGAAGCGATGGCCAATGTTCCTTTGACCAAGTTGGCTGGTACGGCGCCTGTGGATGATCGCTGGCGGAACAAGTGGCTTTATCTCAGAGCGTCCATTGACTATCCGATCACATTCTATGCTTTAACAATGGGTGATAAACCATATCTTTACAAAGATGCTGAGGGTACTCATGATCCTGAACTTTATCACCTGGATAACAGAATCAGCCCCTGGCTGGCCGCGACACTCGGTTTTGAATTGCAGTATTTAAACTGGATGAGTACCGAGCTAAATTTTAACTTAAGTTTCAGCGATCCCATGAGCGATGCGTTGTTAGTGTCAATGCAAATTGAGCAAAAATTCCCCATAAAACCCTCAACGCACTTTATGATAGAACCTTATGCCGCCCTGTCATTTACGACAAATACATCAACGGATGTCATAGAATTTCCGCAGTTTGGAATTGGAGGCGGAGTTCAATTCGGTGTAAAGGGCGGAAGTATGGGCGCCTTCTTTGTTGATGTAAACTACATACATTTCCTCAGCGATGTGAAAATGAAAAATACCAATGAACACTATGATAAGCCGAAAGAAATAACCTATACCCGCTTTGTTCTTGGGCTGGGTATCGGGTATAAAATAGGTTTTTTTGACCGCAGGAAGAACGAAATCCCTTGACATTTTCTGTAAAAACAGTATATTTAAGTAAACTAACGTTAATTATTGGGCAAAGGGGATGTTTAATAATTAAGGCTTTTATTTAACTCTAATATCGAATTTTCGGGCTTTTCGGGCATATCTGAAGAGTTTTTTTAATTATTTAAGGAGGCCTTTATGAAAACCAATCGTTCTCTGGGGATAGCAGGCGGCGTGTTGGCGCTGACCGTTATCTTTCTTGTATCCTGCCTAAATCCCATTGGGTTTGATCCGGATAAAGCTCTTGCGACTATCAATGTTACCGGGGAATTAGGCATGAGAGACGTAACTTCGGCAGTTCTGATGATCAGCAACCGCTCAAAAACTGTTGATGTAACCAAATTTGTAATTACTCAGCCTGATGATCCGGGAACCCGTTATGATATTAACGGTAAACCTGAACATTTGACTACAAAGGCGCAGTATGTTCAACCCAGCGATCTGGAATACAAGGTAAATATTTTTTATATTGACTATCATGATGATAAAGTGAACGGCCAAAAGGGCGAACTTACAGCTATTATTTCCGCGCCGATACCCAAAGAAAGCTACTGGTTGTACCTTTTCCGCACCAAAGACGGTGTTGTGGTCTTTGAAAAGGATTTCAAACCGGATGTTGCGGATGGTGATGATACCGGAAATCCCCGCATTGACCCGGAGGATGAGGGTGAAGGCTCGATTCCCGGCGCAAGCAACACGGATCGCCTGAGCGTACTTGTCATCATCAACATGACCAAAAGTCAGGATATAGACTTTGTCCGTTTTTCCAATGATTCCATAAACAGCGGCATTACATCAGACAGCCCCAAATACAGAATGTATACAATGAACCATGAGCCAAAGCACGGCGACCAGCAGAGTATTGCCCTTGGTCCCGGCTCCTGGAAAACAGAGGCGACGTACACATCCGGCGGGATACAAAAGGTAACCGAAAGCAAAAACGCCATTATCAGCGTTTTAGGCACATCAATGGCAGCGCGTACGAATTTTATGTACTTTTACCTGACCAAAAGCGGCAATTGCAACCTCACTCCTATATGGCCGCCTATCGCCAATGACGCTTCGGATGATAATTTCGACCATATACTCGGCGAAAATGACGGGATATTGGAAATAACAAACAAATCCGAAAGCGGCAAGTTTATTCGCGACCTCATGATCGACACGGTGGAATACAAAGACATAATGATGCTTAAGGACGACGTGATGCGCTTTATTATGCCCGCAGGCACCGTGAATGTGGCATTTCGGCCTCAGGGACAAAATTACTACGGATTGAATCTTCCCAGGATCATCAAACCAAAGATGACAACGACTGTTTCTTACTATGACAATTTGGGACAGAATGAAGAACTGCCTGCGGATAATGGTTTTGGCGTCAGTTTGATACAAATAAACAACAACTCAAACGCGGTTGTTAAACAGATATACATTGTCAATCCAAATGATCCCATGGGTCACAAGATAAACAAAACTGCAAACACATTTACCCCGGCGAAGATGATTAATTACCATGAAACAGGCCGGGTTGTGGTATTTGGAAATGCGGATTTCCCCCTGCAGGACAATAAGATCTATCTTATACAGGTGGAATTATACGGAAGCACCGGTATTTATTATACGGAGTATTACCGTGCCATTTATGGCTTGAAAGTTGTAATCGATATTGATTCTGCCAGCCTGCCCATTTCTAAATCCTACGGTTCAAAAGTTACGATAGAGAACAAACTGCCTGCGAATATCGGAACGGTTGATGTTACCGGGATGCAGGTGTACAGTACAGCAACTCCGGGTCAGAAATCATTCTATAATTCAGCAATGTGGACAGGCGGGGTTGGTATTTCCAACGGTAAGAGCGCTTCATTGTATGTAGTCAGCTCGCCTGAGATGCCGATTGTAAAGGATGTTACCTACAAGGCAAGTATTTTCCTCACTGGCAACGGCAGGACCGCCGTAATAGAAAAAACGTTCTATTCGGACGGACTTCTGTATGCGGATATTCCGGATGAGCATCTTCGTACCATAACAATTAATCAGAGTGATGTACCACCCGAACTAATCGAAGTGTTTAAGCCGGTTACAAATGTTGACGGCATTCCCACCGAAGTGACAAGCAAGGTATTAAAAGGTACGTCCACTCTTGTCGGGCCTGGTGTAATTAATCTGCGTTCGATAACAATAACTCCAAATGACGCGACCAACCAGTTAATTACATGGACAAAGGCCGGAAGCAACCAGAGTTCTTACAAAATAGAGAATGACCTGTTGACGGTAACTGAAGGCAAGACCGCAGGTAGTACCACATCAATACAGATTACGGCTACCATTGTTAAGGGAGGCGCCGGACAGGCCAATTATACAAAGACGTTCAACATTACCCTGAAATATGAAGAAACAGCGCCGGCAAGCAATTTGGCGACAAGCCTTTCTTCCACCAAAATGGACATTTATGTGGGTGATACTCACAGTCTTCTTGGCAGGGTAGTGATTAATCCGGCAGCTGCTTCCAAAGACGGCATTCCCATTACCGTGTTAAATCTGACTTTCGCCATAACCAGCGGAACAGGAGCAACTATAAGCGGCAGCAATATTACTGCCACCGCAGAAGGAACCGTGAAAGTTACGGCGACCTTGGCCGCACAGTATTGTAATAGCGGCACTGCTTTAACCACAACATTTGATGTGGTAATAGTTACTGCAGGAACCGGCGCCATATTCCATGATGTAACAGGCATTACATTAACTACTTCAACAGTTACAAGCATTGTAATGGCTAATACAAGTAATCTTATCAGCGCGGGCTGGTTCAATCTTAATGTTGCGGAAGTAAACAGTGACGCCACTGTTAAGAAAATCACATGGTCGACAGTCAGCGGTGATGTTTCCTTAATCAAGACTTCCGAACTTGCCAATGGCATGCTGGTGGTTTCATCTGCGCCTGCCGTAGCTACAAGCACCGTTAACAAGACGGTAACGTTACGCGCGACAGTTGTGAAAGGCAAGACAAACAACACAGTAGACTATACCAAAGACTTTACCTTTACACTCAGCTTTACCACATGGACATATACCAACAAGGTAACATCCATTGATCTGGTTACCCCGGCTGCAAGCGGGGGGGACAAGATGGTTATATATGAGCAGGATACCAAGAGCCTTCTGGGTATGGTGAAACTGACAGTTTCAGGCGGAGGAGTTGCATACAATAACGGCGTACCTATTACCGTTAATGATCTGGAATGGTATGTAAAAACGAGAACCGCTGGCGGGGATATAAGTGTGGTTGTCAGTAACAAAATTACCGGCTCCAACATCACCGGAAAAACAGCAGGTATTGTAACGATATATGCCATACTGCCGGCAGCCAAAAACGGCGGTACTCAAATAACCATGACTGTTGATATAACCGTTACTGTTTGGTCTACGCCCTTGATAAGCAATAACGCAAAAGCGGCGTTCTGGTTCCTGTTCACCGCAGTATATGACGGAATTGCCTTTGTACCATGCACGGAGGATAATTTCACAGATACAGAACGTTTGACCGGTATTACCACCAGGACATGGGCGGCAACTGACGCTGATTTTAACAAGACTAACTTCCTGAAGAAATATCCGGGGGCTATTATCGGCGGCAGGTCGTCAGGCATGGGTTATACCCCCGGTATAGCGTTTGAAGGCCAGCCGAGGCCTATGACCTATCCGGATTCGGGCAGGTATTATGTCTTCTTCCTGAAAAAGGAAACGGGTAAGGATGATGAGCGTGTGTACGGAAACGGGCCGGCTACTCCTTCCGGGAACACTTTGTTCCTGTTGGATGTGAAAAACAAGGGACCGTCCATAGTACTTAAAAACCAGAGCGGCTCTGTCACAGAAACGGCAATGTGGACCAGTAAAATCACATGGAATCCTGCTCTTACGGGGGTTATTCCTGAAAGCAGTTGTACAATAACTGAAAAAGCGGACTCGTATTACAACAATATGGGTATTCCCATTGGTATATACCGCTTTAAGTTCTGGAGCAACAAAATTGAATTCACGCCGGGAGTGTTTTACAACTAAAAGAGCCTGAAAAGTGAGCGGCTGGGGAGACCTGGCCGCTTTTTTTTGCCCTAAAAAAATGCCGGTTTCTTGTAAATCACACTTCAATTTACTATAATTAAAGAAATAATGGGGGCGGTTTCAGGGAGGAAACCTTTTTGGGAGAAGGAGTGGGAATGAAACGGATTTCATTCGTCCTTTTGGGCGGACTAATATTTGTAACTTCGGCTATGGCTCAGCTTAGCATTGACCAGCGGGGGAAAGCTACACAGGAAATCAAAGCAGACGGATTAAGCATCGCCCATCCAAGCCTTTCTATTGGCACAAAAGTGTGGGTGGTGAATACTGTATCCGGAAAAGAAGTGGAAGTTACTGTTGTTGACCGTATTTCCGCATCCAGAAGCAGAATTGCCGATCTTTCAGCCGGTGTCTGGCAGGAGTTGGGTCTGTCTGCGGACACCGATATACGGATTTATACAAAACCTGTTGCAAGGGCACGCCCTGCGCAACAGCCGGATGAACCTGCCGCTCCTCCGCCTGCCGAGGTTGCCAAAGAGCCTGATCCTCCTCCTGCGGATGCCGGAGAGCCAAAACCATCGGGAGATCAACTGGCTCAGGGTGGTTCCGGTGGTGATGACGGAAAAATGCCGTTATCAGTAACGGTTAACGCTTACCTTAACAGACAGGACAGGGCGGGAAGAACAGGTTCCAATGTTGATTTTTTGGCCTGGCTTGCGGCTATGTCAATGGATGCGCGTGACGCAAGGGATGCCCGTGATGCGAGAGATATGCGGGACTCAAGAGATATAAGGGATGTCAGGGAATCAAGAGATGTCCGTGAGGCCAGAGAAGCCCGCGAGGCAAGGGAAATCAGAGAAGCAAGGGAAGCCCGCGAAGCAAGAGAAGATCGTGAGGCTGCAAGAGACAGGAGAATCGTTAATGTCAGGCAGGAGCCGGATTTTGTTCAGCGTGTGAACGCGAGCGCACCGGCCGCTGTAGTTACCCAAGCTCCGCCTCAGGAAAATCCGGTTCCCGGCAACAAAACAGCTCTGCCTCAGGAAAATCCGGCTCTCGACAACACAACGCCGCCGGTACAAACAATCGATTCAAATATATCAGCCGCCCCAATCCCCGTCAGAAACGCAAGCCCGGCTCAACCTTATCCCCCTCCGGTTCCGGCGGCGGAATTGGAGGTAATTCCCGGCATACCTGCCGACAACGGAAAAATTTATCGTTTACAGATAGGCTCTTATTCCGCTCAGGCCGAAGCAAACAGGATTTCGGCAATTGTCAGGGCTGTAGGTTTTGATGTTGAAGAAGAAAGGCTTGGCTCAACTTTCCGAGTGCTAGCTGTCGGTATTCACTCAAAGGATGTGTATTCCGCAGCAACAAGGCTTGGGGCTTTGGGATTTAAGCAGATTTGGGTCAGGGAGTAAAATGAAACGGTTATTGCTTTTTCTTGCAAGTACATTGTTTTTTGCAATTCCAATTGCGTCTCAGGCAAGACTTGGAAATTTTTCCCAGCAGGGAAACGCTACTCAGGAATTGAAAGCTGATGGATTAACCGCGGCTCATCCGAGCCTTCCCCTGAATTCAAAAGTAAAAGTTACAAATATCAGAAACGGCAAAGAAGTTGAAGTGAGTATAATTGACCGTATTCCCATGTCGACGAATCGCATTCTTGATCTTTCATTGGCCGCGCTTAATGCTTTGGATATGAAGTCAGGCGAGACTGTTATCCTTACAGTTGCCGCTCCGCCTCCGCCGGTACGGGGACAGGCGGAAGGACCGATAGTGGAACTTACAGAACCTACAATCAGCATTAATTTACCGGTGGAAATAACTCAGACTGAATCCGAAAAAGAATTAATAGTAACGGCAAAAACCGGAGAGACAACGGATGTCAAAACAGATATTGTAACAGTTCCCAAAACCCAGTCGCGTAATATGTTTATGAATAGGTATTTTGATGATACAGGCGAATTTGACGATTTATATTTAGATTCCGATAATGACACGGATTTTCTTGCATGGCTGATGACTATGACTATGGATGCCAGAGATTCCAGAGAGGTAAGAGAACTTAGGGAAGCAAGGGAAGCGCGGGATATTCGTGAAGGCAGGGATGCAAGAGACTCAAGAGATGGAAGAGAGACGCGGGAAATTCGGGAAATAAGGGAAGCCAGAGAGGCAAGGGAGGCGAGAGAAAAAGAAAGCGCAATTTATCTTACCCAATCAGTCCCGCCGCAAACACGGGCTGTTACCGGAGTAGATGCCAAACCCATGGCCGGAGAGGCTGTCCATTTGCCGCAGATTATTCCCGCTCTGCCTGACCGGAATTCCGGTAAAATTTACCGCTTGCAGGTGGGCGCTTTTTTGGCTGCTGAAACGGCAGCTAAAGCAGCGAAGCTTGCAGAAAATGCGGGTTTTAATGTCGAACAGGAAGATTTAAGTTCAATTCACCGGGTGGTTGTTACCGGTATTGCCTCTTCTGATGTTTATTCTGTAGCGCTCAAGCTGGGTTCATTGGGTTTTGAGCAAGTTTGGGTCAGGGAGTAATTATCCTACTTGAATATGCCGTGGATTAGTGTTAGTATATTATAAAGGGGGATGTCTCAATGGCGCAAAAAAGAGAAAGTGATACTACAGATTCCAGACAACTGGTTACCTTCCAGCTTGGGGAGGAATTGTACGGCGTTAACATTATGGATGTCAAGGAGATTGTCCGGGTGCAGGCGATCCGCCAAATTCCCAATGCCCCTGCTTATGTGGAAGGTATTTTCAACCTCAGAAGCGAAATTATTCCCATCATTAACCTGCATAAAAGGTTTCATCTTAAAAAACTCCTTACATCCGAGGAAGATGAACTTCTGTCAGGTTTTATTATTCTTGATATTGACGGGATGAAACTGGGAATCATAATCGACCGGATTTCCCGTGTAGTAACAATTGAAAAGGAACAGATTCAGCCTCCGCCCCAGATGATTTCCGGTATTGGAGCCGAGTATATTCAGGGAGTGGTTCGTCAGGAAGAAGGTTATCTGATTATTCTTGATATCAGAGACCTTTTTAATCCCAAGGAACTGCAGAAAATTGCCGAACTCAGAAGGTAGGCATTTGGGTCTCGGGATAGTTTCGGGTAATACATGAAAATTGAAGTCTATTCTCCCACTATCAGACGAAAAGAAATGGACGCTGTATTGACCGCAATGGTGGAAGAAAAAATAGGACCGGGGGAAAGAAGCCGGCTTTTGATTCAAACGGCAAAAGAGCAGCTGCGCTTTGATTACGCCCTCGCCCTGCGAAGCCCCGCCGTTGCCCTGTATTTGGCTCTTAAGGCCCTCAATGTGCAATCAGGGCAGGCAGTGATTATTTCAGCCCTTTCGCCGCGGTATTATGTCAATGTTTTAAATGATTTACAGCTAACACCGCTGTTTTGCGATGTGTCTTTTGATTTTCCCTGCTTGAGCCGCGATACGATTGAAAAAACAATCGCAGAAAAACCAAATGATCTTAAAATTTGCGCTATTGCGCTGCACCATACCCTGGGTTTTCTGCCGGACACAACCGCTATTGCGGAACTTGGATATCCTGTAATCGAGGATATTTCCCAAAGTTACGGAAGCTGGTTTAGTTCAAAAGACAGCTCACATGAAGCGGATGCCTCCAAAGAAAAGCAGGATGCAAAATTAAGCGGCGTATTCTGCATTTTAGGTCTTGAGGAAAGGGATATGCTGACCTCAGGGGGAGGCGCCATGCTTTTTGCGATGAACAGGCGGGACGGCGCAGTCCTTCGTAATTATGCAGCTATACCGGATGAATACTGCCTGCCCGATATTAACGCTGCCCTTGCAATAGTGCAGTTCAGGGAAGCACATAAAAATATTCAAAGACGAAGTGAAATCGCCGGTGTATACACCCAGTCAAGCCTCAGGACAAGGCATAAACGTTTTATCCATCATGCAGAGTACAACAATTATTCATTTCCGTTGGTTCTTGAATCAGGGCTTAAGGATGTGGAAAGCTATGCCCGCAAAAAAGAAATCATTGTAGAAAATGCATTTGAAAAAAGCCTTGCAGGTGCGGGTCTTTGTGAAAGATGCCCTGTGAGTAACTCTTTGGCTCTAAGAACAGTCCTTTTTCCCATTTACCCCAGGCTCCGTTCCCAGGAAGCGGAACGCGTATCAAAACTAATTATGACCCTTCCATGAGGACAGCGGAATGGGACGTACAATAAAAACAGCAATTCTGTTTGTCAACCTTCACAAAAAAAACGCAACAGAGGCGGCAGCTACGATACAGGACGAGCTGAAAAAAAGGCGTATCGAAACAACGGTTTTCTCTTTTGAAGGAAAACCTGCAATGCCGCCTGAAGGGAAGTGGGACATCGCCTTCTCTCTTGGGGGGGACGGAACTGTGCTATATACAGCCCGTACTCTTGCACCATTTGACGTGCCAATACTGCCTGTGAACCTCGGTTCTTTGGGTTTTATCTCCGCTGTTGACATGGATGAATGGCAGGAAGTTTTCAAGCTCCTTGAATCGGGAGAGGTGAAGCTTTCCCGGCGCTGTATGCTGGAAATATCGGTGGAGCGGCGTTCCGGGATCGTTATGAAAAATATATGCCTTAATGATGCGGTTATTTCCGCCACGGGAATTGTAAAACTTATAAGGCTTGATGTGAGTCTTGACTCCGCCCCGCACACAAATCTGGGTTCTTACCGCTGCGATGGCTTAATAATTGCAACGCCCACAGGCTCTACCGCATATTCAATGGCGGCGGGCGGCCCTATCCTTGATCCAGAGATGGAAGCTGTAATTGTAAACCCCATTTGCCCTTTTACCCTGTCCAACCGCCCGCTTGTGCTTCCTTCCCGGCAGGCTATTTCCGTAAGAGTCGAAGACGAACAGCGCTCAGGGGTGCTATTAACCGTTGACGGGCAGGATACCTTCAGTCTGGAATGCGCCGATCGTGTTTTAATACAACAGGCGCCCCAGCCTGCCTTGTTGATTTTTGCCGATCGTCATGCGTATTATTCGGCGCTCCAGACAAAACTTTTCCGGACAGGTATAAGTAAAGGTACCGGAGGTACCGATGCTTGAAGAACTGTCGATCAGAAATTACGCGCTCATTGATTCCATTACGCTTTCATTCCGCCCCGGGTTCAATGTATTAACAGGCGAAACAGGCGCGGGAAAATCCATCATTGTAGGTTCTTTAAGTTTTTTAATGGGCGGAAAGGCGGAAGCTGATGTTATACGCTCAGGATGCGATGAAGCAAATGTTTCGGCAGTTATTTCAGTAAACAAGAACAGCCCGGAAGTTTCAGGATGGCTTATAAGCCGCGACATTGGGTGTGAGGAAGATACTGTTATTATCAGGAGAAATATTAAGACAACGGGCAGAGGCTCAATTTATATTCAGAATGTTCCCGTAACCAGACAGGATTTGGCGGAATTTATGGGCTTGTTGTTTGACCTTCACGGGCAGCACAACCATGAATCCCTTTTGCGCGTAGAAAGCCACAGGCGTTATCTTGATCGCTTTGCCGGAATAGAAGACGAGGTATCGGTTTTTTACAAAACATTCCTGGAACTAGCCGACAAACGTAAAGCCCTTGAAGCGTCCCTGCAAAGCGACCGCGACCGCGAAGAAAGGCTTGAATTGTTAACCTATGCCGTTGATGAGATAGTTAAGGCCAATGTTCGTACCGGAGAGATACGCGAACTTGAAAATGAAGCGCAGAGGCTTTCCGATTTTGAAAAGCTTGCGGCTTTTGTTCAAACTGCCGCCGGTTGTTTTTTTGAAGGAGACCAGTCTGTAATAAGCCTTACACGCCGCGCAAAAGGCGCGCTCGACAGCGCAAACGCGGTTGACGCATCCCTTGGCGAAATCTACAAGAGGATTGAAGACCTCTATTATGAAGCCGATGACATAGCGGGTGATTTCCGCCGCTATATGGAGAATCTGACATTTGACCCCCAAAGGCTGGAAGAAGTAAATGAACGCCTTGCCCTGCTGTACAAACTGAAAAAGAAATACGCAAAATCAGGCGATACGCAGATCGAAGAAGAAGCGATCCTTGCGTACAAAGCCCAATCGGAAGCGGAAATTGAAACTCTTTCCAACGCCGGGGAAAATCGCGAAAAGATAAAAGCGGAAATTGCCGCCATTGAAAAAGACATTGTCGCAAAGGCGCAGGTACTCAGACAAAAACGCACAGCCGCAGCGGGAAAATTGGGGAATTCAATAACGGGTATTCTTAAAAGGCTGGGGATGCCGAATGCAAGTTTTCAGGCGGCTATTATACCTAAGGCGCAGGCTTCTCTTGGCCCGTGGGGCGCGGAAGATGTGGAATTCCTCATTTCCGCGAATACGGGAGAGCCGCTGAAAAGCCTTGCCCGCATAGCTTCGGGAGGTGAGCTTTCAAGGGTGATGCTTTCGATAAAAACAGCCCTTTTGTCGGGCGGAAATGAAGAAGCTGAAAGTATAGAAACTCTTGTTTTTGACGAGATTGATACGGGGATTGGCGGGGAAGTCGCCCTGACAGTGGGGGAGTATCTGGCGCAAATCGGCAAAAAAAGACAAATTTTTTGCGTAACACATCTCGCGAGTATCGCCATAAGAGCCGATAATCATTTTAAGGTGGAAAAAAGAACCGAAGGCGGAAGAACGTATACCGGCGTCGGCCCGTTGAGTGCTGAGGGCAGGAGAAAAGAGATTGCCAGGATGCTCGCCGGAGACACGGGAGAAGCAGCGCTTGCCCACGCTGACGAATTGATACAGAAATACGCCTTAAAATAGATAACGGAGCGTTGATGGCGAAAATCACCGAACAGGATCGGCGCGAATACGGCGAAAAAATCAAAAACTACAAAACAATGGCAACCTCATTGTTGAAAACGGAAAAAAACCTCATAGCTGAGTCAAAAAAGGACACTCCTGAAGCTCCTCTTGTTAAACTGAACCTTGCGGACGAAATGCTTAATCTTACCTCCTATTACATGGCTGTAAACGGTATATCACAGGCAGTTTTAAGAATAAAAAACGAAGAAGCGCTTAATGACGGAAGAAAATCCCTGTATAAAGCGGTTATCTATCTTGAAGATTTGGTCAGTAATTATGTTGACGCTCCTTTTTCAGATTATGAAGAAAAACTGGCTTTAATTGAATCGTATGACCCCAATCAGCGGTATTTCCTGATAAGGAAAATGGGGCTTGCTATTGAACTTTTGGAACAGGCATACGGAGACAATTCAAAATGGAGATGGAGTTTTGTGGAACTGGAAGGCCGTTATACCGCCGTTGCCAAAAATATTATAGACCTTCGTAACGCGATAACAAACTCAAGCCCTGAGTCTCCGTATTATGATTCCACGGTTTATCATTTTCGTCTGGCAAAAAAACTTTTGGCGCAGTCCGCCGACCGGTATCGTGAAAAATACGAACTTTCCACCGGGCAGATGCACGATTTCAAAACCGGAATTGCTTTTTTGGGCGCGTTAAGACGGCTGCACACTGTGCTTTATGATAAGGAAGAAGCGGAAGCCGTTAAGAAAAAATTAAACATTTGGACGGCAAAACTGGAGACTGATTTAAAAAAGAAAGAAGAAGAAAAGAAGAGATTAGGTTAAAGACCTGCCCCTGACATATTTTGCTTTTATATTTCTGTCATCTGAAAGATAAACCACACGTTCCAACCGATCCCGAATTGTTATTTCAAACGGAGGAGTTATGTTTTTGTCGTCTATCACAAGAGCGTCAAATTCATAGCCATTGTCAAAAGAGCCGGACGCGCCCATTCCCGCTTTGCCGAAAAACGCGCCGCCTGAAACAGTTGCAAGATAAAATGCTTCTTCCAGAGTGAGCGGCTTTTCATCGACATTAAGGAGCGGCTTCCTTAGTTTTGAAACCTGTATTGCGTCCGCCATTGCCCTGAATATTGAACTGTGCGCGCCGCCGGCGACATCGCTGCCAAGGCCTACAGGAATTCCCGCCTGTAAAAAACGGCGTACCGGCGCAATCCCAGATGATAAATTTGTATTGGACTGAGGGCAGTGGACGGCGTAGACCTGCCTTTCCGCCATTAAAGCTGTTTCTTTTTCATCAGACCACACGCAATGCGCCATTAAAGTCGGAACGCTGCCTCCAAAAAGATCGTCTTCCAAGTATGCCGCGCCGTAGCCCGAACTGCCCCGCCTTAATTTTGCGACCCATTCAATTTCCGACTTGTTTTCAGAAAGGTGCGACTGTACGGGCAGGTTGTATTTCTTTTGCAAACCGGCAAGGCCTTTCATTAATTCATCGCTGCATGTGGGGATGAAGCGGGGAGTGAGGATAGGCCGTACATTCTGATATGCGCATTTTGAAAGCCATTCTTCTGTAGCGGCAAGCGAGTGGGACGCGCTCTTTTCCCGCAGGGTATCGGGGCAGTTTCGATCCATGTTGACTTTTCCCACAAGGGACACAAGACCGGATGATTCCAGCATATCCATGAGTAGGCTGGTTGCGGGAGTGTGAACTGTGGCAAACATGACAACCCTTGTGTTGGGGCCGTTTAACAGGTTTTCTATTAAAGCTGAGTAGGCAAGCCGGGCATACTGTGTGTCAGCATACTTTGCCTCTTCAACAAAGGCGTAGGTTTTCAGCCACTCAAGCAGCTCCAAATCCATGCCAAGCCCGCGAAACGCAAATTGAGGCGCGTGAGTGTGCAGATCAACAAGGCCGGGTATAATGAGGCACGATGAATAATCAATGACGGGAAGCTCGCTTCTTTTAAGCCATGTATCCGGCAGACTTGAGTAGACGCCTTCTGATTTTCCGTCTATGCATATAATGTATCCGTCAGAACACACATTAAGGGTCTCATGGGTTTTGCTGTAGCAAATGTCTCCTTTTAGGATGAAGTTTGCCCCTGACGGTTTTTGCATATAATAAAATTATAATATGTGCCTGATGAATTTACTCGAAAAAGAGGTTCAATTTGTCTGCTGAAAATCAAGTTTCACCTTTTGACATCGTGAAATTTTCCGATATAATTAATATAAGAATGAAAAAAGCGTTTTTTTTGCCTGTTATAATGCTTGTTTTAGCCTTTCCGCTTGCCGCCCAGGAGGCTGGTTTAACTCCGTTTGTAACGCAGATAAAGGTAGAGCCAAGAAATAACCTGATTAGGCTTACATGGGTTGATTCCCCCGACGCTCAGGGGAATGTTTATATATTCCGTTCCCCAAGGCCTTTTAGCGGAACATTACCTCCAAACGCAAGGCCTGTGGTCAGAGAATACGGCGTCCAGCAATACATTGATGATGCCGATGACATGGAAAGCATCCATTATTTTATTGCCGCAAGCGGACTGGACGGGCGGCGTTTTGACATCATCATTCCCAATACAAACACTACAGGGATTATCAACGGCGAGCCGCTTGTTGCGGTTCCTCCTCCCGTTTCTGTTCCCGGTACTATTCCTGTAAATGCAACCGGCATATTAAATCTGAGGGCGGAGTTGGAAAAGGATATGGCTGTTATCGTCTGGGATATAACGGGGGAAGCAAAAAATACGGCGCTTTATCGAAGTACGCAGCAAATCAGGCAGCCGCAGGATTTAATTAACGCTTATTTGGTGCAATCGGACGTTTCCTCCCCCTTTGTCGATTTTCCGGTTCCGGGGCTTACATGGTATTATGCTGTTGTTTTTGAGGATGATATTTCAACGGGAAATATCAGAATTGTTCCCGGACGCAATGCAACTACTGCCGCTGTGGTCATTGATGGCTCTGACACATTGGGCATACCCCGTCCCATTCCTTTGCCGTTTATGACAGCGCGCAACGCGGCGCCGGATAACGCTTTGATTTCCGATATTCCCGAACATTTGCCTTTACGCGCCGAAGCCGCTGAAATCATAAAAAAAACAAACGTACAGCCGAAAACTCCTTTGAAGCTGAAAAATCCGCGTGTTTTTGCCGTTGATTTAAGTGAGCCTTCCGGCGGAGAGGAATCCGCTCTTGTTCAAATTGTTGATGTTTATTTTCAAAACAGGGATTGGGAGAACGCGCGCTTCGAATTGGAAAGTTATCTGTCATTGCCAAGATCGAAGGATGTCGAAGTGCGCGCCCGTTTTTATCTTGGGCAAATATACTATTTCTACGGCAATTACAGGGAAGCGTTGCTTGAATTTTTGTCAGTTCAATCCATTCATCCTGTTGAAGCCGCTATCTGGATTGACGCGGTTCTTACGGCAATGGTTTACTAGTGCTAGCGCAGCATCCGCAGGAGTGCGCGTAATTCAGGATTAGCCGCGCTTTCAGCGGGCTGTTTGTTTTCTTTTTCAATCTGGAAAATAATATCGTCTCCCGGTACAATGCGGTCAAAGAAACCGTTTCTTGTAAGAGTACCGGCTGCAATTTCTTCGTCTACATTTTCGATTGTGATTTTTCCTACAAGCTCATCGGCGCTGTAAACAAGAGCGATGCCTTCATTGGCGATAACAGCCGCGCCTTTTTTCACTACGTCATAAACAGCGCCCGCCTGTACCTTGTCGGCTTTTCCCTTGTTGATCAGCGCCTGATTTTGCCTGCGAATTAGAAGCCTTCCCCGCAGCGGCAGGGAATTTGCAAGCTGTTCTGTAATTCCCCGTGACGCGCCGCGCAACCTGTCGGTTCCTGTACGGTAAACGTAAAAAGTTCCGGCAGGAGTTCCCGTCCTTCCTGTAAAAAGTTCTCCCTTTACGGAAATGTCGCGTTCATTTTCCGCAACTGTTACCAGCATAAAATAATCCGCCCCTTCTTCTCTTGCAAGGGCAAAAGCCCGTGAAAAAGACGCTTGGCGGATTTCCAGATTCAACGGAGTAATATTGCGGTCATGAATCAAAAGTTCCCTGATTGCAGAGGCGCATACCGCCCCTGAATCGGCGTGATAGAAACTTGATTGGCCTGCAACGGAGAAGACGGCAATCTTCCAGTGTTTCTCCGCAATTTCCGCCGGGTTTACCTGCCATTGCCTGAAGAGTGCGTTAGACAACAGAGAGCCGTATGCTTCCACAGCATCGTTGATGCTCCGGTCGGATTTGCCCTGATCCTGCAAGAAACGCAATTCTTCAAGATAGCGTGCGGGGAAACCCGCCAGCCTTAAAAGTTCGGCATAATCCCTTCTTTCCGCAGCATAGGGATTAAGTCTCAAACCGCGCCTGTATTCAAAAAGCGCCTGTTCTGTCAGGTTTCGGGAACGGTAATCTTTGGCTTTGTCAAAGTGCCATGAAGCCCACCTTGACCTGCGCGGGTCTTCAAGGCCGGTAGAGGAGAGCAGGGCTTCTTCCAGAATGGCGCGTGCAAATTCATCATTAGCGTCAACGGCAAGAGCATTGGAAAGAACAGTTATCGCGTCTCCTTCACGCTTCATTCTGATGTAGGAAAGGCCTTTGAGATACCATGCGCCCATGTTCTGCCTGTCGGCGTTTATTGCGGCGTCCGCAAGGCGCGCAGCTTCATCGTACTGTGAATTACGGTAGCGCAGATTTGCGAGGAGGGTCCTCGACATTTGGTGAGAGGGCTTTAAGCCGAGAGCCTGTTCAGCGTAACGGATAGCCTGTGTGAGCCTTCCGCTTTGGGCGTAAATGTAGGCGGCGTAATAGAATATGCGGTAATCGTCAGGATGCTGTTCAAGGGCGCGGTTTATGTAAACAAGAGCCGTTTCATTATCGCCCAAAGAACCTGAAACAAGGGCAAGGGAAATTAATAGCCTGCGGTCGTCAGGATAACGCCGCACAGCTTCACGGTAACGCAGCAGCGCCTCGGAAGGCCTGCCCCTTGCGATATCCAGTTCCCCTGCCGCAAACAACGCTTCCCTGTTGTAGGGTTCTCTGGCAAGGATGTCAGAAATAAGGGACGCCGCCGCATCCAGCCTGCCAAGCGCAATCAATGTAAAAACTTCCAGATTGGCAACGGACATATTGCCCCGCGCCAAAGCTCTTGCTTTTCTTGTCCAGTTAAGTGCTTCGTCATATTCTGCAAGTTCATAGTAACATTCGGCGATGGCGGCATTCCCTTCGGCATGAGCGGGGCTTAATCTTACACATTCAAGGAAGGATTCAAGCGCGGAATACCAGTTTTCCTGAGACATATAGTTTCTGCCCTGTTCATAGTGCGCCGCGCTTTGACCTGCCTGAGATGCAAGGTATTGCGGGGAAAACAAAGCATACAAAAGAAATATTAAAACGAGTGTCCGCGGCATTCTACCCTCCCTATGATGTCGCTATATTAATTTTCGGTGAATATTATCTCCTCTTTTAGCCTGTTCAGTATATCCTCCTGTAACGCCAGCATGGGTTCATTGCTGTCCGTGGTTTCGTGATCCATACCGTCCAAATGCAGAATACCATGAATTATAAGCCTGCGTAACTCCTCATCTTCGTTTTCCTGATAATATTTTGCATTTTCACGCAGAGTATCCAGAGATATTACAATGTCTCCGGGAAGATAATATTCCTCATTATCATCGCGCACTTTTTCTCCAAGGCTGAATGAAAGTATGTCGGTTGCTTCCGCCTTGCCCCGGTAGCGGCTGTTAAGCGAAGTAATGGTTTTATCGCCGCACAATAGAAAAGAAAGCTCCCATTTATCGCGGTTTATTTCGTCAAGGACTTTCAGGGCATATTCCGCCATAGCGCCGCTCCAGTGCGGCAGCGGTATTTCCTCGGCGTTAACCGCGACTCTGTTCATCTTCTTTCTCCTTTTGTTTCGGATACTCAATTCTGGAGTGGTAATAACCGGCGAGCACCCTCACAAAAGCTTTTTTTATCGTTTCAAGATCACGGAAAGATAATTCCGATTCTGCAAGCTGACCGTGATCCACTTTGGCTTCAAAAAGCTGCTGAATAAACTTTTCCATTTTTCCTGCGGTGGGTTTACTGAGGGTTCGCACGGCGGCTTCGGTTATGTCGGCAAGCATCACGACAGCCGATTCTTTTGAGCGGGGAGGATTGCCGGGGTAGGAAAAATCCTCGCTGTTAACCATTTCTTCCTGTTCGGCAGCTTTATTGTAAAACCATGAAATGATGGAATTGCCATGATGTTCTCCGATTATCGCGACCACATCTTTCGGAAGCCCAAGACTGTGCGCTTTTTCCACGCCGAGTTTTACATGGCTGCGGATAACCGTTGCCGAAAGCCTTGGGGCTATATCATCGTGCCTGTTATGGTCGCCCTGATTTTCAACGAAATAATCGGGGTTGGCTATTTTCCCGATGTCATGGTAATAAGCCCCTACGCGCGCCAACAGTGCGTTTGCCCCTATGTCCTGACAGGCTTGTTCGGCAAGATTGGCAACCATGAGTGAATGGCTGTATGTCCCCGGAGCCGCAGTAAAAAGTTTGCGCAAGATCGGCGCGTTCAGATCGGATAATTCCAGCAGCCTGAAAGGTGTAACCGCGTTAAGCGCGTGTTCCAGAGGCGGCAGGAAACCAAGGGTCAGCATCCCGGAGATAATGCCGTTAAGAGCTGCCCAAAAAAGCATAGCGGGGTATTCATTGAAACCCGCTCCCTGGATAAGCAATACGATAATTACCGCAATACAATTCGCCACAGCGATGATAAGGCCGGCTTTTATTATTCCCATCCGGCTTTCGGTTTTATGAAGCACTGTAGATGCTGTAGCCCCCGAGACAAGAGCGATGATGTACGAAGAAAAATCAAAAGCTCCCGCAAGGTATGTTCCAAGGGGCAGGGTTAAAGCCATGACGAGGGCGGGACGCGTTCCCATAAAAACCGCAAGAAGCATTATAAGCAGAGAAGTGGGGACGGCAAGGGATACCGGGAAACCTTCAAATTGCGGGGACAGGTTTCTTAACAGTACCGAGCCGATTATGTATAAGCCGGTAATCGTTGTAAGCAGGTATCGTTCATTGTTGCTTAATTCCCTTCCAAGAATTATTTTTCCGCGCATTATTATAAAGAGTATGTAAAAAAGAATAACAAGGAAAACAATGCCAATAATATTTCGCGGGTCTCTGCCCGGAGTCGAATAATTATAGGCGTTTAGCTCTTTTATCTCGGCTTCAGTTATGACAAAACCTTTTCTTATTATTTTTTTGCCTTTGTCTATTGTCCGTATCACAGGCGGCGACTGTTCTCTTGCCTCAAACAAGCGCATTTGTGTTTCAGAAAAAGAAAAAAATGCATTGTCCCTGACAAAAGGTTTTACAAGATCGGCGGCAATTGCCTTGAAGATATTTGGCGCATCCATAGTTTTTACGATGCCGGTCAACTGCTCATTTGTACCCGCCGCGGTAATAATATCACTCCGGGAAATATAATCCTTCCGCCAGCCGGTCTCTGTTAAACTCAACAACTCGACAATTTCACCGTTATATTGCGTTAATTCATCACGATGCGGAGAAAAGATTCCCCTGCTGAGGATTTTTTCCAACAATATTTCCCCGTGCTTTCTGAAGGAAGTGCGTTCGGGCGTAGAAAAATAAATATCGAGAGTTATATTGGAAAAATCAGCCGGGTATTCCGCATCAACTGCAAGCCGCGCGGCGTTCGGCGTTCTGTTCACAAGAGTATCGGTAAAATCACAGAAAGTATTCCATGAATCCAGTACCTGAAAACTTACATCGGCTGAAAGCTGGTATACGGCCGGAATCTGCTTTTCAATTGTGTCCAAACGCAGCCGGGTCGCTTCTTCATCAAGGTAGGACACCGAATGCCCCGCGATAATATCCCGATCCGCAACCTTGCCGGATTCAAATTCGTCCATTCTGCCTATAGAACTGCCGCTTCCTGTAACGATTATTACAGCCGCGGCAGCAACACATAACGCGATACTGAAAATGTCAGCCTCTGGGCGAAAGCGGGGAACGAAATGCGGCAAAAAATGTTTAAGCTTCATTTTCATGATACGCCTGTATTATTTTTTTTATCAGGGGATTGCGGGCTACATCGGCTGTGTGTAAAAAGGAAAATGACAGCCCTTCAATGTCTTTGAGGATTTTTATTGCATGTAACAGTCCTGAATCTGTTTTATGGGGCAGGTCAATCTGTGTCGCGTCTCCGGTGATTACAGCCCTTGCGCCGCAGCCAATCCTTGTAAGGAACATCTTCATCTGTTCACGTGTGGTATTCTGTGCCTCATCAAGAATGACCATGCAATCGTTGAGGCTCCGTCCCCTCATATATGCCAATGGTGCAATTTCTATAGTTCTGGTTTCTTCCATCCGGCGGATCACTTCGTAGGGGATGAGTGATTCCATTGCATCGTAAAGCGGGCGTAGATAAGGGTTAATTTTCTGGATCAGGTCGCCGGGGAGAAACCCCAGATTTTCGCCGGCTTCGACAACCGGTCTTGTCAGCACCAGCTTGCGTAATTTTTTGGATAAAACATGCTGCAGCGCCTGAGCGATAGCGAGGTAAGTTTTGCCAGTACCTGCCGGCCCGGCACAAAAACAAATGTCGTTTTCGCGCATTGCCCTGATATATTCAGCCTGATTTTTTGAACGCGGATAGACCCGCCGGAATCCCTGCGGAATTTGTATCATCGAATCCCGAAAAAAAGCCGCATTATCCGGCCCGGATGCCGAAAATTGCGGCTCTCCTGTTTCAGAGATGAAATCCCCGGTCAGGGCGCGGATATAGTCGGGAGTAGGCTCCTCTCCATCCTCAACCGCTTTTACAAGGTTTTCTATTACAGACTTGAAACGCCTTACCCCGTTTTCATCAGGGCCTTCAAAGCGAATTTCATTGCCTCTGGCGGTAATAAGGCCGCCGAGAGAGCCTTCGATTATTTTAAGATTTCCATCGTTTGCGCCGCAGATACCGGACAAGAGTTCTCTGTTGTCAAGAGCTATGGTTATTCCGTCCTCCAAGTTAACTCCTATTGATGATTCTATAGCTCTCTTTTAGAACTAGTCAAGCGGGTCATTTTACCGTCCACTTGTCTATTTTCTTTTCATATTTCATATCGGTTTTTATTTCACTGATTGGAACCCATTGCACCAAAAAAGAAACATCGGCGCTGATGTCATATTTGGGAAGGGGCTGGGAATAATCAAGATATGATGACATTACAACTCCCAGGATAGCGTTCCAGTCTCCCAGATGGTGTGTGGCCGCAAGATTGAAGCTTTTCATCTTAAACCCTGATCTTCGCCTTTTTGTTTCATCGGCAAAATCAAAAGAATCAAACAAGTCTATAAAAAGGTTATTCTGTTCTCCGTCAGGATACATAAATGTTAAATCTTCCATCCCGGGTACATCCTTGAAATACCTGAAAATTACCGCGTTTTCGGAAGTTGCCGACAAGGATAAATCCAGAAAATTGTTTATACCCAGAGTGAACCCCATTGAAAACTGAAAACTGGAATTGGTGTACCGCTGTAAATCAAAGAAAAGCCTCGTATCAATGTTCAAAGAAAATTTAATTCTGTTTTTTATAAGTTCCAGCTCGGAAAATGTGCGATTGTAATTTATGGTTAAATCCTTTGGGTACAAAGCCGGTTCATCATCAGTCGGCAGCCATGCTCCTCCCACAGACGACGGGTCCGGCACGAATTCATATTTTTGCATTTTGAGTGCGGAAAAAGAAGCCTTGAAATTCCATAATGATAATGATGCGGTGATGGTGGTAATGTCGTTATCCTGTTCCGGGTCCATTACCATATTAAATGAAAAGGAGCCGACTTTCCCGAAACTCAATCTTTCATTTAAATAAAACGGATCGATTATCCATTCATCATTTTCCACTTGATTTACTTCTTCCGGTTTTCTGAAACGAATACTGGCGCTGGTTTCGGAAATCCATGCCCTTAAAACAGCGTTAGTTGAAAATAGCGGATCAAGCGGCGGAAGATCAGCGCTTACGGAAACATTTTGAATGTTTTCCATTATATTTACAGAAACATTTGTTGCGAATAAATGGCTTTCCGGTTTTACTTCATCCCATTCGCCCCAGACAGGCTCCCATTCGGGATTTTCTCCGTCGTTGTTAAATTCTGATTTGACCAGGAGGCTCCTGAAAGAGTATTGAAAATTTGACTGGCCAAATACAGGATTCCGGTACAGAGGACGTAATGTACCGGTATATGCGTAATTTGTTGAATAGAACGATTGGGCATACTGCTGCCTTTTCGCTTCTTTTATTTTATCTTCATCAACAGTACCATCGGGTTTAAGATACGCCTCGGCTTCTTCATTGAGAGTCCAATAATCTCTGTACGTACCGCTGCCGGAAAAGTTAACAGTATTAGAATAGAAATTTTCACTGTGATTAATATTAAAGTTAACGCTTGAGTTTCCGCCGATGCTTCCCAAAATTGATTGGATCTCGTTCCAGTCAATGTCTTCGTTTTTTTTCCAGTTGTCATAGCCGGATCTGAATTGAAGTTCCGCCGAACTTGTGGGAGAAAGCTGATAATCAATGCTGAATATGTTGTTTCCAAGCCTTGGTATATCAAAACGATGATTCAGAGCCGGAGGAACAAGTTTTTCATCGATTGTTTTTTTTTCGGCAGAATTGTCTTCCTGTGGCCATGGTGAGCGGGGAACGCCGATGTCTTTTAACAGGTTTTCAATTTCCTGTTTTTGTTTTTCAGCGCCGGTATTGCTTTTGCCAAGGGTTAGCGGAGTTCCTGACACTGAAGCGGAAACGCTGAAAAGCGTTGCTCTGTCGGGAGCGTAAAAAAAACGTCCCGGAGCGTCTTTATGGGCGTTTGTATCTTCAATTGTAATAAAAGACATTGTCATGGCAAAACTGTTAAGTGAAACATTGGAAACATACGGCGCTATTTCGGGAAAAAAGGGACGAAAATTACCGTTGAGCTGCCACTGATAGGATTGGAGGATGTTTTCCATTGTCGGCTCATCACCTATCGCCGCTCCCTGTTGAGCCATATTTACCCAATCCATATTTTCAGAGCGGTCCAGAAAATCTTTGTCTACGCTTGGGTCTGAATAAAAGGGGAAAAACCAGGAAAGGCTGCCGTATCTTCCGTTGATTGAGCTTTCGGTTTTGAAACGGTAACGGGGCGCCTTGGTCCACCCGAACAGGTTTGCATAATTATCATCGAATGTGCCGTCATAATCATTTGGCGCAAAAGGATTATAATTTCCGCCTGATGTCTGCTCAATTGTTCTGGTCAGGCCAATTCCCAGAGAGAAATCACCTGCGTTTAAAATTCCAATTTTGGGAGTTGAAAGATCAATCCCCATGTATAAACCTAAATTTGTATAATAATCGATCAGCGCTTTAAGGCTGGTTGCATCAGGGTCCTTTATTTTTTTTCCTGTGGTTTTTAAGAATAACCCCTGACGTTCTTTTTCCATATCGCTAGAATTTCCCAGAAGTCTTGAAAGAGATGAGGTATCGGAAGCGCTTGCCTTCGGCCTTCCCAAAATATAAGTTGATGTTTGGACATAGGCACCTTCCCTGCTTCGATATCCTATCACCGGATGAAAGATTACTTCATCCATTGGATAATAGAAAAACGGAATATACAGAACAGGTATTTCGCCGACTTTCAGAACACCGTTAAAAATTGCAAAATCAGAACCGGGAAGGAGCATTATTTTTGAGGCTTCCAATGACCAAAGAGCTTCATCGTTATTTGCATTGCTGATTTTACCTTTGTTTAGGATCGTTACGTTTTCATTTGTACTGTTAATCACCGTGCCGGAAAATAAGTAAGCGCTTGCTTCATTTTCCAGTTTTTTTTCCGATGCGCCCCGAAGAAAAATACTTGACCAGTCATCAATGTTAACTGTGATATTTTCACCGCGGAAAGTTTCAATTGAATCACCATCTTCTTTTATGTATTCTACTCCGCCTCTGGCTGTTAATATATTGCGGGTACGGTTAAGAAGAATATCATTTGCCTTTATTTTATGCACGGCGTCCTTGTCTTTTAAACTTATACGCACTTCCCCGGAGAGTCTTGCGTAATCTTCATCAATTACTTCAATCCTGAAATACTCGGTGGTCTGGGCGGATTCAATTGTTATTACTTTTATATTTTCAGCATCTGCATTCGGTTCTGGAATTTCAAAATGTTCCCGTAATCTGCGTGAAAGTTCATCCTTTGTACCTCCTTCAGAAAGACCAAGAGTCCGGCACCATAAGGCAAGTTCAGGAAGAGTAGATGTTTTTATTTCCAGCCCCTGGCGTATTTGCTCAGGGGTTAAGACAAGCTTATCATCTGCCTCTTTACCGTTTTCATCCGCCATGTCAGCCTGTTCTTCACCGGTATTTTCTGCGGAATCTTCCGCTGTTTCAAGAGTTTTTTCCACTTCTGTTTCATCGGCGTGTAAAAAAAACGCCAACAAAATAAAAAAAACAAATAAAAGAAAAAGCCTCTTTTTCATTTTCTCCCGTTTTTTAATCCGCGCCTTTTCAGCATTTCAGCGATGTAAAAGCCGGTATGGGAATTACCGCATTTTGCGACTTGTTCAGGCGTACCGGCGGTTAAAATAAAGCCGCCCTTGTCTCCGCCTTCAGGTCCCAGATCAATTATATTATCGGCCTGCAGAATAACATCAAGGTTATGTTCAATCATTATAACGGTATTTCCCTGATCCACAAGCCGCTGGATTACTTCCAGCAGCAGTTTAACATCGGCAAAATGAAGGCCGGTGGTAGGTTCGTCCAGTATGTACAGGGTTCTGCCGGTGGATCGTTTTGACAGCTCCAGCGCAAGTTTTACCCTTTGGGCTTCGCCGCCGGACAGCGTCAGGGCGGACTGTCCCAGTTTCACATAACCAAGTCCGACTGAAAGCATTGTTTGCATCTTGCGGGCAATCTGTGGAATGGACGCGAAGAACACCGCCGCTTCTTCGATGGTCATGTCGAGAACCTCGGCGATATTTTTCCCCTTAAAGCGTATTTCCAGGGTTTCACGGTTAAAACGGTTGCCGTGGCATACATCGCAGGTGATGTACACATCGGGCAGGAAGTTCATTTCGATCTTAATTGTACCGTCGCCTTCGCAGTTTTCGCACCTGCCGCCCCTCACATTGAATGAATAACGCCCAGGCCTGTATCCGCGCATTTTTGATTCGGGAAGATGGGCGAACAAATCCCTGATGGCGGTAAAACCTTCTACATAAGTTATCGGGTTTGATCGGGGCGTTCTGCCAATAGGACTCTGATCGATGTCGATCACCTTGTCGATATTGTCCGCCCCTTCGATTTTTTTATATGCCCCTTCAACATGATTTGAGCCGTAAACCTTGTTTGCAAGCGCCGGATACAAAACATCCGAAAGCAGTGTTGATTTCCCCGAACCGGATACGCCGGTGATGCAGGTAAAAACACCTAACGGAATTTCCACGTTGATGTTTTTAAGGTTATGCTCGCTCGCGCCCTTTATTTTGATAAACGCGCCGTTCCCTTTCCGGCGCTTTTTGGGAATGTCGATGGTGAGCTTGCCCGCCAAATACTGGCCGGTCAGGCTTTCCTTTACTTTCATTACATCCTGAGGCCTGCCCTGTGCGACCACATTACCGCCGTGTACTCCTGCACCCGGTCCCAAATCCACGATGTGATCGGCTGTGCGCAGTGTCTGTTCGTCATGTTCGACAACGATAAGGGTGTTGCCGAGGTCGCGCAGATATAAAAGAGTGTCAATCAGCCTTTGGTTGTCCCTCTGGTGCAGACCGATAGAAGGCTCATCAAGAATATAAAGCACTCCCACAAGGCTTGAGCCGATCTGTGTCGCAAGCCTTATACGCTGCGCTTCGCCGCCTGAAAGAGTCGCCGCCTTTCGTTCAAGGCTCAGGTAATCCAGCCCCACGTTTTTGAGAAAACCGAGCCTTGAGTTAATTTCTTTTAGTATCTGGCGGGCGATTTTCTTTTCGTTTGCGTTCCATTTGACATTCTCAAAAAAATTAAGTGAATCCGTTACCGATAAATGAGAAAGTTCCCATATATTTTTCCCGGCTACGGTTACAGCTAACACTTCAGGTTTCAGGCGTTTGCCGCCGCAGTCTTCGCAGTGTTTCTGGCTCATAAACCTTTCCAGCCATTCTTTTACACCCGTAGAGGATGATTCAATGTAACGGCGTTTGAGTTCTTCCAGTATGCCGGGAAACTTAGACTGGTATTCAAAACGGTTTGTCCCCTCTTTGTTTTCGTACTTTACCTTGATTGCGTCATCGCTTCCGTGGAAAATCGCTTCCAGTATTTTTTTCGGAAGCTGCTTAAACGGCGTGTCAAGGCTGAATCTGTAATGTTTGGCGAGGCTTTCAAAACGGCTGCGGTTCCAGGCGCTATCGGGATTGTAGGGAATAACTCCGCCTTCGTTAAAAGAAAGAGAGCGGTCGGGGATCAACAGGTCGGGATCGAATTCAAGTTTTACCCCAAGCCCGGAACAGCTTGGGCACGCGCCGAAGGGGTTGTTAAATGAAAAAAGCCTCGGCTGCAATTCGGGAATTGAAACTCCGCAATCGGGGCACGCGCTGCTCTGCGAGAAAAAATGCTCGCTCGTTCCTGTGTCAGATTTTTTGCCGTCTCCGCCCGCCAAAACCAAAAGGAGGCCGGAAGCGGTTTGAAGAGCCGTCTCTACTGATTCCGCAAGCCGCGAGCGGACAGCAGTCCCTATCACCAGCCTGTCAACGATGATCTCTATCGTGTGTTTTTTTTGTTTATCCAGCTTGATGCTTTCGTCAAGGCTTACAGGAACGCCGTCAATGCGCGCCCTTGCAAAACCCGCCTTGCGGGCATCTTCGATTATCTTCTGATGTTCCCCTTTTTTTCCGCGGATAACGGGCGCAAGCAGTTGTATCTTCGTCCCTTCCTTGAAGTGCAATATGGTTTCGATTATCGAATCAACAGGCTGTTCGCGGATTTCCTTGCCGCAGACAGGGCAGTGGGGGATACCGATCCTCGCGTAAAGAAGGCGGTAGTAATCGTAAATCTCCGTTACCGTGCCGACCGTGGAACGAGGGTTGCGGTGGGTGGTTTTCTGTTCGATGGAAATAGCCGGGGAAAGCCCCTCGATATAGTCCAGATCGGGCTTGTCCATGCGCCCCAGAAACTGCCGTGCGTACGCGGAAAGGCTCTCCACATACCTTCTTTGCCCTTCGGCGAAAATTGTGTCAAAGGCAAGGGAACTTTTGCCTGACCCGGAAAGTCCTGAAATGACGATAAGCTTGTCGCGGGGAAGCTCAAGGTCGATGTTTTTAAGGTTATGCTCGCGCGCACCCTTGATGATAAGTTTGTCCATGTTATTGAAAGAATAGCGTTTTTTTTAATTCATGAAAACTATGTGTTTTGTGCAGAAATGCTGTATTTAGCCCTTTTTGGTTACCTGTTGACACTCTACCACAATCTGTACATTATTATCTTACCTTATATGGAAGTTGTATACTTTTTCCGCAGTACCTCCTCGGTTAGGGTTCCTTTTTTCGATTATGACAAGGGTTTGTTCCGTCTGTTTGCAGTTCATGGCGGCGGGACATGGGACAAGTTAAGGCGGGAATTTGTTTTTACTCAAAACACGAATGCCGATCAGTTCAATAGAATTCTTTCGGGTGTTCCTTATGTTTGGGTGGAAGAAAATTCTGTTATTCCGCCGCAGGTAGCCGGTTTTTGGGAACGTCCATGGGAACAATCTCCCGCTGTTCCTGTACCTCCGCCTGCAATTAATTACACTATGCTTGGTCCTTCTCCTCTTCCTGAAAAATTTTCTGATGACTGGCGGATAAAACTTGAGGCTGAACTGCGCGCACGAAAATACAGTCCCCGCACCCGGAGCGCCTATATCTACTACAACCGCCTGCTGTGCCGGACTCTCCAAAAAACACCTGAGGAGATTCAATCTGATGATATAACTCAATTCCTTGCAGACATGGAAAAGAAAAGAGATTATTCCGCATCGGCAATAAATCTTGCACTTAGCGCGATAAAATTTTTCTTCAGGAATATTTTGAAAAATGAGGGAATCAGTGAGCAGCACCGTCCCCGCCGAGACGGGCGGCTTCCAGCTGTTTTTTCAAAAGAGGAAATCAAGAAAATTCTCAGCATGGAACGTAATTCCAAACACCGCCTGCTTTTGATGCTTGCTTATTCTTCCGGTCTGCGGGTCAGCGAAGTAGTTGCGCTAAAAAGGGAACATATTGACCTTGACCGCAAGGTCATTTATGTCAGGCAGGGCAAGGGGCGCAAAGACCGCTGTACGGTTCTCTCGGAAAAAGCCGCCCAGTTTATTAGTGAGTACTGTTCATTCTTTGGTATTCAGACATGGCTTTTCCCCGGCCAGCCCGCCTCCCGCCCCTTGACCATTCGCTCTGCCCAGCATATTTTCGACAAAGCCGTCCGCAACGCCGAAATCCCCAAAAAAATCTCGATTCACAGCCTTCGCCACACCTTCGCCACCCACCTGCTGGAATCCGGCACCGACATCCGTTTTATTCAGTCCCTGCTCGGTCACGCCAACCTGCGCACCACCGAACGCTACACCCACGTCGCCCGCCGCAGCGTCCTCAGCATCAAAAGCCCCCTTGACAGTATTCTGTGAAGCATCATTAGCAATCATACCTTTAAGGCGCGTGGCAACAGGGGACTAAGGTACGCTGCCTGATAATTTTCCTTTGGGTCCCGTCAGGGGAAAAAACGCCGCGCGGGGGCGGCACTTTCCCCCCTGACACCCCTCAAGTAATTTATTTGGCAGCGTACCTTCACAAGTGTGTGCGCATCTCGTCAAAATAGTATTTCACACGCCTCCTGCTGCCACGCCCAGAGACATATTTGCTCACCATAGGTCATGTTTCACTGTAGTATCTTTGTTGGTAAATACCCTCCCCTGAAAGTACATTCCCACGTTCATTCTATAATTGACACAATTCCTAAAATAATGCAAAATTAGATTAATATACATAATACCCCCTATTGGCAGGTATAAAACGAAAGTTTCTTCGCTTTATACCCTTGCCGAAGGGTTATTATAAGAGCGTTTTATTGCGGGTTAGTGGTGATTAAGTGGGATTCGCACAAGGAACGTTATGCGAAATTGGTTTTTGATTGGTAAAAATAAATAATTTAAGTAACACTAGACAAAAAATAAGAATTGGTGGTAAAATTATGTTTATAAAGGATATGAATTATGGATAAAAATCTGTATATAATCGCAGAACACGATAATGATACTCAAAAAACAATTGAAAAATATAATAAAATAATATTGGAAAATGGTTTAATTGGTAATCAAACAAAGGACATTCCATATCATATTACTTTAGGTTGCTATTCATTGGAATATGAAAATTATTTAATGGATTTATTGGATAAAATCGGAAGCAAATTTAATGAAATAGATTTATCATATAGCGGATTTGGTCTTTTCAAATTGGATGTATTATATTTAAACCCTTATATGAATATAAAATTAATTGAATTGTATAATTTCGTAAAAGAAAAAAGTTTATGGAATACTGATTTGGCAGCTCATACAACATTATTTATGGACAAACCAGAAAATATAATAAAAATATTACCTAAAATGGCTGAAATATTTGAACCAATAAATGGAAAAATAAAATATATAAGTTTATATGAATTTTTCCCCCTAAGATTTATTAAGCAAAAAGAATTAAAGGAATAAATAATAGGAGATAAAAGCAAAAACCAACTTCGCATAACAGGACGGTAACTGTACGCCGCTAAAGCGGCTAGGCTACGAAAAACCGCAGTCGGGCTTGCGCCCTTTGTGCGGTTTTGTCTCCGCCACAGTTTGGGCAGGGGTCAATGCTTCGCATTGCCCTATTACCTGCCCAAACCGTCAGTTA